>NZ_JBANEW010000073.1:0-266744 GCF_049890855.1 Lacrimispora sp. 38-1 | reverse complement strand
ATTGTTTATTTCGTATTCAAACAACTGATGCTTTGCGATTGGTTCACTCATTCTTTTTCATTATCCTTCTTAATAAATTCATTAAAAAAGAAGCATTCTTCATCATTGCATATACGGGCATCCTCTGATTTTATATCGCAGTGAAAAACATGGCCAAGGCGGTTTTTATCACTGCCAAAAAAGCGGCAGATAAACGGTACATTACATTCTGCCAGTTTCTCAGCCATAATGGGCGCCTGGTTTTTCAAAAAATCTCCCACTGATGTCATAAGAAACGCAGGGGGATAATCTGCGGTTACATATTTTTCCACGCTTATCATCTCAAGCTCCTCAACAGTGCCTCCCATGGGAAGATATTCCCCGATCAGAGACTTCGTCTTATCATCGCTTTCTTTTTCATATTCCATATGAAATGCGCCGCAGTTTAATGCAATCGCCTCCGGTGCAAAACCGTCTGGTGTCTGAAACGGATATTGACGGGCATAGTCAGGATTGGTGCAAATCGCCGCATATAATCCGAGGATATGGGCTCCCGCAGAATCTCCCACAGCAAAAATATGCTCTTTGTTAAAACCATAGGTCTCAGCATTCTCTATAACCCATGAAAATACCTGATTCGTATCTTCTATGGAAGCCGGAAATTTGTTTTCCGGCGCCAGCCGATAAGTAAAATTCACCACTGCAAAGCCGCGCCTTGCCAGGTCCATACAATAGAACTGATAGATTTCCTTGTCTCCATATACCCAGCCGCCGCCATGTACACTTACAATGACTGGAAGCTTCTTTCCATGTAACTCTTTCGGCCGGTACACATCAAGGATCTGCCATTTTGCGTCAGTTCCATACACAATATCATCGTATCTCTGAATGGAATCCGGCGTTGTCAGACCCGCATCACGTTTTAAGTCTCCTTCCCGGAACATCTTACGTATTAAATCACTTGTTTCCGACATTTCATTCACCAGCTTTTCTATTTTTTTCACGCTTATTCTCAAGATCCGTTTGTATCTGGACAATATACCGGTCTATATTCATCATAACACAAAGAATCAGACAAATGCCCGAAATAATCGCTCCATTATAGCCAAATCCAAATCGGATCATATTCACTGCTGAAGCGGATTGGACAGCTGCGGTCCCAACATAACCTCCAATTGCGATAATCCATGTACAGACAGCAGCTCCAACGCCAATGCCAACCTTCATGCCAAAGGAAGTGCAGCTGTTGACAAGTCCTTCAGAACGTATTCCAGTCTTCCATTCCCCATAATCAACTACATCTGCTGTCATCGCGAAAAGACCAGACATAATAGGTCCCATGCCGAAGCCTTTCACTGCCACACCGATCAAAACAACCGTCACATTGGAAGCTGCCGCTCCTATTATTAAATAGCCTATGATCATCAGGACAGCACCTGATATCATCAGTTTCCATTTTCCATAAAGCTTAACTAATTTTGGCATAATGAGATTTACAATCATCGCCGGAATCGTAGCTGCCATGCTGATCAGTGTAATCATCCCTATATTTCCAAGTACAATGTTGCAAAAATAAAATGTAGTTGATCCAGTACTGACAATTGCAATATATAAAAAAAGGAAGAGCAAAGTCTGAATATAAAAATATCTGTTTTTCAATAAAGCCGGAAGAGCCAAATGAAGCGGTACTCTCTCCACCTTCACCAGCCCGGTTTCTGCGTCTTCATCTAAGTGCTCTTTTACACCCCAGAAGCAGATGAGCAGTAAAACCATTATTATAATACCATAAACGAAAGATAAAACAAACCATCCGACAGTAGCAAGTAACCCTGCCGTTACCGCATTAATGATGAGAGTGGTAATCTGAGTCATTACAAAGCGGATGGAGGCTGCAGAAGCACGATCATTGACATTCAGTGTCATACGGGACAGCAGTGCATTATACGGCAGATTATTTGCTGTATACACAATGCAGCTTTGAAAAATGTATGTAAGATAGATATATACCAGTTTTCCTCCGCTGCTGAAATCACCAGGTACATGAAACAACAAAATAAGGGCCAATGCCATGAAGGGCGCGGTCCAGAGCAGCCAGGGTCTGGCCTTTCCCCATCTGGTGCTGGTTCTGTCCACTATCACTCCCATGAAAATATCTGTTATTCCATCAAATATACGTGTCAACAGCATCATGGTTCCGATAGCAGCCGCCGCAATGCCAACCGTATCTGTATAATATGCAGTTAAAAAGGTGGAGCACATCGCAACAGCAACATTGGCACCGCAGTCACCCAGACCGTAAGAAACCTTCTCTTTCATCGATAACTGTCTTAATACCTTCTTTTTCATAAGCACCTCTCATATCCTCATGATTTTTCCGTTTTTTTATCCGGTATAATCTGAGTATATCAGGTGTAATTAAGATATTCTTTCTGTTTTTTGACTCGTTTTATCCAGTTTTTACCTTTTAATTGCCAGATCTTCTGTGACATTATTACTGAAATCAGAATCTAAAAACGCTATGATTAAAAAAAACAGGAGGAACCTGCCATGATTTGGAGTGAAATAATTGGCACCGCAATAGGCGGCTTTGCCGGATATCTCTACTATAAAAAAATTGGGTGCCCAAGCGGAGCCTGCCCCATCACTTCCAACCGCTACCTGTCGATTCTATATGGAGCGGCACTGGGATATATGATTGGGGCATCTTTCTAATTAACTGCTCTGTCCTCATCGGCACAATATTCAAAAAAGTCAAAATCTGCATAGTGGCTGTGCTTTACTCTGTCTGCACAGGTAATGCCAACCATAGTACCGGTAAATTCCCCGTACCTGCAGTATTCATCAGAAAATCTGGTGGTGTCAAAGACCCGTCCGATTTTCTGGTAATTCACTCCGTCAAAACACCAGGAGAACCAGGACTGACGGCCTTCAATAGTAAGCCTCAGATAAACAGGATCATCCCTTACCGGTATCCTGGTATTTAAAAATTCGGTTTTCTCCCCGTTCTCCAGATGGATAATGGAAAGCGCACTCTGTCCCAGAGTTTCGCTGTAATATTTTCTCAAATTAATATAATTCATGTTGTCATAATATAAAATCAGTCCGGCACTGTGCTGGTGAACCTCCGGAATAAATTCCATCTTTGTGGTCACAGTCACATAGACAGAGGTCAGCTTTCTTGCAAGGATGCTCACCTGATTTAAGGAAGTCCGTGATTCCTGACCGCGAATCCGTACATAACCGGGACGGGCTTTTAAATCAGCAAAACGCTGGGGCATAATTCTGGGCGCGTAATACTGCAGTCCCAGCTCTTCTTCATTAAAATCATCAAAGTCAGGGATCTGCTTTACTGGTCTCTCAGGCAGATTACTTTCTTCAACCAGAACTTCTGCTAAATTCCCCCCGCTGGCCATACGCAGCCAATGATCGTCTGTCCATATCATTTTCTGAATGGCCGTTTCTCTTCCAAGGGTGCAGCGCAGCTCCGGTACAAAGGGGCGGGCACATAAATGTACCAGATAGGTTTCCCCATTCTGGGTGTCCACCATACTGCCATGGCCGGATTTCTGAAGAAGGGAATCCGGATTATAATATCTGGGTTTTAAATGGTCCGGATCGTGACGCTCATTCGAATCCCCCGGAACTGAGGTTACGATCGGATTCTTTGGATCTGCCGCATATGGTCCCCAGATCTCTTTGGATCTTCCCATGGTTACGCAATGATTATAGCCGGTTCCGCCTTCTGCACACATGATATAATAATAATCCCCGCGTCTGTATAAATGAGGTGCTTCAATGCAGCCCCGGTCCGTTCCGCCGCTCCAGATGCGTCTGGGATAACCCATAATTTCCTTTTTTCCCGGATCGTATTCCACCATACAGATTGCACCCGGCTTTTCATAGCCTTCCCTGGTCTCCCATTCCAGTGACACGATATATTTTTTTCCGTTATCATGGAGGATGGAGGCATCGAAACCGGAAGAATGAAGATATACCGGCTCACTCCAGGGACCTTTAATATCCCTGGCAGTTATCAGATAATTATTTACATCAAAATACCGGGCGTTCATGGAATTCATGACTCCGTAGATCACATAAAACATATCTTCTTTTTCGCAGTATGTGAGGCATGGAGCCCAGATTCCTTTTGCAGATGGAAGCTTCTTTAAATCAACGGTTTCATCGTCTGTCAGAACATGGGTGTACAATTCCCAGTTTTTTAAATCCTTTGAATGATATATGGGAATTCCCGGAAACCATTCAAAGGTTGATACTGCCAGATAATAATCATCACCTTTTCTGCAAATGCATGGATCGGGATTAAAACCAGGCAGAATGGGATTCTTTATCATTTTATCGTGTTCGCTCATCATTCTTCCTCCAATATGACAGTATCCCAGTCTTTTAAGGGAATCCTGTCTCCCTTCTTATAGTTCATTCCGTCCAACAGGTTATTTACCCGGTCATACGGACAGACAAAGACCGTTTCCTCTTCTGAATAATGAAGTACATAATGAAGCTTTTTATTATCCTGATTGACCCCGCTGCGGATGATCACCGGGAAGCAGACATCCGGTATGCAGCCGGTAAGACCTGCATCCTTTGCAGCCATTGTTAAAATCTCTTTCACGATCTTCTTATCTGTATAGCAGCCAATGTAATAAGTGCTGCCTTTTTCATAATCCGCCCGGGTAATTCCCGCATAGTTTCCCCAGTATTTATGCTCATAGGACGCAAGCGCTCTGGCACCGTCTGCTATAAGCAGTTCGGCAAAATACCGGACCGGCAGCCCCTTGATTTTTGCAGTTCCCGGATCTGTAAACTGATTATAATGAACTTTGAAGCATTCATGAAGCAGATGAGGCTGTGTGTCCGGATAAACACTTAAATATTCATTGGAAACAAAGGATTTAAAGGTACTTACCAAAACTCCTCCGTTTGAAACAAATGCTTTTAACTGCTTTAATTTATCTTCCGTAATGCTGTACAGGGCAGGCGTCACAATTATCTGGTATTTAAACGGATCCAGACCATTAATATCCACTACATCACATTCCATATTTAACTCATAGAGACTGTCATACATCCATCTCACTACGTCATTATAGCTTAAATCCCGGTCTATGGGGAACCACTCCAGTGCATGAAGAGACTGATTGTCAACTACCAGCGCAATCTTATTGTCTTTTCTCAGATTCAGAAGATTCTTACCCGTCTTTTGCCACTGGTCTCCGATCTGACAGGCTTCTTCATATGCCGGATTCACTGACAGATCATGGCTTAGAAGTCCTTTCCAGTAGGTTTCGTATCCATTGTGAATGGAATGCCAGTTCCAATACATGATTCCGTCTGCTCCGCTTGCCAGATGGCTGTAAGCATGGAGCTTTAACTGTCCGGGATAAGGTGTCCAGTATTTAAATGCCTGGGCCTGACATTCCAGTACCAGATAGTTTCTTTCTTTTAAAGAGCGTATGGAATCTCCGCAAAAAGCGATCTCCGCTCCGGTAAGCTGATCCTGCGTGTGATGATAAATATCGGTACCTGCTATCGTCACTGCTTTTGCGGCTTCGTAGTGGTCGATATCCGGCTGAACGCCATAGGAATATCCATCCTGGGCAATATCTGCACCGAATTTCTTCCACTGGAAATCAAAATTGTGGGTAATGAACTGATCTTCTCTTTTATATTCCCTTACTATTTCTGACTGCCATAAGAGAAATTCAGCTGCCAGGCTTCTCTGAAAACGTTCAAACTCACAGGAGAGACCTGCATTGATACAGCCATTCATATCGGGAAAATCACTCCAGTCATGAATGGAATTACTCCAGTAGGCAAGACCGAAGGTTTCATTTAACCGGTCAGTTGTTACAAATTTCTGCTGCAGATATTCTACAAACAACTTTTGCACCAGCTCTGAAGAGGTACCGTAATGCTTTGTTTCGTTGTCGATCTGAAAGCCGGTGACGCATGGATGCCCCGCGGTATGTTCTAACAGTCTGCGGATCACCCGTTCTCCGTAAAAGCGGTAGGCAGGATTCATAAGATCCATGATCTGCCTTCGTCCATAGACAGCCTGCCCGGCTTTCGTCTTTACCATTATATTCTTATCTTTTTTTTCCAGCCAGCTGGGAATGGCGTATGTGGGCGTACCGATTATTACCTCCATCCCCCTCTTCCCAGCCTCTTCAAGGACCCGGTCAATGAAGCTGAAATCATAAATTCCATCGGAAGGCTCCAGAGTACTCCATGTGGATTCCGCAATCCGGACCACGTTCATCCCTGCCTCACACATCATGGACAAGTCTGTTTCCACCCTGTCATAAGGCATATATTCGGGATAATACGCAGTTCCAAACAATAGACTTTTTCTTTGATATCCAGTGTTATCTTTCATCAGTTCTCCAATCTGTGTTTTCCTGTTGACAAATCTGAAAGTATCTTATCATATTTTTTATCCAGATCAAATAATAAAAGACAGACAACTCCAATTCCCATGGTAAGAGCCGGAATCCAGATAAATGCCCAATCAATTGCCGTCAAAGATGAGGCACTCTGTACTGCCTTGTCTGCATGGAAACCGCCTGCTGCCAGTATCCAGCCAAGTGCTGCTGTTCCGATTCCGGAACCAACTTTCATACAGAAGGAAGATGCCGCATTTCCCATGCCTGCAGTGCCATATCCGTTATACCATTCCCCGTATGTAATGGCATCCTGTAAAAGCCCGAACATACACGCTCCGGATAAACCAAAACCGATTCCTTTGATCACTGACATGGCACTGATAAAGGTAAGGTTATAGGACACTCCGGTAAGAGCAAATCCCAGTGTTGCAACCGTAAGACCTGTAAGCATCAGCTGCTTCTTTGTAAACTTCTTCATTAGAAATGGCGTAATAAATAAGGTTATGATCTGAGAAATGGACAGGAAGTTGGAAACTGGGGTGAAATAGTTGGCATCTCCCAATCGGTACTGTGCAAAGTAGACCGCAGATCCGAAGAAACAGGACATCATAAAATATAGGGAAAAGATTGCAATTACAAGCAGAATCCAGTATTTATTCACCAATAATCCTCTTATGCCCTTAGCAAAGGATACTTTAAGTTCTTTATTTCCTTCTGATTTTTCATCCACCACACGCTCTTTGCATACTGCAAATGTAAAGAGATTGATAATAATAAATACGATCATCAGAATGATCATGGTAATAGTCCAGCCTCTCTGGCTGTACTTGTCGCCTCCCCCAAAATATCCGGTCATTTTTAAGACAACTGTATTAATGGTCATCGTACCCGCAGTTGCCAGAAGATTTCGGAAATTTCCCAGAAGTCCTCTTTCATACTGATTGGTCGTCATCAGGCCGTGCATGGTCGCATACGGGATGTTAATTCCTGTATAGAAAATGGTGGAAACCAGATTGTAAGTCAGGAACATGTATACCAGCTGAGCCTTTCCCTCCATACTTTGAGGCACTGTAAACATCAGCACTGTGCAGACTGCAAGAGGCACGCACAGTCTGGCAAGCCACGGACGGGCCTTTCCCCACTTGCTGCTGGTATGGTCTACAATGTATCCCATAACCAGATCTGAAATTCCATCAAAAAACTTGGATACAGCAATAATTCCTGCTGCCGCAGCCGGACTTGCCCCTACAACATTGGTATAGTAAACCAGCAAAAATGCGCTGATTGCAGAATATACCAGATTTCCTGCGTAATCGCCCATACCGTATCCAAAACGCTCAACGAAAGAAAGCCTTCCATTCCCATTTGTCTGTTTCATATCTTCTCCTCTTTTCTGAATTATATTTTACTTTTCTACAGGAAACCAGCCAAAATCCACACATCTTCCCAAATCCCAGCTGTCCCAGCCGCTCCAGCCGCTGGTATTGACTGTATCCGTTAATAGCTTATAGCTCCAGTAAAAATGGCCTGATCCCTTATACCAGGCATCCAGCTGAGCCTTAGCCACGGCCTGATATATATCTTTTTTCTCTTCTGCAGATTTCAATTCCTTAACAGAACCGTCTAAACCGTTTAGTACCGTTTGCCCCCCTTTTGTATCCCAGCCGCAAGCCAGGGAATTAAAGAGACACCATTCGCCGCACACCACAGGGACATATGCCTGTGCTTCCTCTATCTCTTTTGCAAAATGGGTCTGAATGTAATCTAAGTATTCATTTAAGTTCTGACCGCACCCCATCATTTCTGCCATCATCAGATACTGGTGGGTATCCAAAACAATGTTTTGAAACTTTTCTTTTTCGAAGAATTCTTTCCAGCCTGATAAGTCAAATGCATCGTGGAAAACCACATACTTTTCTTCCGGCATACAGGCTCTGATTCTTTTATATGCCTCCCGGTAAAACTGTCTGATAAACGGAAACGGAATTCCGCAGCTGCCGCTGCCCATTGCCTCATCTTTCGGAGGATATCTCTTCTGCACGTTCATTAACTCCCAGATTGCTTCCGTAGCCGGCTCATTAAGAACCTCAATTCCCCACAGCCCTCTTCTTGTTCCGTATCGTTTCGCCAGACGTTCCAGAACAGTCAGTACGAACTCCACCTCCTGTGGATACTGCGCCCATTTGCATACACCGCTGATTCCTCCGTTATCGAATCCGTTCTGGCCTTCCGGCGCAGTATGTAAATCAATAAGAATCTGAAGACCATATTTTTCAGCCCAGTGAAATGCCTTGTCAAGTTCATTTATACAACCCAGAAACGGCTCTCTGTCACCAAAGATAAAATACGGAACCGGAATACGGACAGTATCCATGCCCCAGGATTTAATGGTTACAAAATCCCGTTCGGAAATATACTCACTGCGATGTATTTTAATTCTGGCTTCATAGACTTCTTTTGTTAGACTGCGTGGGAGCCAGTATTCATCCTCTGCATCCGTTCCTTCAAACAATCCGGGGCTCATCCATTTTTCCAGCACCAGCCAGTTTCCCAGGTTTACGCCATTTACTTTCATCATAAATCTCCTTTTTTATCATTTTTCAGTTGAATTCATTTTAAATTAAGTTATACTGTTCTTATATCAATATATACAGTTTTTTATCACGTTTCTCAGATGGAGGAATTTGTATGATTACGAATTATTTCATGAAACATATTTCCTACGATCTTCATACTTTTGTAAAATCCTATGCCAGGGATAAAAAATTGGTGGAGTCTTTTTGCGCACGCAAAGACTTTTTTGATCTTCCTTTTTCCAGTGAAGAAGTCAGAGACGCCGTACTTGAGATTCCTGGGGGTTCGGTTCCATCCCTTACTACTGTTAATGGGAATATCATATACGCAGCAGTTCCTGCTGAAGACATTATTTACGTGATTGGTCCTGTGGGGTTTCATTCACAGGTAAAGATCAATCATATGATTAATGATATTGATGTTGACTACAATTGGATGGAGGGTCTCAGTATCTGCGATTTTGATGATTTTCTTCGTGATATCCTCCTCATCTATAACCTGTTTCATGAAGAAATGCTCACGGCCGGTGATATCATTAAGCAAAACTGCGTGGATTCCTTAGCTCAGGAACAGATACAGAAGAATTTCTCAGAACTTATCTTTGAAAACCATGAAAACAGAAAAAAGCACAACCCCTATGACCAGGAGGTACGGGAATTCTCCAGCATTGAAAACGGGGATATCCGACAGCTGGAGCAAAGCTGGGCGGAGGATTATACGGGGCAGCTGGGCATATTGGCAAAAGACCGGCTGCGAAGCTTTAAAAATGTGTGTATCGTCGTTATTACACTGGCAAGCCGGGCTGCCATACGGGGAGGCGTTAACCCGGAAATTTCATTCTCCCTCAGCGACATATTTATTATGAAAATAGAAGAATCCAATGATATCGCCACCCTCACCTATATCAAAAACAGCGCAGAATATGAGTATGCCAGACTGGTACAGGAAGTAAAGGAACAGCTAAAAGGGAGCCAAAGCAGAGAAAAAAATTCCCGCATTGAGGAATGCAAGGATTATATCTTTTCCCATCTTCACGAGAAAATCAATATAGGGGATATGGCCCGGGAACTTCAGATGAACCCCAACTATCTTTCTGATTTGTTTAAAAAATGGGAAGGGATTTCTATTACAGACTACATCAGAAATGAAAAAATAAAGCTGGCTGAAAATCTTTTAATTTATTCCAAATATCATTATATCGAAATATCGGCCTACCTGGGTTTTTCTTCTCAAAGTCACTTGGGAAAGCAGTTTAAGGAAGTGACAGGCATGACGTTAAAGCAGTACAGAGACTGTTATGGTGTAAAGGAGTTTATCCATACCGGAAAAAAGAGACGTTAAAAAGCAGAAGCCTGACCTTGAAATAAATCAGGCTTCTGCCGCTTTTACGAAAACTCCTCTGTTTCATTGCTCTCTTATTAGTTCACCTATCTAGCTTTTAAGTGATTCAAATCCTTCTATTTATTATTACCGCTAATTTCCGGAGCTTTGAACATTTTTCTTTTTGGATTTTTAGGAAACCAGCCCTTTTCCACCCGCTTCTTCTGCTCAGAGATCTCTTTTATACTCCATAAAAGTGAACATCCAAGCACTGCAGACAGTGACCGTTCTGTTGGAGAAGGTGACACAAGAGAGATTGCCAGACACAGAAGTCCAAATATCAGAAACAGCGGCCATATTTTAGCAGTAAAATAATACTCTGCCTTAATCACAACCGGATGCAGCAGTCCAATAATAAGAAACGTCCCTATGCCAATTATTATCCCATCATAATTCATTCTGTAGTACCTCTTCTTCATTGCATTTATAACATTGTATTATTAAAATTTCAGGTTTATACTGATAAATTCACGGAAGAAACTTGCACTTTGCCAAAATCTAACGTATGATTTTATCATATCATTATATTTTGGAGAAACGAGGTTTCCTGTATCAAAATAAGCCTGGTTTACTCTCTGATCCTTTTCCGGTATGCTGCAGGAGTCTCCCCATAAAAACGATGAAATAGCTCTGTAAAGGAACGGTAATCACGAAACCCTACTTCCTGAGCAATATCTGCCGTCTTTTTGTCAGTGGAAACCAAAAGGGATACTCCGTGCTTCAGCCGGACTTTATTTAAATAATCTTTAAAATTTTCACCAGAATTTTTTTTAAAAAAGCTGCTGAAATAATACGAATTCATATGAATTTCACCTGCCATAACTTCAAGAGTCAGATTTTCCATGTAATGCTTCTCTATATATTCCCTGGCACGTATAATATCCTTTTTATCACCCCTTGCCACCGCATCTCTGATTTTGTTTTTATACTGGCAGAAATAAAGATAAAATTGCTCTGTCAATTCCTCATAACTGCCAGTTTTTCTGGACCGGGCCAGAATCTCTTTAAATTCCAGGCCAGGTTCCTTAATGCCAAGGGTTTCAAACCGTTCATCCAGAATACGGATGGTGCTGGCATAATGAAAACAGGCATCCTCTTTTCTTCCATCCGATGCAATACTAACCAGTCGCTTTAAATTCTCACACGCCTTTAAAAATCCCTTTTCGTCCTGTGCAATCATTGTATCCAGAAGCTGTTCTCTCCCCTCCCTGATCTCATCTAAGGATACTTTCTTTTTAAAAACAGCTATCCCCAACCGAAAGACCGGAAACTGAAACTGACGGGCAAAATAGAAATACCCCTCCATGGAAAGACAACGTGCATAAGCAGCCGGAATATCTCCCATAGAATCTACCGGTTCACCCTCTATAAATGCCAGTCTGCACGTCATCACCCGCTTTGCCTCTTCCATAATCTCCCATAAAAGCTCTTCTGTCTTACAACGTTCGGGATTCTTTAAAACAATTACGATGTTCTGGTTCTTAACAAATACAATTCCCTGATTTTTCTCCTCCAGTAAATCCTCCAGAAAACTAATGATAGAAAACCGGATCAGTTTCTTTTCCTGAACACTTACAGCCTTCTCATAAATAATTTCTGCCACAACTGGTAGATAAGTGCAGTCCTCCACTTCCAGCAATTTTTTATAATAAGCAGAAGAAAATTTGATCTGCATTTCTTCTTTTTCCCCCTGCTCCGGCAAACGTAAATTTTGTTTTAAACTGACCAGGCATTTTTCAACTGTGTTTACCAGTTCATCCTTTATTATCGGCTTTAAGAGATAATCAACCGCTCCAAAGGTAAGTGCGTCCTTGGCATATTGGAAGTCCTGGAAGCCGCTGATGAATATGATTCTGGTATTTATTCCAAGCTGCTTTACTTCTTTTAAAATATCTATTCCGTTTTTTTTAGGCATGTGAATATCAAGAAGTGCCAGATCAGGCTGCTCTCTTACAATTCCGTCAAGGGCTGATTTTCCATCCTCATACTCTCCCATTATCTCAATACCAAGCCCTTTCCAGTCTACCAGCTTTTTAATTCCCTTTGTGATTACAGGTTCGTCATCTGCCAGAATCATTCGAAACATCTTCTTCATCCCCTTTCTTCCATGGCATTATGATTCTTACCATAGTCCCAACTGACGGCGTGCTGGTCACCTCAATTCCATACCCTTCTCCAAAGAGATACCGGATCCGGTCATGTACATTCTTTAAACCAATGCTTTGCCAGTTATGCTCATTTTTAATCCCCGGCTCATTCCCGGCCAGAAGCTCACGAAGCCTCATAAGTGCAGCTTCATCCATCCCCACTCCGTTATCCATTACGGATATTTCAAGGCGGTGGTCGTTTTGCTCCGCACTGATTAGAACATTACCGCTTCCGTCTCTGGGTTTAATTCCATGAACAAATGCATTTTCCACAATCGGCTGTAAAATCAGTTTAGGGACTCTCTGTTTTCCAAATCCGCTTAAATCTACCGCCAGCTTTACCTTTCCTATAATCCTGCAGTTTAAAAGATAGACGTATTTGCGGATAATGTCCACCTCCTGTTCCAGTGAAACCATATCCTGCATAGGACCGATCATATACCGGATCTGTGTTGACAGCGCCTCGATCATCTCAGAAACTACATAATCGTCTTTTTCCAAAGCTGTCATACGGATAACCTCCAGGGTATTGTAAAGAAAATGAGGGTAAATCTGAGATTTCAAAGCAGTCATCTCCGCTTCTGCCTGCTTCATATGCGCAACATAGGACTGGTTGATGTAATTTTCCAGTTCTTTAGACATCTGATTAAAACGGCGGGATAAGATACCGATCTCATCTCCGGAAGTAACCGGGAGTTCCACTTTGAAGTTACCTGTTTCAATCTCTGACATCCGGTCCATCATATGATAGATGGGTTTTGTCAGTCTTTTAGAAAACCAGATAGATCCCGACAGCAGAGCTGCAAAAGTAATTCCCAGAAAGAGATACATCATATGCTGCATCTGTCTCAGTTTCTGGTATACCGTATCTGTGTTCATAGTAATAATTACATTAACTCCATAGGAATTATAATCTGTTTCTATAACAAATTCTTTATCCGTTTCTTTGAAAATACTGCTGTCACTGGAAAGATTCATACCAATCAAATCTCTGTCGCTGCTATAATAGCAGTTATAATCCTTGTCGCATACATACACACGGTCTTCCGGATTTAAGCTGATATTGCGAAACGCTTCCTCAAGCCTTGAAACATCCACATCAAGAAACAGTGTTCCTACATAGTTGTAATCTCCCACCATTCCAGTTAAGTCAAAATAATTTCTGGCCACTGTAAACACCAATTCATTATGCATGGGAAAATAATCATTTCTGTGTGTGGGAATGAGCTTAAATTTTTTGCTGTTTTTATCCAGGGTATCAAATCCCATTCTTTTATTAAAGACAGTCTCATCTTTTGGGTTTTGCAGCCCGGTTCTTGATTTGTGAAAAGGAAGAATGTTGCCGGTTAAATCTCTGGCAATGAAATGAGTCCCGGTAATGGAGTTATCCACTGCCTGAACATTGCTTAAAAAAATTCTCATATTATTTCTTCTGATCTCTTCCACCTTTTCAGGTTCTACTCCTATTCCGTAAATAATCTGACGCAGATTGTCAAAAGACATATAATTGAATTCAAACTGCCCTTCGCTGGAATAATTATAATAATATGGCATTTTCGCAATTCCGTTATAAGTATCAAACATATCCCCTATGGAATCATTCACATAAGCCGCAGCCTGTTCATAATTATTTCGTAGAGATTCCCCATATTCCCGGAACATGCGGTTCATCATGGCAGTGGATAAAATAAGCAGAGGAAACAGTCCCAGCAGAAAAATTACCAGGCTGAATTTCTGATACAAATTCAGTTTTTTACCCAATCGTTTCATTATCCCACCTCTGATTCTGTACAAGTATCAAAATCGAAGGCATGGATTCCCATACCTTCGATCTGCTGGTTATACTGCTATCAGTCTATCACAGAAATTTTTATTTTACAAACCAATCAGCCCTTTGCAGCTCCTGCAGTGATCCCTTTTACAAAGTATTTCTGTAAAAGTATAAATATAATAAGTGCAGGGACAATGGAGCAGACTGTTCCCGCAAAAACAATGTCCCATCTTGCTGAATACTGTCCCACAAAGGAATAAACTTCAACGGTAATCGTCTTCGCCCGGTCTGATGGAAGTGCAAGATAAGGCATCAGAAAATCGTTCCAGATTCCCAGACCGTTTAATACGACCATCGACGCGGTACAGGGACCAAGGAGAGGAAAGGTAACCTGCCAGAAGGTCTGAAAGGGATTGCATCCGTCAATTTCAGCCGCTTCTTCAATCTCTAAGGGAACTCCTTTTAAAAAGCTGCAGTACAGAAGGCTGCCGAATGCAACAGACCCTGATATATAGCAGGTAACAGGGCCTGCCAGGGTCCCGAATATACCGAACAGCTTCATCTCCTTAAAAAGAGGGAACATATAAAGATGAAAGGGTATCATCATCCCTGCAAGAAAATAGGTATAAATGATCTTAGTTACTCTGGTCTGCCTTCGTTCCATTGCATAGGCTGCCAGGGGAACAATACAGACAATTAAAATTTCTGATACAACTGTCAAAAATACACTGTGCTTAATTGCCGTCACAAAATCGGATTGAGCAAAAAGATCCTGAAAGTTTTTTAAATAGATTGAGGTCGGAAGAGACATGGGATTTTTTAAGATTTCCCCGTTGCTCTTAAATGCTGAAATGACCGCAAAGAATACAGGAGCAAGGAAAACCGCGGTTAAAAACACAGTAAGTGCCAGCAGTATAAAAGGAGCCGGTTTAAGCTTTTTTCTGACTGTCAGAATATTTGCTTCTCTCATTACAGCTGCACCTCCCTCTTTTTAAGAATTGACTGCTGAATTCCATTTAAAATCAGAATCAGGAACAACAGTACAATACCCACCGCAGTTCCAAAGCCCTGCCTGCCTTCATTAAAGCCAACTTTATATAGAAGATAAACAATTGTCTCCGTCGTAAAACCAGGACCGCCGTCTGTCATTACAGAGATCTGATCAAATACCTTTAAGCCATTAATAAGGGAAAGAGTAAAATTGATGGTAAATGCCCCGGATATTAATGGAAGGGTAATGGCTCGAAAACGCTGGATCGGGGATGCTCCGTCAATGGAAGCTGCCTCCACCACATCGGTGGGTACACTTTGCAGAGAGGCAAGATAGATAATCATATAATACCCCGCCCCTTTCCACACCAGCACTACACCTACCATGACCAATGCCAGACTGGGACTGCCCAGCCAGTCTTTGGTTAAATGCCCCAGTCCGGTTTCCTTTAATATGGTATTGACCGCTCCGAAATTATAATTATACATAATCTTCCATATAAAACCGGAAACAATACCACTGATTAGCACTGGAATATAAAAGGCACTTCTGAAAAAATTTTTTCCCCATCTGACATGGTCCACAATCAATGCCAGGATAAGTGCCATGGCATTTTCAAGGACTGAAATAAAGGCAGTCAGTATAATAGTATTTTTTAACGCGTTTCCAAAACGGGCACTCGTAAAAATTTCTTTGTAATTAGATATTCCCACAAATGGAACAACGGAGTTTAAACCATCCCATGAAGTAAAACTATAATAAACACTGGCAATGGTCGGTACAATAATAAACAGAGTAAAAAAAATGAATGCAGGAGCAATAAAGCTCACCGTCACAAGATCAATCCCTGATTTTTTATTTTTTTTCATCTTCATTTCATCTCCTTTCCCAAAATCATGTTTTTTATAAAGGGCTGTTCCAAAAACATTTACGTTTTTGAAACAGCCCGATTCATAGTGATTACTTCGAATTTTTTACAGGATTAAAACTCTGCATAGACACCTGCCAGGTTTTATTCAGCTCTTCACATGCAGAAGGAATGTCTCGCTGGCCCTGAATCACTTCGATGGTTGTTTTGTACATAAAATTTCTGAAATCAGGCGGAAGTTCATTATCGCCGATGCGGCCATTCCACATGACACTTAAATCATCCGCTTTACCAGTTGCCTCAATGACTTCCATCATAACAGGATCCGCATCTAAGTCCGGTAACACTTTTGTTGACGGAATCGCATTTAATTTATCACAGTAAACCTTATAATTTTCCGGTTGGAAGAAGAAACGGATAAATTCTTCTGCAGCTGCTTTTTTATTGGGATCCTTTGCTGCCTCTGCAGAAATTGCAAGTCCGCCTGCTCCGCCTCCGCCTACCAGACGGGTCTTCCCATCAGGACTTGGAACCGGAAACCAGCCCACTAAAAAGTTTGGATCAGCGGCCTTAATCTGAGAAAACATATGAGTTCCGGAATACATCATGGCAGACATATTACTTACCAGAAATGTTGTAATCTGTGCGTCCGGAGTAGATACCCAGCCTTCCTGTCCATACTGAAAAATTTTCTTGAGTTCTTCAAATGAGGCAGCAATGGAAGGATCTGAAAAATTCTTAGTACCTTCATAGCAATGCTTAATAAAATCCGGATCCTGGCTTAATACCTGATCATTATATGCTTTATAGAACCAGAAACCGATATGCCAGATATCCTGGCCTCCGATCACAAGAGGGGACATATCTCCCTTATCTTTGATTTTCTGGCAGAGTTCCAGAAACTCTTCATAAGTTGCGGGTTCCGTAAAACCGTTTTCATCAAAATACTTTTTATTATAGATAATTCCCTGGGTATTTTCACCTGCAATTGGGGCTGTATAAGTCTTGCCGTCAAAAGGAACCGTGCTGTTAAACAAAGATACGATATCATCGGGAAGAGGCTCCAGCATCCCGGCACGCACATAGACAGGCGTATCTCTCATCTCCATTACATCCGGAAATTCCCCTACACTTTCTTTTGTCTTTAAAAATTCACTGTACGCGCCTCCGTTTCCGGGTTGAATTTTTACAGTGATATCCGGATAGGCTTTATTAAACCGGTTTACCGTCTCATTCATTGACGCCTTCGCACCCTCATCTCCGTCTGCAAAAATAAATGTCAGCTCAGTTGGTGCCGTTACAATTGATTTCTTCTCTTCTGCAGCCGAAGAAACCGCCTCAGTTACAGCTTCGCTCTGATTGGCCCTGGTATTGGCTTTCGTTGTATCGGAAGCAGCATTTCCGCTGCATCCAGCTAACATAGTCACCACCATACAAGAACTTAGCAGGGATGCAATCAATTTTTTTCTCATAGCTTACTCCTCCTTATTTTCCATTCCTGTTTCTTACACTCCTACTATATCAGGATCAGGCCAATGGAAAAATATGATTTTTTAAGATGTTAGTGAGGTTTTTAAAGATCCTTGCAGATTTTATATTCAAACCAGTCAAAATCTGCGTACTTTCGAAAACCTGTTAAATCCTGACAGCAAATTCCAGCCATGGCTCCCGTAAACCATCCTTCCATACACGCTTCATCCGATAGAATGGAACTGTCAAAAACAGGTCCGATGGCAGACCACCCATCTTCTTTATATCCCCAGTAGAACTGAAGCCTGTCTTTATGAATTTCTGCTTTTAAATAAATAACCTTGTTTTTTTCAACCGGCAAAAATCCAACCGGATACCGGTAATCTTTATTTTCTGCTGTTAAAATACTGATGCATTTTCCCAAATCTTCATCAAAGGTTATATGTAAATAAAAGTAATTTTGATCGTCATACAAAAGAATCAGGCCTGCCATCTGCTTAAATCCGTCAGGTTCAAATTCCAGGGCAGTTGATACTTCAATATCAAACTCAGTCAAACGTCTGGCAATCAGAGTCTGATGATAACGGGAGGCCAATCCCTCCCTTCCATACATGCGCAGGAAACCAGGACGCTCAGTAAGAGTGATATGGGTTTCATCCATTGGAACCCGCAAGGACTGGTACTCTAAATCCAGTACCGGGCTGTTAAACTCATCCCGAACCAGACCTTCCGGATAATTCCATGATACCGCTCCTTCTATTTCCAGTTCTTCATCCGGAAGAATCGTTTTATTGGCCAGAACCAGCCAGTCGTCCTTGGTCCATTCCATTTTTTGAATGGCGGTCTCTCTGCCCAGAGGATATCTTCTGTCTCCCGGAAAACGCAGGGCATCAGGAGCGTTTCGGTTCTTTAATGCCCTGCCGCAAAGATGAACCGCATACCAATCTCCTTGTTCTGTCTCCACCAGATCGCAATGACCGCATTTCTGAAGTGGAAAATCAGGATTATGGCGGGCTGACAGAATCGAATATGCCTCAGTATCAGAGTCTCTTTCTCCATAAGGGCAGTGATACATCTCATAAGGACCCCAGACTGACCGGGACCTTAGTATAGACTGGCCGTGCCCTTCCCCTGTCCCGGTATCCGCACTGAACAGATAATACCAGCCATTGTGTTTCAACAGGTGGGGACCTTCCAGAAATATGGTTTCTGCCTGATAAATTTCTCTTACTTCACCTGACATTTTCTTTTTTATGGGATCATATTCCTGTAAAACAAGCCTGCCCTTATATTTTTTTGGTATCCGGTGATCTGTTACCATACTTACCATATATTTTCTGCCGTCATCATCATGAAACAGGGAGGGATCGAATCCGAAATTGTTTAATGGAACCGGCTCTGACCAGGGTCCGCAGATGTCTTGTGCTGTCACCAGAAAATTGGCAGTATCATACATATTGCAGTAAAACGCAGTTACCACCGTATAAGCCAGATAAAAAATACCTTTGTCACAGGTAAGGCAGGGAGCCCAGATTCCCTGGGAAGGACCCACGCCTCTTAAATCCAGCCTGTCCGGATCAGACAGGGGATAGGGCATCAGTTCCCAGTGGATTAAATCCTTTGAATGGTGAAGGCGTACACCCGGCCACCATTCAAACGTTGAAGTTGCAATATAATAATCATCATTTACCCGGATAATTGAAGGATCCGGGTGAAATCCTCTGAGAATCGGATTCTTCACTTTCATATGATTCCTCCTTCTTGAAATTCATACCGAATACTTCCTTTTCCATTTCGTTTCCATGACAAGCTTCCATTCTCATCGCTCCTGATGATCACATAATTTCTGTCTGGTTCGTCTGTAAATGTCAAAAAATCGCCTTCATAGAGCGTAAATGAAGCCGCACTGGTTCCATAAGTGCGTACATGGATTTTAAATACGGTATCCGCTTTCACGCACTCCACAGGTTCGGCCAGCGGAATTAAAGATCCGGCTTTTACAAAAACCGGAATCTGATCATAATCCGCTTTCCTTTGATATTCCATTCCCCCCTCAAAAATCTCTCCCGAAAAGAAATCATACCATTTCCCTTCTGGCAAATAAACCTTACGGCTGGTTTCATCCTCTAACGTAAGCGGGCATACCATCAGACCTTCACCAAACAGATACTGGTCATCAAGCACCGCTGCACGGGAATCCAATGGATAATCCAGAACAACAGCCCGTACCGGAGGAATCCCTTCTCTCTGGTATAATACAAATGCACTGTACAGATAAGGAAGCAGACTCATTCGCAGGTTTAAATACCTGACACACACCTCCGTATAGAATTCAGAACCCTCCATTTTTTCCCCATTTAAGTTTTTCTCCACATCCACCTGTTTCCATGGAGGACTTGGAATCCGCCAGCAGTTTAAAAGTGCCTGAGCAGAAAACACCACGGTTTCCACTCTCCTTAAAAGGTCCCTGGGATTTTCACAGCTTCGCACCTCCGGAGACCAGAGCATGCCCGAAAATCCGGATGTCACCATTCCTCTGATAAACTCTTTATGATTATAAAGATCTGAGTATAGAACAAATGGAAGAGGGGCACTTAAGGCTCCCGAAGATCTGGTCTGGGAAAGTGTCCGTAAATTCCTTTTCTGAAACAGTTCCAGAATCATAGCCTGATAAAGAAATCCAATTCCATTGTGCATCTGTTCCCCATCCATTCCTGAAGGGAAACAGGTGCCATCGGGAAAAGACCAGTTTGATGGATTATAATCAGAATTATCACATTCATCAAGTTTAAATCCCATGATTCCTTTCTCAATCAGCTCCCGCTCATGGTAGCTGCCGAAAACTTTACGGGTCTGTTCCATGGAAAAATCCGGAACCAGACCATTCCATACCTCGTAATCACCGCTTAATGGCAAAAGCTCCTCATAAATTTCTGCTGCCGGATATACAAAGGCATGTTCCCAGCAGTTTACCTTATATCCAGTATTTTTCAGCTGACTGATCATGACATCAGGATTGGGAAACAACGATGACCAGGAATAGGTACAGGAATAGCTGTGGGACTGCCAGCCCGGTTCCAGTCCCAGTACATCCACAGGTATGTTCTCATTGCGAAGCTCATTGGCTATTTCCAGAATTTTCTCCTGATCACTTCCTCCATAGGCACGGTACCATACCCCAAGCCCCCACAAGGGCGGAAGGCAGCCTCCTCCGGAAAAAAGATTGTAGCGCTGCACAGTCTCCAGAAGATCTCCGGCAAAAATATACAGAGTGATTCCTTTCACATGCGGAATATCAATCCGAATGGTACGTGTTTCTTTTATCCGCTTTAAAGAATAAAGTGCTGATTCTGAAAATTCTTCATGCTTTTGATTTACTTCCGTTTTATTAGCTGAGGCACCCTTAGCAGAGTTCGTCCCCATATAAAAATCTGCATAGCGGAATGTATCGGCAAACAGGCCATACCCGGATGAGGAAATATAAAACGGGGCCGGCGCATGGCTTTCCCCTGTATCTCCAGGCGGATCGGAATTAACCCGTATCTTTCGTTTTCTTCCTGCATGATTCATGCTCTTTAGCTGAAGACCAAAGCCATAGATATCTTCCTCAGTTTCCATGGGGAGCGTTACTGCAGTTCCCCTTTGAGTTATCTGAAAATCAATTTTGCTGCAAATGAATGGCTCCACATTACGGAGCGGGAGATTCTTAAGCGACTCTTTCTTCATTGGAACTGTTTGAAATGATACCGGCGTCTTATCCTCCGGTTCTCCCAGTACCAGTTTCCAGATTCCGTTTGCAATCTGTTCCATCCTTTTTTACGTGGCCGCATAAAACATCCCAGCCACATACTCCTTTCTTCTTTTGATCAATTTTTTGTTCCTGCTTCCAACCCCTGAAAAAAGGGAGTATAATAAAATTATTTCATACAAAGGAGCCTGTACATGATTTCTATTCTGAATTGCGGTTATGAATCCAGACACCAAAAACCTTTTGACATGCTGCGTCCGGAAGGATCTTCCGATTATACCCTGCTGGTGATTAAATCCAGTGCTTTCTTTGAATACAGTCAGACTTACACGGACATTTCTGCTAATACGGTTATACTTTATGACAAGAACTCCTATGTTCATTACGGCTGCCATTCTTCGGATTATAATGATGACTGGATCCATTTTGATGTTGAAGAAAAAGACCTCCCATTTTTACATGAATTGAATATCCCTTTACAGACCCCCATCCATCTTTCTGATGCAGGACAGCTGTCAGACTACAGCCGGCTTATCGTCATGGAGAAGCACTCCTCTCATACTTATAAAAATCAGATCCTTGATACACTTATGAGATCGCTGCTTTGCACACTTGCTTCCCAGATCCTGGAAAATCCAGACAAAGCAGCATCACATAAGTATTTCGGTTTGATGAACGATCTCCGCGTATCCATTTTAAATGCCCCCCATAGAAAGTGGACCGTTGAAACCATGGCACAATCAGTTCATATGAGTCCATCTTACTTTCAGCATCTTTATAAAGAGCTTTTCCAAACTACATGTATGCAGGATGTTATTTCTGCCCGTTTAAAAAATGCATGCTTTTATCTTCGCACAACAGAAATGTCCATTCAGTCGCTGGCTGGATTCTGCGGATATGACAATGAATTTCATTTCATGCGGCAGTTTAAAAAATACAAAAGCATGACTCCCAGCCAGTACCGCTCACATTACAGAAATACATCACCATAGGAAAAAGTCCTGATCTTCCAGTTTTAATAAAGCTTCTATAAAGAAATAATCACCATAAATAATCGGAAATTCATGATTTTCATTATGATAGGCGCCGGTGCATTTTTGAAGAATGCAGTCATTTTTCCTGGAGAAATCACAATGATTTTCATACAATGCAAATAACAGCTTCCTGGCAGCCTTTAAGTACATTTCCTTCTCCGCCTCTCCCATCTGCCTGGCAATTTCTATCAAACCGCAGGCCGCAATCGCCGCTGCTGTATCATCACACCATGCCGGTTTTTCTGGCTGGCGAAAATCCACCGGCACAATTGCGTCATCAGGAACAGCCGCCATAAAATAATGAGCAATCCTTTTTGCTGTATCCAGATACTCCGGTTTCCCAGTGTGCCGGTAACTCATGAGAAAACCATATAGCCCCCAGGCCTGACCTCTGGTCCAGGAAGAGCCTGCCTCATAGCCCTGTCCGCCATAATCCCTGATCCGCTCTCCGGTAAAAGGATCAAATTCCACAATATGACAAACGGACCCGTCAGGCCTTATAAAATGCCGCATAACCGTATCCGCATGAAGCATAGCAATCTGTTTAAATCTTGGATCATCCGTCTCTTCACTTGCCCAGTAAAGAAGCGGTATGTTAAAAAGGCAGTCAATAATCGCCCAGCCTCTTGTATCATCCCTGCTTCCGGGTATATCATTCCAGGCCCGGATAAAGCGGCCCGCAGGATTAAACCTTCCTGCCAGCAGATTTGCCGCATGAAGCCCTCTTTTTCTGGAATCCGGATTACCCGTCAGGCGATAATCCGCCACTGCAGTAGGAAGATACATAAAGCCAACGTCATGATGGAGTCCATAATAATCTTCAAAGCACTGATCCAGTTTTTCCTCGGAAATGCGGGCGATTTCCATATACCGTCCTTCCCCTGTTTTATGGTACATCTGCCACATCATCCCACCCCAGAACCCATTACACCACCAATTAATTCCATCATCATCTGCATAATCATCTCTTTGGCTCCGATCGTCATGCACACCGTTTATGGTTGTATAGGGAATTTTATTTTTTGACTTCTCACTGACCCACTCCATTTTCTCCATAACCTGGATGATTGCCTGGCTGATCCATAAACTTTCCTGTTCTTTCATCATTCCTTTCACTTCCCTTTCTAATTATTCAGTTAGACAGATTTTAGATTTTCTGCTTTCATAACCTGACTAATTTATACTTTAAAAGAACTATATATTTCAATATCTGTTTCAGTTGAATACTGACTTATCCTGCTTTTTTCTATCTGTTTAATCAGAAAAAAGAGCTGCAGAAAACATCCTGTTTTCTGTAGCTCTGCTTTATTAAATATCCATTTCATATTCCAGCCCAATTAAATCGTCTCTCCATGCGCGGTTCTCTTTTTGGGCTGTCTTTACAAACCCCGCCTTCGTATAAATCCCAATTGCCCTTGTTAAATCATTGGTGGTCTCTAAGTATACCTTTTTAAAGCCTTTCTCCCTGGCAAAAGACATGGCCTGTTCAAAAAGATCTTTTCCAAGTCCAATTCCCCGGTAGTTGGGATGCAGCAGAAACCACCGCAGCTGTGCCCTCTCTCCATGACCGACAATACCGATACAGCCCACGATCTCTCCCTCATGCTCTGCGCACCAGAGTCTGTCTTTCTCCGGATTATACTCAATCAGGAACTGATAAAAGGATTCTGCCACATATCCCTCAAATGCCACTGAATAATCATATTCTTTTTTATAAATCCAGCCATGTAAATAGGTGAGATAGCCTGCATCTCCAGGTCTTACATCGTCACGTATGATAATATCACCCCGTCTGATATTTTTCCCTTTGGTCAATATGGTTTCAATGGAAGTCATGTTCCTGGCCAGCATCTTAATCTCCTCCTCAGGGAGAGCCTCCACCAGCTTTTCAATCTGATGGTCGGAACGGTCATTAAACTGGTCCTGTTTTTCCTTCCCTAATGGCGTGACAGTAAGGTATTGAGAGCGTTTATCTTCTACAGACTGTTTTTTCTCAATCAATCCGGATTTTTGAAACTTTTTTAATATCCGGCTTAAGTACCCCACATCCATGGAAAGAGTGTCTGCCAGCATACTGGCGGTACATTGTTCCGTTTTTTCTATTTCGTGCAGGATCCGCACTTCGGAAAGAGAATACGGACTGTCAAGAAAATGCTGGTTAAGCAATCCGAGAACATTTGTGTAATATCGGTTAAAACTACGGATAATTCCTACATATTTCTTCAAGTAACTCTGCATGGCTTTGCCTCCTGCTGTAAAATGATAATTATATCTTACCATATTAGTTGCTTTTGTCAAGTATTATATTTGCTTTTATCAACTAAATAATTGTATCAGTATCTGTAGATTGGGCAAAGCAGTAATACGAATTCCGGTTGTCTGTAAAACTGCGGACTTCCACACCGAAAAGGGTTCTGATGCTTTCCAGAATACGGTTATCACCTGTCGTATGGATGTTAAAAATGCTGCCATGATTCATAAGAACAAGGGAGTCCGAATATTGAAGAGCCAGATTTAAATCATGAAGTACCATCACCACAGTTTTTTTCTGCTTTTTATTCAGGTTCCGAATCAGTTCCATCATTTCGTAGGTTACATGAATATCCAGATAGGTAGTCGGTTCATCAAGTAGAATCAGAGGAGTATCCTGATTGTAAATCATTGCAAGAAATACTCTCTGCCGCTCGCCGCCCGAAAGCTCATCCATGTGTTTACACCGTAACTCTTTGCATCCAGTCAGCTCCATGGCATATTCGCTCATCTCTTCCTCCGCTTTTGTGTATCCGGTAAAAAAAGACCGGTAGGGATATCTTGCAGCCGTCACTGCATGTAAAGCGCTCATATCCGGAATCTGGCTGTTCTGAAAGAGCATGGATACTTCTCTCGCCACCGCTCTCTTACTCAAATGAGAGAGATTTTTTTCACTAATAAGGATTTTGCCAGTCTGAGGCCTCAGCAGACGGGATGCCAGCTTTAAGACCGTGCTCTTTCCGCATCCGTTTGGTCCGGCAATAGTGGTTATCTTCCCCACCTGTATATCTAAATCCAGATTTGCGATAATTGGTCTGTTTTTATGATAGGAATAGGAAACCCCCTCCATTTTCAGCATTCCATATCCCTCCTGTTTCTGTTTTTCAGGATCAGATAGAGAAAAAACGGACAGCCCATGAATGACAGAATGATTCCTACCGGAAGTTCATATGGAACAAATAAAGTTCGTGCAAGAAGATCACACAATATAACAAACATTCCTCCAAGAAGCGCACTGCCGGGCAATACGAAACGGTTATCCGTACCAATTAAAAGTTTCACTCCATGAGGAATTATAAGACCGACAAAACCAATAAGACCAGCAAAGCTGACTGCTGCACCGGCCAAAGCTGCTGCGATGGCAATAACCAGAAATCTTATAACAGGCACGTTCATTCCTAAAGCACCGGCACGCTCTGCACCAAGTCCCAGATGATTTAGTCCTTTTGCGCAGCAGAAGGAAAGCAAAATTCCTCCCAGTATGCCAAAAGAAGGATAAATCAGCATAGAAGTGGTTACCCCGGAAAGAGTTCCTGCCAGAAAGTTTCCGGCTCCTACATAAGCATCCGGAAATAAAATCAGTACCGCATTCATTCCCGCTGTAAACAGGCTGTTGATTACAAAACCTGTCAGCACCAGCAATAACTGAGACATCCGGCTGGTCATTGCAATCAGCAGAATCAGAACCGCGGCTAACAACGCGCCTAAAAATGCAGCAAAGGGGACAAGGTCGCGGGCACCTGGGAAAAGAATGGAACAGATCAGTACAAACAGCCCCGCCCCTGCATTGACGCCGACAATATTGGGACTCGCCAGCGGATTATGAAACACAGTCTGAAGAATTGATCCGGAAACGGCAAGACCGCTTCCTGCAAGCAGCGCTCCCAGAACCCTGGGAAGGCGAACAGTCATAAAAATACGGTAAACCGGGTCCTGTGTACTGCCAGAGAACAAAACCTCAAGCAGCACAGACGGAGGAATAAAACTGGCACCGGAAAATAGTCCCAGTAAAACAGAAACAGTAAGAAATACAAACGAAATCATCAGAAGCAGCCAGCCCTTTTTATCTGATGCCGCTAAGAATTTCAGAAAGGTAAACATAGCTCTCCCCCCATTTCTCATTGGGCTTATATAAAAATTTCTCTTTGGGAAGAAGGATATAATGCTGACTCTGAACCGCTTTCAAACCATTCCATGCCGGATTCATCTCTATGCTTTCTTTTAAGTTTTTATTTGCCTGGGCCTCGTCATTGCCCATGGGAACAACAAAGATATAATCCGGATCTTCTTTTATTATGGCTTCCATGGTAAATTCTTTTAACAGGCTCTTGTTTTCATCTGCCAGATTGGTACAGCCTAAGTCCCTCAGCATTCTTCCTGTCATACACTCAGAATTCTTTGCCACAACACCGCCGGAATAAGTGATAAGAAAAAGAACTCTTGGAGAACTTTCTGATCTGTTCTTTTTTATAACAGCTTCAATCTGCTGCTTTATATCCAGTCCATTTTTCTTATATAAATCCTCTCTGCCAGTCATATCCGTACAGATCCGCAGCATGGAAAGATAGTCCTCGAAGTAAGTTACATGAAAATAGGCTGCTGTAATTCCTGCCTGTTTTAACGCTTCCTTTAGAGCTGTGTGCTCTTTTGTCTCAGACGACAGAATGACAAGATCGGGATTGAGACCAATGATTGTCTCCAGATTAGGGCTGTTGTACATTCCAACAGAGACTACGTTCTCAGGAAGTACAAGACCTCTTTCATCAAATGCATCTTCTGTAACTCCGCAAAGCTCTCCCCCTGCTTTTTGCCAGGTATCCGCAAAGCTTCCCATGAGTGCAACAACACGCTGCGGATTCTTTACCCGGATCTCCTGTCCCAGAGCATCGGTAAATTGATAATACCCGGTCTGGCTCTCTGTCTTATTCTCAGCAACAGCCGCAGTCTGGCCTCTGCACCCGGATAAGAAGAAAGTGACCGTCATAATTAATACCGCTATTTTCAACAAATGGAAGTTCATTTTGCAGGAAGCCCCTCCTTCCACTTCTTTCCAAAAGCACAGTAACTGTCCTCCGCCATATAATCACCGTCGTGGTAATATCCTGCTCTTGCCCGGCAGCCACCGCACTCTTCCTTGTAAACACACTCACTACAGGTACCTTTATACTCTCTGCTCCTCAGCTTTTCAAACACACTGCTTCCGAACCAGATTCTATTAAATGGTTCCTCCCGGACATTTCCCGCAATTTCTGTCATATATGCACAAGGTCTGACCAATCCCTCCGGAGTTATTACACAGTAAGACAGACCGGCAAGGCAGCCTTTTTTAAAACGGCTCTTGATCCCCAGCTCCTTTGCCACACGGACAAACTGGGGAGCACAGGTGGGTTTTATATCAATAGGGACCTTTTTCTGCTTCTCCATAATGGTTTTTAATAGATCCTCATATTCCATGACCTGTAATGATGTGTCTTCCAGAAATTTTCCTCTCCCCACAGGGATTAGAAAAAATATGTAATTTGCCATAGCCCCGGCATTTACGCTGAAATCAATAATATCGTTTACTTCAGCCTGATTCCAGTCCAGAACTGTGGTATGGATCTGGAACGGCAGTCCTGCTTTCTTACAGTTTTCAATGCCCTCCATGGTTAACCGGAATGCGTCCAGGCAGCCTCTGAAATCATTATGCTTTTCTTCATTTAAACTGTCCACACTGATTCCCATGGCTGCTGCACCGCAGGCTTTTAACTTTCTGGCTGTTTCCTCTGTCAAAAGTGTCCCATTGGTTCCAAAGACTGGCCTTAATCCGGCTTTTGCCGCATGGGATACCAAATGATAAATATCCGGACGCATCAGTGGCTCTCCTCCACTGAAAATCATGATTTTAAATCCTGCCTCTGCGATTTCTCCGATCATCTTTTCCGCTTCTAAAGTTGTCAGTTCTTCCGCCTTTCTGCTTCCGGCATCCTGGTAACAATGCCTGCATTTTAAATTACACTCATTGGTTGTCAGCCACGATACAATCATGGATGCACTCCTTTCGTTCTACGTGCCTTTTGCAGTTTCAAAAAAGTACATCCTATCTATATGCAGAAAAACTTATGCATAGAAGCTTACAAAGATTGATAAAACCCACAGATTTCTGAAGAAAGCTGTCTCATCTTTTCCCGCATTTCCCCCGGCTCCAGGCATATGCATCTGGTTCCCATGCTGAGCAGATAGCCACAGGCCAGATCATCCACAGGCATATGTACTTCGGCTATATAATGATCCGGACCTTCCGGTGTCAGACAGTCTTCACCAAAACGAGCTATGATTAAATCTCTTACTCCTTCCTGAATTTTAAGCTTTACCCTGACTGCAGAGTTTTCATTAAACTGAATATGATCCAACCGTTCTATCGGAAACTCGCGGATTTCGAATCTCTGAACCGATATTGTAAGATTGCTCATTCTCAGCAGCTTAAAGGTGCGAAAGTCCCTGCGTGACAGACAGTATCCCTGTAAATACCACGCTTCTCCCTTCCATAAAAGACGATAGGGCTCTACTTCTCTGCTGCTTTTTTCATTTCTGACATTTTTATAGTCGAATGTGAGGATTCTTTGCTGGTCTAACGCTTCCTGTATTATTTCTACTGAATGAAATAGATTTCCTGCATTGAGCCAGGGTAAAGCATCTATTTTCATTTGATTTGCCCGATATTCCCATTCCTTATGCTGCTCTTTTGGAATCATCCCTTTTACTTTTGCAAGAGCCGCTATTGTCCTTTCACCCGGCAGATTATTTTTAATACTGGTTAATCCCATTAGAAGAGCTGTAATATCGTTTGCAGAGAATATCCGTTTTTCTACTTTAAATTCCTTCATGATTTCAATGCCGCCGCCCGGTCCTGAGGTGGCGAAGACCGGAATTCCCGCCTGATTAATCACATCTAAATCCCTGTATATTGTCCGCATGGATACCTCAAACATCTCTGCCAAAGATTTTGCAGTTACTTTCTCCCGCTCTAAGAGAATCATAATGATTGCAATAAGCCTGTCTATTTTCATCCGATCACTTCCGTTTTTTAGATCAGCTTAAATCATTGACATACAGATGTCAACAATTGAATGTTATACTTTAGAAAAAAAGGAGTGATCTAACATGGAAAAAATAATGAAAAAAGCACTGGAAGGTTTAGAGAAAGAAATCGGACAGGATAAAATTATGGTTCTGGCAACGAGAAATAACGAAGGTGTCTCTGCCCGAACCGTTAATGTTTTCACTTATGAAGGATGCTTTTACTTTGTAACAGAAGCTGATTCCAACAAATATGAGCAGATAAGCAAAAACAGCTCTGTCGCCCTGAGTATTGATGCCATTCAGATCAGAGGCAACGGGACATTGCTTTCACACCCCTGCAGTAATTCTGCCAAACAGATTACAGGTTATATTGAATACGGGCTGCCCCATCATTTTGACCGTTATAAAAATGATCCGGCTATGAGGCTGATTAAAATCACCCCTGATCATGCCAGTTTTTTATCTATGGAGACTGGGAACGGTTATGTGATCAATTATAAAGAACAAACAGCGATGCCCATTGAGCACCAGATGTAATAAGATTCGTTTACCTCGTTAAGTCTGGGAGCAATAAAAGAACAGGAGAATATTATGAAAAAGAATATATTATTTGTAATTTTAGAAAAATTTGCGGATTGGGAAGCTGCTTACTTATCTTCAGCAATCAGAACATTTAGAACGGATCAATACGCTGTCAAGACAGTATCTTTAGAAAAGAAGGCAGTGGAATCAATTGGCGGATTCCGGGTTATCCCCGATTATGATATACATGATATGCCAAGAGATTATGAGGCTCTCATTCTCATCGGCGGAACCTCCTGGAGGGATGATTTGGCTCAGCAGATCCGGCCGCTGGCAGAAAGGTGTTATCATGATGGCAGAATTTTAGCTGCTATTTGCGATGCTTCCGCATTCCTGGGCACAATTGGTCTATTAAATAACGTCAGACATACCAGCAATGACTGCGAGAATTTAAAGCAGTGGGCTAAAAATGCTTATACAGGAGAAAAAAATTATATCGTGGAGCCGGCAGTAAGGGATGAAAGAATCATTACTGCGAACGGAGCTGCATCTTTAGAATTTGCACGAGAGGTTCTTATGGCCTTAAATATCGCATCCGAGCATGAGATTCTTAATTGGTATAAATTTCATAAATATGGCTTTTATGAAGGAAACAAAAATTAAGTATACCCTTCTTCAAAACCCACTATTTAAATATATAGGTTTCAACGTGGAGGTGAGAACGTATTCTTACAAAGAAAAAAAGCAAGCGCTGATTGTTCACTCAGAACAATCAACGCTCATGTCTCTATTACTTATCATTAATCCGGTCCACCAATTCCTGCAGTTCTTTTATAGAACTGACATCAGGAGCAAAGCTTAAGATCTGGCGGAGAGGCATATATCGGAACATGGCATCGTCCATCTGCTGTGTAATTGCAGATTTTGCGGCATCTCCGTCAGAATTTCCTATTGCACTTCCATTTTTATAGCGTTCAATCAGAGGTTTGATTATCTCTGCAGCATCCCGATCTGACAAAATATCCCCTATAGTGCTGTTTAAATGGTAAACTACCGGTTCCTTCACCTTAGATTCTACCTTCACGCTTATTTTTTGGCGAAGATCTCTGGAAGAGGAGCCTGCATGTATCAGATATGTCCCCGGTTCTGCAAACCAGTCTTTCAATCCAACATGATAGTAGGAAAAAGCACGTTTACCAAGAGTAAAGGCAACTGTCTTTGTTTCTCCCTGCTCCAATTCAATCTTTGCAAATTCACGCAGCTCTCTCACAGGGCGGATCACCTGACTTTCCAGCGCTTCCACGTAAATCTGCACCACCTCTTTGCCCTTTACTTTACCGGTGTTGGTTACATCAAGTGAAATGGTCACAGTAGCATCATCTTTCACAGATGATTTATCTGCCTTCATATTGCTGTATTCAAAAGTCGTATAACTTAATCCATGGCCAAACGGGAACAGCACTTCCATATTCTTTTTATCGTAATACCGGTATCCTACAAATACTCCTTCCCGGTATTCTGATCGATCTTTCTCTCCCCCGTAATAAAGATAGGACGGATTATCCTCCAGCTTACGAGGAAACGATTCAGCCAGTTTTCCGCTTGGATTTACATGACCGTACAAAATGTCAACAACTGCACCGCCAACCGCCTGACCGCCTAAATACGCTTCCAATACTCCTTTTACCTTGTCAATCCAGGGCATCTCCACTGGAGAACCATTGTGAAGCACCACCACTGTATTGGGCTGAACTGCTGCCACTGCCTCGATTAGGGCATTCTGGCATTCCGGTATACTCATATGGGTTCTGTCATAGCCTTCCGATTCAAAGGAATCGGGAAGTCCGGCAAAAATTACGGCTGTTTTCACTTTCTTTGCTGCTTCTACAGCTTCCTCCAACATGGCTTTGTTGACCTGATCTGCATCAATCTCATATCCCTGGGCATAAATTACCCCCTTATCTTTGGCTGCCCCCACAGCAGACTCCACTCTTGTAGAGTTAATGTGAGAGCTGCCTCCTCCCTGATATCTTGGATGAGCAGCAAAATAGCCGATAAATGCCACCTCATCGGAATCAGAAATTGGAAGGATTCCTTCATTTTTCAAGAGAACTGCGCACTCTCCCTCCATCTTTCTCGCAAGTTCGTGATGGACTTCCTTATCCCACATTGTTTCTGGCTTCCGGTTCTTTAAAAAGCGGTCTGTAATAGTCAGAATTCTGGTGACTGCCTGGTCAAGAACTTCTTCTTTCAGCCGTCCAGCTCTCACTGCCTCTATCAAAAGTGTATCATTGATTCCGCCTGATGAGGGCATCTCTAAATCAAGTCCTGCCTCGACTCCTGCCACGCGGTCATTGACAGCTCCCCAGTCACTCATAACATAGCCGTCAAAGCCCCATTCATCTCTCAAGATATCCGTCAGATAGCGTTTATTTTCCGATGCGTAAGTTCCGTTTATTTTATTATAAGAACACATCACCGTCCAGGGCTTTGCAGATTTCACAGCTCCTTCAAAGGCAGCCAGGTATATCTCCCGCAGTGTTCTTTCATCTATGACAGAATCAGAGGTCATACGCCTGTGCTCCTGGTTATTGGCAAGAAAATGTTTTAAACTGGTTCCCACCTGTTTACTCTGGACTCCTTTTATATGGCTTCCTGCCATTTCGCCAGCAAGGTATGGATCCTCTGAAAAATATTCAAAATTTCTGCCGCACAAAGGCGAACGCTTGATGTTTACAGCCGGTCCCAGAATGACACTGATATTCTCCGCCTGACACTCTTCACCCAAAGCCTTACCAAGACTTATGAGCAGTTCCCGGTCAAAGGAGGAGGCAGTTGCACATGCGGTAGGAAAGCAGACTGCTTTTATACTGTCATTAACTCCAAGGTGATCACTTTTCTCGTCCTGCTTTCTTAATCCGTGAGGGCCGTCACTCACCATAGAGGCAGGAATATTCAGGCGTTCCACTGTCTTTGTATGCCAGAAATCTGCTCCCGAACACAATCCTGCCTTCTCCTCCAATGTCAGCTCCCCAATTATCTTTTCAATCTCCATTTTTATCTACCCCTTCTATTCTGATTAATTGTTATCGGATGTTATAAACGCTTCTCACAGTAAGCTCCTCCGGAACTCCCTTTATAATCCTGACTCTTCTTTCACCGGGATTCATATCAAAGAAATTATCGCTAAGCAGCAGATCATCCTGCTTGTTCCGGATCTCTACAGAACGGGCATAAGCCTTTGCTGTTACAATCAGGAAATCTCCGTCTGAACGAACAGTCAGCTGCGGATCAATAAAACAGTAGTGTTTTGGGGGACAGAATAAAACAGTTCCCTGGGACAGGATTTCCCTCTCCTGTTCCAGCTTAAAACTCACATAATCCTCATAGAGGTCTGCTTCCTGCAGTGAAACCTTTTCAAACCACAGGGAAGAAAGCTTTGGCATCATGCATTCCTCCTGGCCGCTTTTTACTATTTCCCCGGTATTCTTTCTCAGCTCCCATATGGCTGTCACCCTTTCATCCTTCCTGGTCTCGTTGGCCGCGCAAAGGCGTATGGACTTCATCACCTCATAAGGCTGGGCATTGGGGTTGGTATCCTGGGTTAGAATCCCCTCTTCCTCACAGGAAATCATGAGAGGTGCAAAAAATCGCTTTTCATAGTAATGAAGCGCTTTCCACCTTCCACAGTAATCGATGGAAGACCATGATGCAACCGGCCAGCAGTCATTAAGCTGCCATACAATCGCTCCCATACAGCGTCCACGGTTTCTTCTAAAGTGCTCCACCCCATAACGGATTGCCTCTGCCTGCAGAAGCTGGGAAGCATAAAGAAGCGTGTCGAAATCCCCCGGATAAAGAAAGGTCTGCTCCATGTAATTCATGATTTTTCCATTTGCCGAGGAATTGCGCTGATGCTTTTCCATAACATAGGAAAAAATATTTCTGTCTTCTTTTTCCGTAAATGTCTCCACTGTCTTTAAAGAAGGAAATGACTGAAAACCAAACTCTGAAACATACCGGAAATAGAATTTACGATACTCCGTGATTGGTTTATTCCCATGCCACACATCCCAATAATGGACATCTCCACGGTTTTCATCATTGGGATTATCAAAGCTGCCTCCGGAAGAGGGACTGGCCGGCCAGTAAAAAGTCTGTGGATCCTCTTCCTTTAAGATCTTTGGTATTATATATTCATATAGCTTAATATAATCGGCTTTCTGCCTGGGAGTACACCCCCAGATCTCAGTATCCGTAAACATCTCCATCTCATTATTGCCGCACCAGAGACCGAGACTGGGGTGACTGCGGATTCTTCTGATATTATCAATTAACTCCCTGCGGACATTCTCCTCAAATTCTTCCGTCAAATCATAATGCGCACAGGCAAACATGAAATCCTGCCACACCACCAGCCCAAGCTCATCGCAGATATCCCAAAATGCATCAAAGGGATAATGACCGCCTCCCCAGACCCGGATTACATTAAAATTAGCTTCTCTGCACTGGTTTAACAACTCTCTTGTTCTTTTTTCGCTGCATCTGCCTAAAATACAGTCCTCAGGAATATAATCGGCCCCCATTGCAAAAAAGCTGATTCCATTGACTTCATGTGCAAAGGATTCACCGAACTTATCCCTTGTTCTCCGTACCGTAAGCGTACGAAGACCTATCTTCTTTTCCCAGGAATCAACCTCCTCATTATCTTTCAAAAGCTGAACCATTACGGAATAGAGGTTTTGCTCCCCATATCCATTGGGCCACCAGAGTCTGGGGTTTTCAATGAGAATCTCTTCTATCATTCCATCAAAGGTACGTACTGTCCGGCTCTCATCTGTCAGGTCTGTAACCGATACGTACAGAGTATAGCCATCTTTCACAAACTCCCTGGCATGCTCCCTCCAGTCAATCAGGCTGTTATCACTGATTCGGTCCACCACAACCTTAAAATCCAGATAAACACCTTCCTGTTCATGGCGCTGCATAACAGAAACGCTGTTAAAACGGGCACCGGTTACGCCGGTCAAAATAATCTCTCTCCAGATACCGGCATCAGGAAGTCTGGGACCCCAGTCCCAGCCAAACATGCAATGTGCCTTTCTCAGCTTCGAAAACCCCCGCATGGCATCTTCGGATCCACCAATTTTTTCCTTTTGATATTCTTCCTCTATGTATCTGGTGGGAGAATGAAACATGATCCGAAGCTCATTCCCTGTCCGTTTAATCACATCGGTTACTTCAAACTCCCATTCCCGGTGCATGTTATTTACACTGCCAAGTCCGGTACCATTTAAATATACATCAGCCAGAGTGTCAAGCCCGTTAAAGTGAAGATAGATTTTTTCCTGCTCCAGGATCGCCTCATCCGCATCAAAGACGCCCATATATTCGAAATCTTCCTTCATCAGTTCCAGCGCCTTTAACTCATTGGCCCGCCAGTAAGGATCTTCCATCACCCCATTTGCCAGAAGATCTCCATAAACGCTGCCCGGCACTGCTGCCGGATACCATGCTTCTTCGGATGCAATGCGCATTACAAATGTTTTGTCTATTATCCTTTTTCTCATCCATTCTCCTTCCAGTCCGGAATCAGACCGTCGATAAGTCCCACTCCTCATGAATTTTAGGTACATCATTGATGAGCCTTTTTGTATAAGCTGCCTGGGGATTTAAAATCACAGATTCCGCAGTTCCTGATTCCACGAATTTTCCATGCTCCATGATATAGATAGAATCAGAGATATAAAAGGCAAGCCCGATATCATGAGTGATAAAAATAATGGTCATATTGGTCTCATCTCTCAGTTTTAACAGCATATCCAGTATCGTCGCCCTGGAACAGGCATCAATCATGGAAGTCGGCTCATCTGCCAGCAGAATCGCCGGCTTTAAAAGGAAGATTCTGGCAATCATCAGCCTCTGCATCTGACCGCCGGAAAGCTCAAATGGATATTTGTTGGTCAGCTCCTCAAATTTCAGATTTACAAAGCTGCAGGCCTCCGTCATCATCTCCACCTTTTTTTCATAGGGAAGTCTGGCTCCGCCCCTCATTTTAATGCAGTCCAAAAGCACCTGATCAATTTTATAGAATACATTAAATGAAGAAAACGGATCCTGAAAGATGGCCTGGATCCCCTTCCAGTACTCTTTTTTCTTTCTATAGCCCTTTATATCCCGGGGCTTTCCCTGAAAGCAAACCTCTCCTTCCGTGACACTGATTAGTCCAAGCAGCATCTTTGATAAGGTTGTTTTTCCGGAACCGCTCTCTCCCACAATGGATACGATCTCCCCCTGGCGAAACTGGAAATCCACGTGGTCTACAGCCACTGTTTTTTCCTTCCCCATACCAAAAATCTTAGTCACACCGGTTCCGCTTAAACAGGAGACATTCTGTTCTGACTTCTTTCCTTTATTCATCCCGGTAAACCTCCCTCAATTCCTCTTCTTCCAGATAACAGCGGAACATACGGCCGTTCTCTAAATGGCTTTCTGCAATTTGGTGAAGCATGCAGGCAGGCTTTGCATAACTGCAGCGGTCTGCAAACCGGCAGCCTTTGGGCGGATTTTTTAAATTGGGCGGAGTACCCGGAATTGCGGCGAGCTTTGCCTCTCTTGCCCCCTTCTCCGGTACCAGAATCGAACCCATCAGACCTTTGGAGTATGGATGAAGAGGATCAAAGACCATCTCCCTGGCGGTTCCATGTTCCACGATCTGCCCTGCATACATCACCATGATATCATCCGTCACATTGTAAAGGAGGGGAAGCTCATGGGTAATGAATATCATGGATTTAATGAATCCTTTCTCCATTAAATTTTTAAGCATCTTGATTACCATCTTCTGAGAAGTCACATCAAGCGCTGAGGAAGGTTCATCAGCAATCAGCACTTTTGGTGATAAAATGGTGGATATGGCTATGACTGTCCTCTGCCGCATGCCTCCGGAGAGCTCCACTGCGTGTTTTTTTAAGACGCTTTCCGGAAGCCCCAGAATTTCAAACCGCTCCCTTGCCAGGTCATAGATATCTTTTTTCGTTACAACGGGATCATGGGCCCGTATGACATCCTCGATAAAGGAGATAATCTTCTGAGTTGGATTCAGGGCATTCATGGCCGCCTGAGGGATATAGGCGATTTCATTGCCAAGCACTTTCCTGCGTATCTCATCCGGCTTCATTCCCGTTATATTCACCCCATCCACTTTTATGGTTCCGCTCTGATAATGAAGGGGCGCAAAGTAATACCCCATCAGACTCAGTGCCAGTGTGGATTTTCCGCAGCCTGATTCCCCTGCGATTCCAAGAGATTTCCCTTCTTCTATTTTAATCGATACTCCGTCAACTGCAAAGACATTTTCTCCAAATCTTGTTATATATTTTGTTTTCAGATGATCCACTTCCAGCATTGTTTTTCCCACTTTTTCATCCCCCTCACTCTCTTAACTGCGGATTAAATATCGGATCCAGGCCTGTATTCATCAGATTTAAGGAAAACGAAATCAGTGCAATGGAGATAATGACAGGAAAATAAGCCCACCAGTCCCCATTTAAATGTGCGCTGTAGGACATCGCCCAGTTCATCATAAGCCCAAGAGTCGATACAGTCGTTGTGGCAGGCCCCAGCCCGATCATAGACAGCTGGGCCTCCGCAAGAATCCCTGATGAGATCTGTAAAATCAGAGCCATTACAACATAAGATGCGATATATGGAAGAATGTCCGTCAGAATAATCCGAAACAGACTGTGCCCCGATAGCTTAGACAGATTTACATGATCCCTGTTGCGAAGAGAAATTACCTGGGAACGGACCGATCTGGTAGTCCAGGTCCAGGAGGTCAGCCCTATAATAACCGCCACCATCATCACACCTCTGGCATTCTTGCCGATACTGTAGGAAATGAGAATGAGAAGGATAAAGCTGGGTATTACAGTAAATAAATTGGTGATAAACAGGATGAGATCATCTATAAATCCGCCTAAATAACCAGCGATAAGACCAAGGGAAAGCCCGATGGTGGTTGCAATGAGTCCTGCAATAAATCCAATCTTTAAAGAAGTTTTTATCGCTGCCACCAGTTCTGTTAAAACATCACGTCCGAAATTATCTGTCCCCAGAATAAATACCCGTCTGCTTCCCACATCTGAGACATTCACATAGGAGGTGGAGGGGATGGTCTTTTTAACCGACAACTCTCCTGTCTCCCCGTTCTTTTCAGCCAGAAGAACATCTCTGTCCTCAAGCAGTCCGGTAATCTTTTTATCAAGGCGGCTGAAATACTTTTTCCTGGCAGCAATAAGCCCTTTCTGCTCACTGGCGGAATCATAATGATCCCTCCACAGTGAGACAAGCCCGTCTGCATCCGTCACATCCATCTCCTTCGGAGACAGACCTGCAAACTGCTCCAGCCAGTCCGCCATTGCCATACGTTCTTCCATACTTAAATTTTTTTCCATCCTGCCGGATGACGCATTCATATTTAACGTGTATGGATCTGTGTTTACCGCTTCTGTAACAGAAATATAAGTCCCTGGCTTAAAGAAATTCCCCTGTCCAACCATCTCCAAAGGATCATCGGTCACAATCAAAGGATAAAAAAGCGTCAACAGGAGCAATGCCGCAAATATTACAAATCCCACCGTAAATTTAGGGGAATGGAAAATCTGTCTGATCTGGTTTTTCATCATCGCCCTCCTAATCCTGCTGTGCTGCCTTGATCCTGGGATCAATGACTCCGTAAATCAGCTCCACAAACAAATTAGCCAATAAAACCATAATTGTAATAATCAGTGTACATGCGGATATCAACGGGTAATCTCTCCCTTTGACAGCGGCCAGCAGTGTGGTTCCAAGCCCCGGATAGCTGAAGATGATTTCTGCAACCAGCGCCCCTCCGATCATGGTGCCGATGGACATGGCAAGTCCTGTGATCTGGGGAAGCATGGCATTACGGAATACATATCCGACGATTTTCCGGTCTTTGATTCCCATAAATCGGCTGTATTTCACATAATCTGCATTTAATTCATAGATTGACATGGAACGCATACCAATCGCCTGACCTCCTATGGTTATGAGGACAACAGACCAGAAGGGAAGCTGGTAATGAGCCAGCACAGAGCGGAAAAAAGTGATGCTGGCTGCAGGAATCAAATCGAATCCATAGCCGCCGCTGGAAGGCGCAATACCCAGCTTCAGGGAAAATACATAAAGAAGAACAGTTGCCATGCCAAAAGCAGGTACGTTACTCATAAATAAAAATGCAGGAAGAATTCCTTTATCAAAGATACCTTTTTTATAGGCAGAAACCGCTCCAAGGACATTTCCAAGAATCCAGCCAAGCAAAATTGCAGGAAGCTGGAGACAGACGGTCCACCATACGGATGAGGCGATAATATTACCCACTGTTCTGGGATACTGGCTGAAAGAAACCCCAAAATCCCCTCTTAAAGCATTCTTTATGAAAATAAGAAACTGAGTGCTCATCGGCAGGTTCACACCGAACTTCTCCGCATAGTCCTCATATACGGCCTGGATGGCGGTAGAATCGGTCATTCCGTCTACCGCTCTGGCCGCAATGGCTGAGACCGGATCACCTGGCATCAGTCTGGGCAGAACAAAATTCAGCACAACAGCGATTACCAGAGTTATCAGATACCAGATGATTTTATTGGTATAATATTTTTTATATCCCATCAAAGTCTCACCCCTTTTGTATATCCTGTCAGTTTACATTCACCAGATTATAAAGCGCTGCAATTCCATAGCCATCGGTACAGTCCGTGGGCGGTATATTATCTCCGTCATCAAGCTGCGGGAACCCGGTCCATACGCTTTCATTCACTGCGTGAAACAGCATCGGTCTGTACATCAGGGAGAAGGAAGGAACCTCATCTAAGTAAATTCTGCTCAGTTCTGTATAATATTCTTTCAGTGTGTCCTTATTGGTCTCTAAAGGAATCTTCTTTAAAAGATTGTTGGCATCTTCGTTAATATATCCGCCGTAGTTACCGGTCCAGTTAACCTTAAGGCCGGCATAATCGGTGGACATGAAAGCCATGGCTCTGCCCCACGGGTTTGCAACGGAAGCTGCAGGCGGATTCCACATGCAGATATCGAACTTCCTGGTTGTCATATCATCATAGAAGGTATTGGCATCCGGGAAATAAGTCTCTATTCCGATTCCGATTTTGCTGCCTGCCGCTGCAACGATCTCTAAAGCTGCATTCCAGTCAGTCCAGCCATCTGGGCATTCGGCTTTAAATGCAAGATTCTTTCCATCAATTTCGCGGATTCCGTCTCCGTCTTTATCCACAATTCCGGCTTTGTCTAAAAGTGCCTTCGCTCCTTCCACATCATTGCCTGTAAACTGATAATCCTTTAATGCATCCTGATTTACCAGCGCCTGCTCCCCGGAAGTGGGGTTCATGATGGAGCGCGGTACATCTTTAAAGCTGGGGGACTGATTGGACATGGCGGAAGCGATGATCTGGTCATAATCAACTGCCATGGCAATGGCCTTTCTCACTTCTTTCCGGTCAAGGCCGGGTTTCTCTACATTAAAGAAAGCGGTCGGCATGGTGGCACAGACACCGTATGGTGCCTCATCAATATAGGTGGAGATGGGCAGACCGTCTTCTTCCCATAGTTTCTGCACATTGGTTATAAACTGCTGGGAAACATCAACCTCTCCAGACTTAAACGCAGTATCCCCTGCGGAATTATTCTCATAGATTACATGGGTAATATATTTGGGTGCAGGCAGCTTTCCCCACAAAGCCTTTCCCCAGTAATTATCATCTCTTACAAAAACAACTTTCTGGTCGTCATTGTAATAGGATTTATATGGTCCGGAAGAAACAAAATCGTCCATACGGTCCTGTTTGATTTTGTCTGCATCGCCGCCATTGCGCTGCTCCACCTTCTGAAGGTAGGCTTTCTGAAGAACATAGATCTTCGGAACATATTCCACAACCTTTAACGGGTTCACAGGAAGACCTTTTTCATCTAACTTCGCTTTAAAAATTACAGTATGATCATCTTTTGCTTCAACGGAATCAATGTAATTGGCGTAATCACTGCCCTGGGCAGTCGCATATTTTTTATGACAGTCAAAGGTGTATGCCACATCCTGTGCTGTAACAGGAGTCTTGTCACTCCACCTGGCATCCGGGTTTAAAGTTATAGTCAGTTCTGTCTGTCCGTCGTTCCAGGAATAATCCTTTCCTAAAAGTCCGTAAAGTTTTCCATCCAGCATGTTATACATGAAAAGCGTCTCATAAACAATCTCCCTGGCATTATCCTGCTGGGTTACAGCCATTGCATTGTTTGAATTAGAACTTAACGGATTCCAGTCATTGATCGTTCCCCACTGCTGTCCGTTAAAGTACAGGGTTTCCTTCCTCGGTGTGGAACCGGCATCTGCCGTATCCTTCTTTTCTTCTGCAGTCGTTGTCTCTGCAGCTGTCTGTGTCGTCTCCTCCGCCTTGCTTGTCTGTCCGGTTCCTTCGGTCGGCACTGCTTTCTGGCAGCCGGAAAGAAGGGTCATCGTCATTGCGCCAGCAGTCAGAAGCGCTGTCCACTTGCTCTGTCTCTTTCTCATTAATAAACCTCCACCCAATGATCTCCCGGGTCTTTGTCCCGGGGCATTTATCTGCTACAATTCTATTATAGGTGTAATAAGGCTTAATTAAAATGTTACTATTTTCGTTTTTGGTGTGATATTTTCAGTTTTCCCATCTCTCACTCTGGAGTTTTTACGGTATTCACTGGGAGTGACGCCAGCGGCCCATTTAAATGTTTTCATAAAATGCTTTGGGTCTTCGTAACCTGTCATCTGCCCGATCTCTCCGATCTTATAATCCGTTTCCGACAGCAGTCTCTTAGCTTCATTCATACGGATCTTTCGCAGATAAGAAACAAAATTATCTCCTGTATATTCCTTAAAAGCAATGGAAAATACCGTGTAATTCATGGAGACGTGATTGGATACCATCGCCATGTTGATATTCCTCGGATAATTTTCATTGATATAGGCCAATGCCTGTTCCAGCTTAATCCGGTTTTTGTAATCATCATTTTCACTGAGTGCCCTCTGATTGATACAGGAAAACACGCGTCTGATTTCCGTGCAGTATTCATCAATGTTGTCAAATTCAAGCATATGGCAGAGTCTGTCCGGCGTTGTCTCTTCCACTGCCAGGATTCTGCCGTAAAATTCTTTCACTCTTGTAATAATCTGGCAGATCAGCTCCTGAAACTGCACTCCTTCTATATCGCCTGCCTTTACCCGGTCTGTAATTTCAAGAAGAAAGGCTTCATTTTTATTGATTCTCAGGGTACCAATCCGCTGTACGAAACACTCCAGTTCATTGGGTGGCATCAGACAGCTGCTGCCGGTTTTGCTTCCTTCTTTCTGCATACAGAATGCATGGATTCTCCTCTGCTTCGCCTGCTCATAGGCTTGTCTTAAATTCCAAAGTCCATGACAGGTATCGCTGATTCCCAGGCTGCAGTCATCTCCCCTGCTCAAAATAAGATCTTTGGCATCTTTTGCACTCATCAGTACCACATGGCATCCCTCCAGATCAGGAAAGGAGAATATCCGGGTATTCTGTAAGTCTGTCAGTGTTTTACCTCCGCACACCACTGAAAATTCTTCCTCATTAAACCAGCTTAATCTCCCTGCCTCTTCCATCTCCTCCCCGGTAACATTCTCGGATAACAGGATCCGTCTTAACTGGCTGTAACATAATGCCTTCTTTGTCCGTTTATCAGCCTGTTCCTGTTGTATCTCATCCTCCAGTTTCACCATGATTGAATTCAGTTCTTCCCGCTTGACAGGCTTTAAAAGATATTCCCGGGCACCGCACCTTAGTAAATCAACGGCACAGGAAAAATCATCATAACCGCTGACTGCTACAATTCTGGGTATGTAATGGTTTTTTTGAAGCTCTTTTACCAGTGTGATTCCATCCATCTCCGGCATCCGAATGTCAGTAATCAGGACATCAATGGGTATATTTCCCATAATCTCCAACGCCTCCAGACCATTTTTACATTCCAGAATCTGGTCAACCGGAACCTGGCACCGTGAAATCATGGCAGATATTCCTTTTCTGATAATTTTACAATCCTCTGCAACCAGCACATTTTTCATATAACCCCCCGCTTTCTTTTCTGATAAGGAATTTTTACTGTAACCCGGGTATAAAGACGCTCCCTGGAATCTATGGTGATTCCATAACCCGGACCAAAACCAATCTGCAGCCTGTCATGGACATTCTTTAATCCAATCCCGTTTTCCTGCCCGGATGTGTCTTCTATTTCACCATTCATCCGTTTACGCAGTTTTTCCAGTTCAGCCTCTCCCATCCCGCACCCGTGATCCGTGATGCGGATGTAACAGTCATCTTCAACAATCTCTCCTTCCATATAGATACAGGTATCTTCCGCAAATTCCCGCATTCCATGTCCAATTGAATTCTCAACAATTGGCTGAAGTGACATCTTGGGTATTTCCTGAAACAGGATCTCCTGTGGAATCTCCATACTCAGACGGATCTCATCGTCATACCACAAGTTTACCAGAGCCAGGTAATTCCTGATCTGATCAATTTCCGCTTCCACAGTTACATACCCTGACTTCCACCGCATGCTGTAACGCAAAAGTTCGCCAAAGGAAGCTACTGTATCTGCGATCTCATATTTTTCATCTATTTCCGCCATCATTTTTATCGATTCCAGTACATTGTAAATAAAATGGTTATTGATCTGATTCTGCAATGCCTTAATCTGTGAATCCTTTACAAGCAGTTCACGGTGCAGGGTTTCTTCCATCAGCTTCTGTATCCGGTCCAGCATGGTATTCAGTTCAATTCCCAGTACTCCAAACTCATCTTTGCTCATATTCTGGACTCTTACCTTTAAATCCCCCTGCTGAACCTGATAAACCGTGTCATAGATCTCATAAAACTGCCTTAATATGTGGGTTACCTGCTTGTTGGAAAACAGAAGCAGTACAACGACAATAACGATCCATAGCATAAAAAACTGTATTTTGGAAGAACGAAGAACCATTTTATCATTCCTGGTGGAAACGATCCGTATTAAGTATCCATGAATGGATTGAATCTTTACGCATCCGGCTAAAACCTCTTCCCCTCCGATTGTTGTTTTTCTGCTGACAGCACCGTTTTGAACTGAATCTGATTCTTCAATATTATGTAAAAAATCCATGATCTCTTCCTTTTGATTATCCCAAAGAGCGGAAAGTTCCGGGCCGCTGTAAATGGTGCCTGCCTCGTCCACAAAACAGGTCCTGTCCGACTCTGTTGAATGATAAAGATCAGGAAACATATTCTCCATGGTCACCGCAGACTCCACAATTCCATAACGGCCGTAACGGTAATCATTCAGTCTTGTAATCAGAGAGGCAATTCTTGGTACGCTGCCTGGTTCATCCTCCTGTTCCAGTGTATCCACATAATCAAAACACCAGGTCCCTGTTGGAGGCACCCCATCCTTTCCCCATTTTAAATCTGCGATTCTCTCCTGTTTGTAGAGAAGAGGAATAATTTCCTTAACACAATTGGAATTCACAAATATTCTGAGTTTATAAATATAGGGATTGCTATTAACAATCTTCTGCACTCCGCTGATCTCTTTTCCATAAAAATCCAGAATGTCCATAAAACTGAACTTTTTATCAGAAGCAATCTGATTTAAGAAGTCATTGATGGACTCATTATTTACAATTATCTCAGCGGATAATTTACAGTTTACTGCTATCTGTTCCGCATTCTGACAGCTTTTATCCAGTTCGTAGATCATCTGTGTTTGTCCATCCTTGTATAAGGATGCTTCCATATTATGAAAAAACAGCAGAAGAAAAATTCCAATCGGCACCATTAAGACGCCAAGTATCAACAATGTAAATTTGCTGCTCAATGAAAGCATTCTGAATTTTTTTCCGGCTATTCGTTTTCTGTCTATCAGAATCTGAATCCCCCTTTCCAAAAATAATTCAGGTCACCCCTCAGATATCAGGCTGATCTCCTGCTTGTCTGTCAGTCAATCAGCCTTTTTTTAATATATGTTTTATGTTCGTAGTCTTATGATTTAATGTCAGGAAAATTAAGACGGTTGTCAGCACAAAGAAAGGTTCAGACATGTATGTTAATCAGCTGCTAAATGAGGTGAAAGAAATCCATCTGTCCATCCTTTAGAGATTTTACGGGTCTTTCTGTTATAATTGCATCTTCAGGTGGGGTTCCAAACAAAACAGGTGCTTTGGGGTCATGACTCTCTTTGTTTCTGCGTGCCCGTTCCAGTGAAAAAACTCCATAGCAGTACTTACAGCCATGAACGCAGCTGTCATAACTGCCAATATCCACGCTTTCCATACAGCTGCAGCCGGGACGCTGCCCTGTATCCCTTCGTTTACGAAGACTGCAGCCGGTGAGCTCTTCAATTAAATCTCCGTCAATGCAGGAAGCCTGGGTAATTCCAAACCGGCTTAAATCAGCAGATTCACAGCAGGCGGATAATTGTATGCCGTACTTTTGTGCAATCTGAGAGAACCCTTCTCCGATCCGGTGCATCTCCTCTTCCTGTATGGGAAGGGCTCCAAACTCCCGTAGAGGAGCTTTCAGCCTGGCATAAAAATCAAGGAAACTGAAAATACATTTATTGGTGCTGCCCTGCAGCAAGCCAGCCATCTTATCAAAACATCTCAGATGATATGCCACGTCCATCTGACTGGTTAAAATAACCGGATCATAGCGCCAGACGACACGTCTGGGACCCAGCCTTGTGCCAAGCTCCTGAAATGTGGCGATCAGCTCTTTTTTATCCGGCAGATATTCTTCCACCTCTCTTCCATAAGGGGTGAGGGTAAACTGTATATAAAAATCATATCCCATTGCGGATATGGTGTCAAGCTTCAAAATCATTTCTTTTGGATTCTTCGTCCAGAAAACGATGCAGTCCACGATTTCAGGGCTTAGCTGTATACGGCTTAACCGATAAGGATTTCTTGGATTTGGAACCAGCACATACCCTTCCCTTAAACGATTTAGAAGCCAGTCAGAATAAAACGCCGGAATATCAGTCCGGCGGCTCGCACTAAGAATCATTTTAACTCTCCTTTTCTGCTATCTGACCATACGTGTGAACATGCCGGAAAAATAAGGAATCAGCCAGATCAGCCACACAATCAGGCTGTATTTGTGAAATCCGGCCATAAGTTCCTGATTGTTCCGTTTTAAAACTACAGTTGCCCAGACTGCGTGTATCAGCATGAGTAAAATCGCTGCTAATCCAGTCACTGTGTGAAAGCTTATGGTGCTTTGCCCCACAGCAAGCCGGCTCATTAACGCAGTTCCGCCTGTATCGCAGGCAAATCCAGCCCAGAAAGCGGCAAGGTGCCAGGGTTTTAATGTCTTTTGCAGTTTTTCACCGAAAACTCCCAGCGTATAAAAAATTAAAGCGAACGTAATAAAAAGTACAGCGAAAAATAACATTATTGATCCTCCTGTTCCTCAAAGGAATCTGTTTTATGATTATTGCCGGTTACTGAATACTTAGATAAAAAAATATTATAATAACAAATAATTTATGCAATAAAATACAAGGAGGTCTCAATGAAAAAGTACACTCAGGGCGTTGATTTACCTGTAGGTTTTGGACTGGCACTGGAAGAATTCCAGGCAATGAATTATTTCTTTTCCCTGCCGGAGAAAGAACAGCAGCATATGGTTGATCACGCAGAAACAATCCAGTCAAAACAGGAAATGCTGGCATACGTTCAATCTATTGTTAAGCCAGGGTCAGTAAACAACACTTATTAATATGATACATGATTTGAAAACAGGTGTAAATAAGCAGGGCATAAATAACTGGAATTATATGGAAGATGATATGAGTGCAGACCGATTTATAGTAAATCGGCCTGTTTTTTTCATTTTTATTTTTGTTATATTGATCTTTTTTTGTATTTTTTTCTAATTATTAGCAGGTATTTAAATGACTTTTTTCACTAATAGACATATTATTAAGAATCATTAATAATTCTTAATATTTATTGACATATGTTATTAATTCAGAATTATATACGATAAAGCTTTTGTGAAGTAAATAATTTTACAGGGGGGTGGTTCCATTGCGGAATTTACAATAACCAACTGACACTCACTGAGGAAGTATGAAAAGTAACAGGGGTATGAAAAGCAAAAGATGAAAACGAAAGGAATTAAGAATGCGAAGAAAAATTAAATATTTAGCGACTGGATTTACCGTTGCAGCGATGTTTACAATTATGAGCTCCAGCGTTTTAGCAGCTCCCTATGTAAACAAACAGTTTGAGTTAGTACAGCCCGATGGCAGTAAGGTTTTAGTTAATGCCACAGGAGATGAATATTTCCAGCAGATAGAGACTCCGGAGGGGTACACCCTCTGCCGTGATGAAAACGGCTGGATCTGTTATGCCAAATTAAATGAAGACGAGACAGAGTATGTATCTGCAGGAATCGTCTATAAAGGAAATAACAGCCGGGGATCCGAAGATCAGGGAAGAAATAACCTGGAAAAGCATGTAAAAATTAAAAAGGAAGCAATCGAAGATAAAGTTGATGAAGTCAGGAAAAGGCTCCATGGAACTGACTTAAAAAATGCTCCGGAATCGGGCAGAGGTCTCCTGGATTCAAAAATAAAGGTTTCCGGCGATGTGAAGGGCCTGACGGTTTTAGTTGATTTTCCAGATGTAAAAAGTGATATCGAACAGTCAGAAATAGACCGTTTCTTTAACGAAACAGGTTACACAGGCTTTCACAACAATGGATCAATAAAAGATTATTATTATGATGTTTCCGGTGGAAAAGTCACTTATACCAATACATTAATAGGATTTTATACAGCCAGGCACCCCAAATCCTATTACGACGACATTTATGAACAAACCGGTTCCTATGCAAAATCAGATGAACTTGCTGAGGAGACTTTTCAATGGCTTAAGTCTTCCGGATTTAACCTGTCCTCTCTTACCACTGATTCCAGAGGGTACTTAAAAGCCGTTAACCTCCTTTATGCAGGAACGCCAGATGCCGGATGGGCAAAGGGCTTATGGCCCCATCAGTCCTGGTATCCCAAGTCCGATTATATCAGCGGTGTCAAAATTCAAAAATATGAGATGTCTAACATAGGCAGTGATATGTCGCTCTACACAATATGCCATGAAAGCGGCCATATGATTTACGGTTATCCGGATCTTTATGATTACGATGGTGATTCACAGGGTACAGGAGCATACAGCTTAATGAGCACAGTTTTAAATGATAAGAATCCGGTCCCGCCGGATCCATACTGCAGAAATATTATATCCCGCTGGAATCTGCCCATGAGCATGAACGAATATGGTGCCGGAACAAAATTTGCTGCAGTTGCTGATGGTAATGGAAATTCCTATACTTATAAATGGTCGGGCAGTCAGTCAAATGAATATTTTTTAATAGAAAACATCCAAAGAAACGGCAGATATGCTGACGTACCGGATGCAGGACTGGCCATCTGGCACGTGGATGAAAAAGGAAATAATTCCAAAAATGAAATGACTTCCGGCAGTCATTACTTAGTATCTCTTGAACAGGCAGATGGAAAATTTGATCTGGAACGAAATGTGAACGGAGGAAACAGAGGCGATTTATTCCGGGCAGGATACAGAGATTCATTTACCAGCGCTACGACTCCGGATTCCAAGTGGTGGAATGAGTGGGAATCCGGTCTGGAATTATCACAGATCAGCAATCCGGGTACTGAAATGACCTTTGTGCAGTCTGCCTCCAGCCAAAATCCAGATCCTGACCCGGACCCGGAACCAGAGTTTAAAAATATAGCCGGACAAGCTGCTGCCACTGCTTCTTACGTATCCGACTGGGAAAATATAAGCGCACTGAATGATGGAATTGATCCTGCAGACTCAAACGACCGAAGCGGCGCTGTTTACGGAAACTGGCCGAAAACCGGATCACAATGGGTTCAGTACACATTTAATGAAAACCACACCATAACAGGCTGTGATCTCTATTGGTTTAAAGATGGCCAGGGAATTGATGTACCTGCTTCCTACCACATCTATTACTGGGATGGCAGTGCATGGCAGGAAGTTCAGAATCCAAAAGGTCTTGGTACAAAAATTAATCAATATAATACAACCACCTTTACACCGGTAAATACAATGGCTGTTTCCATCGTAATGGATTCAAAGGGAACCAGCTCAACCGGTATTCTTGAATGGAAAGTATATGAAAAATAACTGAATTTAAGCGGGCAGACCGAAACTAAAGATCATGTAATCTGCCCGCATTTTTTCTCCCAGTAGTCCAGATAATCATCCACAAATCCCGCATTCAGGGCATTTTTCCAGTATAGATAATCCAGAGTACCGTCATAATCCGGATCCCACGGTTTGGGAACTCCTGTAAAATGAATCACTGCTGCTGATGTTTTTATATCGGATAAACTATATTGGTCAAATGGATAAGTCTGGGTATTATACTCAGTACCGCAAAGCTTCTTATGCTCCTTTAGAAGACAATTTAAAATGTCCTGATCAAAATAGAGCAGAACTTCTCTCTTCTCTTCAATCAAAGCCATAATATCCTCCAGTTTAATCATTTTCCGAAACAGCCCCAGGTTAAACAGCATGACTCCCGAATTAAAATATGCATCCTCTTTTTTTAACCCGAGTTTTGTTTTAAGTAAAACGACTTTATCTATATCATCAAAACGGTCCTTAACGACAGCTGCATAACTGCCTTCAAAACTCTGATTATAAAATTCTTCCAGCGATTCATTAATAATGATATCCGCATCCAGATACAGCACTCTGTCAAGTTCTGCCGGAAGTAAATATGGCGCTAACAGTCTGTAATACAATTCCGGCTTATTATAGCGGCTGGAAAGGGGTACATTGGTAAAGAATCCTAAGGCGCAGACCGGATGAAGCCTTGCATTGCACTTATTGACCAGAAAAAGTTCCAAATCCCTGATTTCTTCTTTTTTCAAAGAACCAAATAATAAGTAGACATCGACATCATGATGAAATCTGCAAAGTGAATATAGCATTACCTTAGCTGGTATTAAAAAACTTTCACATATTGAAATTAATATATTCATACTCTTAACCCTCAATATCATATTATTTTAATTCTATGATCCCCTCATGATTTCCATGTCTCTAAAGGCAGTACAGTACATAATCCTGAAGCTCACGGCGAAATCCGGCAGTACGAAGAAGGCTTTCCGCTTCTTTTGAATATTCCTTTATGACAATTCTGTTACGGGAAGGAAATATCCTGTGTGCCATAAATTCCCTGACGAACTCCGCAAGCACCTCTCCGGCACAATCCATATCAAATATCCGAAGAACCCTGCCCTGGCGTTCAAAAACTGCTGCCGGGGTTCCTGCTCTTAAAGCAACCGCCGTTCCCTGTACATTTAAAAATGTTTTTCCTTCCTGATGATGCAGCACTTTTCCCCAAAGCTGGGCCGGATCAGCTCCATTTAGCCAGACCACTTCTTCTCTGGGACTTAAAAGGCTTACCATGGTCCCCGCATAGTCTTTATCCCGGATAAACTGAATACCGGACAGGCCTTCGATAAAATATCCCCTGCGCACTCTGCCTGTATATTCCCAGATCCGCAGTGTCTCCAGTGCTGCACTCCATGTCATTCCTTTTATTGTCTCCCTGCAGACTATGACTGCTTTATCAAAGTTACGGTCAAGCATCTGTTCAACTGTAAAGTCCTTAAGCGGGCGGATGACTTCCCATCTGCCGGTTAACAGAATCTTTGTCCTTGCGTTTACCCGCTGGCGTACTGTCCCCTTATTTAATTTATCCCTGCTCATAAGCTGCCTGACCGGAATCAGACTGTCTGCGCTTACAAGCCCCTTTTCTGCCAGTGAAAAAAGAGCTTCATAAGGCGACTTTCCCATGATTTCTTCCAGTCTCTGCATGAAGCTTGCACCGTGTTTTAACAAGGCACCGTACACGGCTTTCTCCTCTCCTTCCAGCAGTTCACAGACTTCTGATAAATCTGCAGTCCAGTCAATGTCTGCAGTCTGATGAACGGTAAGACAGAAACCCGCCCCCAGCTGCCAGAACACGTTTCCTGCTGCCAAAAGAGAATCCATGAGTTCCGGGCGATAGTTGTTAACCCGTGCAGGTAAAAGTACAGTCTCCCACAATTGCGCCTGAAAGGGCTGATCCGAAAGCCCGTATACCGCTGCTTCCAGCTGTTCGAAAGGAGATGCAGATATGCGCAGGCGCATTGCCATAAGGGCAGCATACCGTTCTGGGGGAAGCGTAGTAATCTGCTTCCTCCTGCTTTTTATCGTTTCATTTCTCGCCCTGTCATAAAGCTCAGAGTGATAATAAACGCCATCCTTAAGGATCACCTTCCCCTGGTCACACAAAGCAGATAAAATACCAAGCGTCTTCTCATCTGTCCATAAATACCGCTCTGCCACTTCTTCCAGAGATTTTGCTCCCCGATATCTCAAAAGTCTCTGGACAACTCGTTTCCCAGCGTTCTTCTGCCCCTTAACCAGGGCATTCTCATAATCATTTTCATGTTCTGCTGCAATCCATAAACCAGGCTCTACGTAAAGCGCTCTTCCCCCCGACGCCAGGGATTCCAGCCATTCAATGGGAATCTCAAGTTCTCCTGCTTCTAAATCCCCCTCTATCATAAGAAGAGTATGAAGCTGTATTTCATCTTCCGGAAGATGCAGCCTCCGGGAAACACGGGCCAGATGTTCCGGTTCCGGCGTGATTCCTGCTGCCTCATGAAGCGCCTCCTTTGCAGCCTCATGGATGTTCTGAGGCGTTGGAGAATAATCATACATCATGGAAGCTTCTGTCTGACGCCTTAATGGCAATGACATGGGGGAAGGTGTTTCTAAATACATCTCCTTTATCTGAATTTTTCCCGATTGTATTTCATATAAAATGGTTTCCAATCCTTTTAAATCCCAGAAGTCTTCCAGACATTCCCGTTTTGTTTCCTTCAGTATGGGATGGTTTTCCTGTTTTACCAGAAAAGAAAGCATCTGGGCACTTTTCATTCTCTGTATCCAGAGAGGCTGCCGCTTCTGATTCCTCACTCCCATCATCAGCGCCCTGGCAGTATTGTAATGAAAATTCATGTTAAATAAGGGCGTTTCCGGAAGTAAGGCAGCCACAATCTGACCTGCCTTTTGAGGAGATATTTCATAAATAAGACCATCCGGCAACGGCTTTCCATCATAAGGAAACAGCAAAATACCATCGTCATCTGCCACACAGTTTATGGTGGTTTCCACATGATGCTTTGCAGCTTCTGTCATAAGAAGGGACAGGGGTTCGTTGACCTGGCGTCCGAATACAGAATGAACCATCATCTGATGATTGCTGTTTTCATCCATAAAGTGTTCCACCACAATGGTTCTGTCATCAGGAAGAATCCCCGTGCTTTTTTGCTGGCTGAGCAGATAATCCAGAGCACGTTCCGAAGTCTGTTCATCTAATCCCAGTTTTTTAAGTTCTGTCAAAATGGCTTTCCCGCTTCCGGCCTGATTGAATCTGCGCAAAATTTCTCCGAACACCAGTCCTGTTCTCATCCTGCGCCCCTTGATGTCTCCATGCCAGAAAGGAAGCCTGGCGCCGGAAGGACTTGCCGGAGACACAATCACTGTATCCCGCATTATATTGACGATCTGCCACGCAAATGTTCCAAGTAGAAACCGGTCCCCGATTCTTGTTTCAAAGACAAATTCTTCATCAAGCTCTCCCAGTCTGACTCCAGATTCCGACCGGACTGTATAAAGACCTCTGTCGGGTATGGTTCCCCCGGCACTGACCGCCAGCATACGGCTGTAGGCATCCCCGCTCACCCGGTCATGAATCCTGTCGTAAATAATACGGGGTCTCACCGGAATATCCCTTTCATGCTCATAGTCACCTGCCAGCATCCGAAGAACATCTCTTACCTCCTCTGCAGTTACCTCATAAAACGGATACGCTCCGGATAGAATATCCATCACATCCTCCACGCCATATTCCTGGGTACACGCCATGGAAACAAGATGCTGTGCAAGAACATCCAGGCATAGCCTGGGCGGGCTGGCGTATTCAATTTTACCGTTTCTGGCTGCCTCTGCAGTAAATCCGCAGAACAATCCTTCCGCAGCCTCTCTGGGAAACATATACATGACACTGACGCGGCCGGGATTGTGCCCTGCCCGCCCCAGGCGCTGCATGGTACTGGAAACAGAACGCGGGCATCCGATCTGGAATACCTGTTCAATCTCCCCCACATCAATGCCAAGTTCCATGGACGAGGTGGTACAGAGAAGCTTTAAAAAGCCATTACGAAGTGCCTGTTCCACTTCAAACCGCTGCTCCTTTGATAAGCTCCCATGATGGGTGCGGGCAAAACCATCTCCGCCTGATTCGTTAATGAAATGGGCGAGCTTTTCTGCATATGCCCGTCCTTCCACAAATGCCAGTGAACTGCCTGATCCGCCTATATAAGAATATACCGTCTTTGCAATGTCCTTCCAGACTGAATCCTTCCCCTGGATGCTGCCGTCTGAAAAAGGACTTTTTACTTCAATCCGTATCTCCTTATTCATTTTGGGCGCAACAATGGAAACCTCCCCCGGCGCCAGGTACTTCGCCGCAAGATCAAGAGGTTCAATGGTAGCGGATAACCCGATACGCTGCAAAGGCTTTTTGCAGAGCCTGTCCAGTCTGGCCGCAGAAAGCATTAAATGGGCTCCCCTCTTGGTATCAATCATCACATGCAGCTCATCAATGATCAGCGCTTTTGCAGTCCTTAAGATTTTCTGTCCCGATTTACTGGTCAGCATCAGATATAAGGATTCCGGAGTAGTTATGAGAATATGGGGAGGCTTTTTAATCATCTGGTTCCGCTCTTTTTGTGTGGTATCACCGGTCCGGATTCCCACGGTCAGCTCCTGTCCGTTAAAATTCCCTGATTTTTTTCTCTCCTCCACAATTCCTTCCATAGGCCGCCGGAGATTCTCCCTGATATCACCAGCCAGAGATTTTAACGGAGAAATATAAATCAGCTGCAGCTCCTGATTTAACTGTCCTCTTAAAGCTTCCTCCAAAAGCCTGTCAAGAAATATCAAAAAGGCCGTCAGTGTCTTACCAGTTCCGGTAGGCGCTGAAACAAGGGTGTGTCTGCCCGATGCGATTTCAGGCCAGGCCTGTTTCTGAACCAGGGTAGGTGTACCGAGCGCACCTTCAAACCAGTGTCTGGTATCTGTTTGAAAAAGTTCCATGGGATGATCTGACATAGACGCCTCCGTTTTTTTGAATATTTCACCGCTGATCTTATTTTGCCCGCTGATTTATATGAACCATTCCGGCTCACATCTGATTTGACTGCAATTTTCTACAAGCCATTCCGTTATTTTATTAAAAGCTTCATGATGAAACGATTTCGCTTTTTGGGGACAGCGTTTCACACAGCTGCTGCAGCGAATGCATTTCGTTGGATCTGTTTTTTTCGCATCACTGAAACTGATCGCTTCCATCGGACAGTATTTTGCACAAATCCCACACTGTATGCAGCTTTCAGATGTATCAGGTGCCATTGGTACGGCTGCTTTTCTTTCTTTATACGGAAAATCTCCTTTGACGGTTACTTTACCGGTTATTATTCCCTTCATTTTTTCGGCAATTTCTCTGCCGAATTTTTCTGCTGTTTCAATATCCTGGACATCCGGTCTTCCACCTGCGACCTTCTTCGTATTTGAGTGTTCCCCTATAAATGCTCCTGCTGCGATTCCCGCAAAACCATTTTCTTCAAATGTATTCTTTAATTCCAAAAGAGCATCTTCAAAAGCCCGGTTTCCATAGACTGCCACAAAGACTGCCTGCGTATCCTCACCCTTTATGTTTTCAAATACAGGCGTCAAAAAACCGGGTATCCTTCCACCATATACGGGAACCCCCACAAGGACGATCTCATCCCTCTTAAAAGCATAATTCTGTCTGCGGGCCTGGGGATCCGTCAGATTAACTGTCTGAACACAATTAATATCCATTCCTTTTGCTATAGCATTTACAATTTTTTCAGTTGTATCAGTCGGACTAAAATACATTATTGTTAATTTTCTATCCATCACTTTTCCTCCGCATTTCACTCCCTTATTTTACTATCCAGAATAAGGGGTAACCCTGTATCACATATACTTTACTATACCACATCGTTTTTATTTATCCAATGTCTTTCATTCGTAAAACAGAGTGAAAGCCCCGGAAATATAATTTCTGAGGCTTTTTACCCGGTTGGCGAAACATCACAGCAGATTTTTACTTATATATACCAATAACTCCAAAATCATATGTTTTGTTATATTCAGGATTGTCTGAGATAAATTGAATAAATACAGGTGTATTGTCCAGATCGGGTTCTTTGTCAAACAAAAATCTGTCAGCCTGGCGTAATGCCTGAAGTGCTGTAGGCATTTCGTTATAGAAAATCTTATTTCGTACAGATGCATCTCCGGTTATACCATTACCATCAACAATCACGGAGCCAATTAAAGCAATTCCTTCTTTATATAATTCCCAGGAAATTCTAACCTCGTCACGCATTTTTGTGATTTGATCATACGCATAATCGGGGGCTACAAACGCAAATAGTTCTGCGGTTATATCTGAATGTGTAATAGTATAAAATCTGCCCATAACAGGCCCATATGGTTCCATTGTATCCCGATATTGCACAAATACTTTTTGGGAATTAAGCTCTTTCACTTTTTAAACCTCTTATACGTTTCTTAAGATTAAACTACGGTATAATGTATGCTTAACATATATATTTGTGATAAATTTGACGTACACCAAAGCGAAAGCCCCAGAGATGTGATCTCCGGGGCTAAACGTCTAAACATCATTATGCTTAATGGACTTACGCTTTGCATTTTTATTCTTATTCTGATTCTCTCTTGTTATAGGCGTCTGACCATTGCATTTTTCCATTCTGGCTTCCTTATTATCTGGTTGACTGTCTTTTGGCATAAACAGGCTCCTTTCATTTTTTATTTATAATGTGTCATTTTCGGAATCCTATGTATGCCCGCCAGTCATTTATCTGCTCAGTATCTTTGTGATGCCTCCAATATACAGATGGTGATAATCTTTATCTGCATAAAATTTGCTGTCGATTTCAGGAATTACAAAATCCTCCGGCTTCATGTCTGTTACAAACAGTTTCTCACAGATTAAAACTTTGGAAGCTTCATCAATAAACGGTACACCGTCTTCATGGTTCACCGTCACCCCAGCCTTTTTTATCTTATCTTCGTCTCTTCCCGATACGCTTCCTAAATATCCCAGTTCTTTTGCATACGCCTTATGATCCAGAAAGGAGAGAGAAAAACAGTCTGCACCATCTACGAATTCTTTTGTAAAACGGCTCTTCCTGATCACTGCATAGGCAACACTCCTGCCCCACAAAATCCCCAGTCCGCCCCAGGAAGCAGTCATCGTATTTGCCTTCCCGTCTTTTTCAGCAGTAATCAGCATCCACTCATCCCCGATTAACTGAAATGGATTGTAATCGAATTCTTTTGAAGTAATGGTTTGAAACGTATTCATAAATTACCTCCTGATTTAATTGTTACCTGATACAGGGTATGAAAAACCGCTTATCAGCACCCTTTGCCGTCAATGGAGCAGGCATTTTGTACCGGCCGGGACTTGATCTCATCCATAAAATCAGCCATATCAAAGGTCTGAGTCCCATCTTCCAGAATAAACAGAGGGATTCCGATTTTACCCTCTTCAATAATCGGTTTAAACACCTCATCATGATCCCGATGGCGAAGAAACTCTTTCAATGTTGCAGTATTTTCTGTAATACTTCTGTAGTCCAGTTCAACAGCAGTAAGGTTTCCCAGCTGGGCTTTTGCTGCTGCACATTCCGAACAGATTTCTGTCCCATACATAATAATTTTCATTTGGATCTTCCTTTCTTTATTCGGGCTCCCATGAAAGCCTTTGATTAGACCAGTATATCATATAATCCGGTTTATTTTCTAATTTTTTTACAGTAATTCTCCGTAACGTTTTATATAAATTGTTTTTAAAACAGTTGCGACCACCATATAGCAGACTACAATCAGTGCAAGCCATGCAAAATATACACCAGGCAGCCTTGCCAGCTTTAACGCCTGCGCCGCTGGAGTGAACGGAATCATGGTAAGAACTGCAATCCCTGCAAAAGTAAGACATACCACCTGTCTGGAAGCCCAGCTCTGAATAAATGGTATCCTGGGTGTTCTGATCATATGGATGACCAGTGTCTGGCTCCACATGGATTCAATAAACCAGCCGGCCTGAAACGTTGCGATATAGAGAGCCTGAACTGCCGGATCTGAAATCTGATGAAACAGCAGCCCTCCGCACACTGCCGGGCATATGATAAAATACATCAGTAAATAAGTGGTTATGTCAAAAACGGAGCTGGCAGGCCCAATCCAGACCATGAACCGTCCAACAGAAGACGCGTCCCACTTTCTTGGCTTTAATAAATATTCCTTATCCACATTATCCCACGGAATGGCTGTACAGGAAATATCGTAAATCAGATTCAATAAGATTAAATGAATCGATGCCATGGGAAGAAAGGGAAGGAATGCGCTGGCTGCCAGTACGGAAAACATATTTCCAAAGTTGGAGGATGCCGTCATCTTAATATATTTTATCATATTGGCATAGGTTTTCCTGCCTTCTATAATTCCCGATTCCAGCACCATTAAATCCTTGTCAAGAAGAATTACATCTGCCGACTCTTTTGCAATATCCACCGCGGTATCAACCGAAATCCCCACATCTGAAGCCTTCATGGCAGAAGCATCATTGATTCCATCCCCCATATAACCTACTATATGACCGTTGTCTCTGAGAACTCTCACCACTCTGGCTTTCTGGGATGGAGACAATTTAGCAAATACTGTAATGCTCTCCGCTTTTTCTGCCAGCTCCCTGTCATTAAGCTCATCAATCCCGGATCCCAGAAGTAGCTCATTTACCGGAAGCCCAACCTGTCTGCAGATACAGCAGGTTACCTTTTCATTATCTCCGGTCAGTATTTTAACGTCTACACCATACTCAGAAAGTGCCTTAACTGCCTGGGCGGTTGTCTCTTTAGGCGGATCTAAAAAAGCCAGGTATCCGATCAGTACCATATCCGTCTCATCCGAAACAGAAAACTGGCCTTCCGGTGCGGGATTTGTCTTATGGGCTACGGCAATCACTCGCATTCCATCTGCATTGAGCTCATTTGATTTGGATAAAATAAATTCCCGTATCTCTTCTGTAAGCGGCTCAACATTTCCATTGTATTCTGCAAAGGAGCAGCATTTGAGCATTTCTTCCACGGCTCCCTTTGTTATCATCTGGGTCTTTCCGCTGGCATCGGATACTACTACGCTCATGCGGCGGCGGTTAAAATCAAAGGGGATCTCATCCACCTTCGTGTATGCAGTTTCAAGATGACTCTGTTCAAGCTCCCGGTTCTTTGAAATGATTGCCAGATCAATGAGATTTTTAAGCCCTGTCTGATAATAGCTGTTTAAAAATGCATGGCGGAGAACTCTGTCATCTTCATTTCCGTGGATATCAAGATGATATTCCAAAACCACCTTATCCTGAGTAAGCGTTCCAGTTTTATCCGTGCAAAGGATATCAATGGAACCTAAATTCTGTATTGCGTTGAGGTTTTTAATAATTACCTTTTTTCTGCTCATGGCAACTGCTCCCCGTGCAAGAGAGGTGGTTACAATCATGGGCAGCATCTCAGGGGTGAGCCCTACTGCTATGGAAATGGCAAAGAGCGTTGCATCCAGCCAGTCACCTTTGGTAAATCCATTGATAAAAAGTACAACGGGCACCATAATCAGCATAAAACGGATCAGTACCCAAGAGACAGAATTCACTCCCCGCTCAAAACCTGTCATGGGCGGTTTTACCGTCAGATCCTTCGCAACCGTTCCTAACACCGTATCATTTCCAACCGCAGCTGCAACCGCTATTGCGCTTCCGCTGATGACATTGGTACCCATAAAAGCCAGATCAGTCATCTCAGTGAGCACATTTGTGTCAGAATCGTTCCATGCCAGCTTCTCTACCGGTTCACTTTCCCCGGTCAGTGCGGACTGACTGATAAATAAATCCCTGGAACTGAGAATCCGTACATCCGCAGGTACCATATCTCCTGCTGAGAGATGGATTATATCCCCCACAACGACATCCTCTAAGGGAATCTCCCGGCTTCCGGCTTCCTTTCGCTCCACACAGGTGGTTGTGTGAATCATCTGGGAAAGTCTGGCTGCCGCATTGCCGCTTCTTGTTTCCTGAACAAAGCGCAGAATTCCGGATATCATAACCATGGCAGTTATAATAATAACTGTAGTATAGCTTTTGTTCCCAGGTTCTGCATAAATAATATCTGTAAATACAGAGACAACTGTCAGGAGGAAAAGAATTGACGTAAACGGATTGACAAATGCAGCCCAGATCCTTTTCCATACAGAATCCTTCTTCCCATGCGTAATTACATTGTTTCCAAAGCTTTCCCTTGATTTCTCCGCCATTTCTTCTGTAAGTCCGTCCTCAAAGGTGCCTAATGCATTCAGTACCTGCTCTTTTTTCCCATTTGCTGCCTGGGTCAGTCTTTGTTTTGTTTCATTGTGCCGGGAACGATCTGCTAAAATCCTTCCTTTTATTTTGCTGTTCATAAAAATCTTCTTCATGGTTTCTACCTCCATAATTGTATTTTGTCATTTCCAAAATTATGGGCGGTCATGAGAAGCGTATCTGATTCAGGAGTCTGGAGCAGACAAGTGTATGTCTCCATCCAAATCGCTCCTGCTGCTGCGCTTCCCGGGGGCCGCGCCGCTGCTTCCGTCTGCATCCATTCTCCTCACCTCACCTTCAAAATTATAATATCTATCATAAAGCCCGCTATGGAATTTACCAAAAATGGGCACAAAAAAACCACCGTCACCAAAAACTGTGTTTTTGAGAACGATGGCGGCAATAAACGGCTGAACAGCACAACTAAGCAACAGGCAAAGGATGCCTGTCACCGGACTCATATACTGCCATCATTCTTTTCAAACAACTGTGATAATTACCACTATCCAAGACAGTCACATCCTTTCCTCATAAAATAAAAAATTCCCGTATATCCGGAAAGAATATACGAGAATGTAATTACATTATCTTATATTTTCGTATGAGTTTTAGCTTTACAGGGCAATGTAACTGTGTTATGCTGCACCTTAATCTCGATGCAGCCTGTTCAAACCATCTCATTGTGTCTCCACAACTCTGCGGCAACAGCCCGTATCCCTGTAGTAGCCTCACCTACCGAATATTCGTCTTTATACTAGTTCAATTTTTTACGTTTGTCAACCCCTTAAATGAATTTATCCTATCAGCCAGGCCTTGGCAGTAAAATCACCATCTATAACCCCATATTCTTTTATAATTTTTTTATTCTGCAGGAAATCAAGGCTGATTTCTTTGGAATTCTCAAATCTATGGGCAATCACTAACTGTTTATTGCAAAATTCCCGGATAACAAGCTGCTCTCCCTGGGGATTATTATAGCTTTTCGTACTGTTCTCATATTTTATTGTTATTCCGTATTTTATGATATCAGCTGCTTCTTTATAAAATTCCATTCCCGCCTCAATGACTTCCCACTGTTCTCCGGTCAGATCATAAATATCACCACTTAAGCACATTCTTCCCAAAAAAGTACTGATAATGGAATAGTAGATTCTGTTATTGCTGTCACCGCTGCGCATAACTGCCCAAATCTGACTTTGGGACGGTTTTATTACTCTATGCATATTTGCCGCAATAATCGGTATGGCCGTGGTTTCATGGGCATCGGAAAAGCTTGCCTGGGATACCAGTTCCATCATGGATGGCTCCAGCCTGTGTCCTCCGCTGGAACAGTTTTCAATTACAATATCCGGTATCTCCCTTTTGATTTTTTTGAAAAATTCCTGGGTTGCCCTGACTCTCTGCCTTAAGCCTTCCCCAAGACTTTCGGCCCCGTCACAGCCAATGCCGATGGTATCGTTATAATCAATTTTAACATAGCCAAATCCGCATTCTTTCAGGGTTTTTATAACCGCATGATTTAAATACTCCATAACCCATGGATCGGACATATCCCAAAAGCGTTTATCGCCCACAGTAAGAACTACACCATCTTTTTTCAGCAAATGTTCCGTATTGTTCCAGTGTTTTGACAGTCTGCCCACGGATTCTGGTTCAAACCAGAGACCGGGTATCATCCCGCATTCTCTGATATAATCCGCAGCTTTTTTTAAGCCGTCCGGGAACTTTTCATAATTGACATCCCAGTCCCCGATGCTGGCCCACCAGCCCTCATTTTTACCATACCAGCCGGAATCAATTACAAGATACTTAACCGCCTTGTCCTTTAACTTATTACAGATTTTACTGATGTTTTCAAGGTTTGGATTCCCCCAGGTAGTACAATATTCATTAAACATGATGCCCATATCCTGATCCAGTTCTGATACCTCAGGCTTTTGTGCCTTCACCAGTTTATCACACACCTCATAGAGAGAACTTCCCCTGGCAATGACCGCTTTGGGGGCAGTAAAGGTTTCCCCCGGTGCAATATTCTTAAACCAGTGTCCAAAGTCCCTGTCTGCAATACCACCGACCAGTGACAGAGTTTCATCCTCCTTGCACAGGATCTCAATCTGCCAGGAGAATGGAGTATATAACTGAACCGCCGTAAACTCATGGGTTTCACTGTTTTCCAACGCGATAAAAGGAAAATACTTCCGCACCGGCATAGATCCTAAATTGCCAAACTTCTCAACCCGCATACCACATCTGTTCCAGGAGGGTTCTAAGTGCAGTTCCTCAATTGTTTCTGTCCTGAGTTTTCCTTCCGCACTCCAAAAGGATTGCAGTCTGTGGATTTTATCCGCTTTTATTCCCTTAAGAGCAAAAGATGAGAGCATTTCTAAAGTTGTACTTTCAGTACCTTTGTTCTCAAATATAGTGGTGACCTCAACGGTATCGTTATTCTTAACCATATCCAGTGTTACATACTGACTGGTACTGTTTTTATAAACAATTGTGTCATCCTTTTTAAGAATTCTTTCAAGTCCTCTTGTGGATTCACCTCCGCATAAGGTCAAACCATTGGAAAACCCTCCGCTATGGGCATCTTTTCTTAGTTTCAATTCTACATAGTATTCCATTGCCAATCTCTCCTGCATCATAAGAATAAGCCAGCTTTATACTAAAAGCTGTATTTCATAAACGCCCTCACCGTAACAGACCACCTTCTGCCCTTCATAAGAAATGTTTACCTTTTGCTCTGAAATGATCTTTGTAATACTGTCAGGCTTTATAAAACAGCACCTTCCACCTTTTTCTGCAAGAATACTGCCGGAAATAACCTGTTCGTCCTTCCAGGTAAAGGAAACTGTTAAGGCACCTTTGGCTTTTAGTCCGCTTATATGTCCGCAGTCCCAGGTTTTCGGCAGTGCGGGTAGAAACGTAAGTTCACCGTTTATGCATTGCAGCAGCATTTCCGTAATTCCTGCCGTCCCGCCAAAATTTCCGTCAATTTGAAACGGAGGATGGCAGTCAAAAAGATTGGGATAGGTTGATTTTGTCAGCAGATCCCTGATATTCTCTCCTGCTTTTTCACCGTCCCTGAGTCTGGCCCACATGGTAATAATCCAGGCTCTTGACCATCCGGTATGACCGCCTCCATTTTTAAGACGTCTTTCTAAGGTCACTCTTGCAGCCTCCATTAATTCCGGAGTTTTTTTATAAGTTATCTGCTCAGACGGATACAGCGCATATAGATGGGAGATATGACGGTGGCCAGGTTCCATTTCCTCATAGTCTTCCGCCCATTCCATTAACTGTCCGTATTTGCCCACAGACAGCTCCGGCAGATGCAGTAAAATTGTTTTTAACTTCTTTGTCAGTTCATCCTCGCAGTCAGTAATCTCTGCCCCTTTGATACAAGCCTCAAACAGGTCCCTGATAATCTCGGTATCCATGGATGGCCCGATACAAAGCTGCCCCTCCTGACCGCTTTGATGGAGATAGGTGTTTTCCGGTGATATGGAAGGTCCTGTCACCAGTTTCCCCTGATGGTTTTCAAAGAGGTACTCTGATATAAAAAGACTGGCTTCCTTTATCAAATCCATATTCTCTCTCAGAAATTCCTGATCCAGAGTATATTCATAATGATTCCAGATATGAATGCAAAGCCAGGCTGCTCCCATAGGCCAGATCGTAGACGGCATAACTGAATCCTGGGGAGCGCAGTCTCCAAACAAATCTGTGTTATGGTGGGCAACAAAACCGGACAGACCGTACATATCCCTTGCAACCTTCTGACCGGATGGAAGCATTCTGCGGATTAATTGGAACAGCGGAAGGTGGCATTCCGATAGATTGCAGCTTTCTGCCGGCCAGTAATTCATTTCCGTATTAATATTTATTGTATATTTACTGCCCCAGGCCGGATGCTCATTACGGTTCCAGATACCCTGTAAATTTGCCGGCTGTGACCCCGGTCTGCTGCTTGAAATCAACAAATATCTGCCAAACTGGTAATAATCTGCAATCAGCTCCAGATCCTGTTTTCCCTGCTGCATGGCTTTTAATCTTGCAGGAACCGTCCGTTCCGCTTTCACAGTATCCTGACCTAACGTAAGTTGAACACGATTAAAATAGCTTTGGTACTCCTTTATATGCTCGGACTTTACAAGCTCATAAGGCAGTTTCAGTACAGACTCCAGCTTTTCCCTGCACCAGCCGGCCGGATCTTCTTTATAGAAATCACTGCGGATTGACAGATAGATCGTAAAGGAATCTGCTTCTTTCACCCGGATCTGGTCTCTGTGAATCTCCACGATACCGCCTTCATTCTTAATTGCCGCCATTACGCAATAACAGCAGCCCCCTGCACCTTCCTTTACAGTCATGGACAGGATGTGTTGGGAGAGCTTTTCAATTTTTTCTACATTGCTGCGGAAAAATGTTAAGGTCAGGCAGCCATTTACCTTCTCTTCCTCTTTACTCTCCTGGTGGAGGGCAATTACCTGATGTACGGCACTTGCAAAATATTCTCTTTGGTACTGCCCCCCGCCAGTCTCATACTCCATTGTTACAATTGCCTGATTTAAGTCAAGGCATCTTATGTAATTCTTAAATTCCCCTTTTTCCTCATGGAACTCAAAAAAGATTTCACCGGCGGTACTGTAATTTCTCTGCTGGTCAGGAATCGGCATCATCGTATCACTGGCAAGTTTCTGAGCATCTGAAATCATGCCGTCTGACAATAACCGGCGAATCTTAAGATAATTGTCTTTCGCTTCCGGATTCACACGGTTTCTGCCCCCGTACCCATACCAGATGGTGTCCTCATTCAGCTGTAATTTATCAGTCTGAACTCCGCCAAAAACCATAGCTCCCATGTTTCCATTGCCAATGGGCGCCGCTTCATTCCAGATTTCTTCACTGTCAGGACTGTATCTTTGGTACGGAACCGGTCTGTCATATAGTAAACGATTCTTCATATGGATCTCCCCCAGACTAAATTAAAGTAAACGATTGTAAAGACGCACTGCCCTCTCCACGATATGTAATATAAATTGGCCAGATTCCATCCGGAATTGCAATGTCCGCCGTATATTCCTTCCATATATTGGTATAACCAACCGGAATATTTGCAAGTGCTGTTCCATCCCAGGAGGTTTTTATCTCAAACTGCCCCCTGCAGTATCCGCGTACTTTAATTATAACACTTTTCACTCCCTGACAGTCAAAATATTTAAATCCGGCGGTTGCCGTATCACACATATTCTGTATATAACCTGCTTCCTCATCCCCGTCTTTTCCCTCCTGTGTTATTTTGGGGAACCGGCTGTCCATCCACAGGCCTCCGAGAGGAGTATAAATTTCTTCGTCCTTACAGAAAAGATTGCAGGCTAAGTAAGCAGGATATTCTCCCCTTCCAGCCAATGGACCCCCATTCAATCCGCAGGAGGTCATCTCTGGCTGTATGATCGATCCATCTTCCCGGAACTCAATGGGTTCGGCACAGCCTTGCCTGCTGAAATTTGTTCCATCCGTATGGCGGTGGTAAAATATATACCACTGGTCTTTGATTTCAACTATACTTCCATGATTATTAGACCCATAATACATGGGTTTCCTGGCTGGTTTATAGGAATGAATGTGCATATCACAATTACTGCTTACGACTCCGCCGTATACAAAACCCTTTGTGGGATATTTGCTGGTTGCGTAGCATAATTCATGCATAACAATGGAGGAGTAAATAAAATAATAGGTATCTCCTCTTTTTCTCATAGACGGTGCCTCGAAAAATTCATGTTCCATAAAGGAGCTTCCTTCACTGAAGGGCTCGCTTGGGGCTATAAATACAGGTTCTTCCACAATGGTAAGCATATCAGGTCCAAGTACCGTAGCCATGGGACCACTTCTGGATCTGTCACCTACGCCGCAGAATCCGGTATATAAATAGGTTGTGCACCTTTCTGTAAGGACCCCTGGATCAAACTGGGGCTCGTCACCCTTTCTTTCTCCCAGACGTGTACCGTCAGCATAATGTACATAACCGTAAAATTCATATCTCCCTGCTGGTTCCTCACATACCGCAACGGATACGATGCTTACTTTATCCAGAACATAATAAAGATAATAACGTCCGTCAGGACCTACCGTAACATCCGGTGCATATAAACACATGCTGCCGTCCTTATTAAGTGGATCAGAGACCTTTGGGTAAATTACACCTTCATATCTCCAGTCACCCAGATCGTCTACCGGCGCCGACCAGCATACATAATCATTTAGGCAATAAGCATTGCCTCTGAAACGGTCATGGGATCCATATACATAGATACGGTCTCCAAATACATAAGGTTCCCCGTCAGGTATATATTCCCATGACGGAAGATAGGGATTAAAGGCCTGTTTCTTCACAAATAATACCTCCCACTCTGATTAATATACGTCCTTATTACTTGCCTGCTGTTTTCATATATGCATCATAGCATTTCTGATAACGTGCAATATAGTCATCCACTCCCATATCCTTTAATTTGCTGATATAATTGCCCCACTCTTTGTCTATATCCATATTTCCAGTGATGAACTGAACCGTAGCCTGATTTACATATCCACCAATGGTCAGTGTATATTCCGAAATGGCCCGACTATCATCCCCTTCGAATGCAAAGTTTGGAATCAGGGTGTTAATATCCGGTGAATATTTCTCATATTTTTCTGCTGCCTTCTGGAATACATACTCTACATCCAGATCTGGATTCTCAATCTTTAAGGCAGAACGGTAATCAATGTTGCTGGATCTTACCATAGCATCGGCAGTGTAGGCCTTGTGAGCATAATTTCTTGGAAATCCGTTTCCTACCCAGTCAAAATCATCGGGAATTGTATGTGTTTCATATTTGGGAACACCATCACCCAAAGAAGTTCCCTCTGTTGTCCAATCCCAGCCAAAACCTTCTGGTCCATATGCCTGTACATTGGAAGCTTCTTCTGATGCCATGAAATCAAATAATGCTGCTGCAATAACAGGGTATTTGCAATTTGCTGAAATGCTTCCTATAGAAGAACCAAAATAAGTAGCAATACTTCTGGCCGCCAGTCTGACCCCATCAGGTCCTGCAACAGGCTCAAGGCATGCCCAGTTTTGCCAGTCACCAGGTTTTTTAGCCCAGAAATTATCTCCGTCCGCATTCACACCGCCATCTGCATATAATCCAACCAGATGGTCAGTATTATTTAAAGCAGAATCAAACTGGGTATTATCCTGAGTAAATGTCTGATTATCCAGTAAACCTTCTTTATATAGCTTATTCATATATTTAAGGGCATCTTTATACTGGTCTTTCATTACGTTATACTCAATTTTTCCATTATTTACGACAAAACCGGCTGCTACCGTAGGGTTCGTATTGCTTAACGGATTGTTACACTGTACAAAGGAATTAATCATCCAGACAGTCGGATCGGTTGCCCAGCCGCCGATATAACCGGTCATAGGTATTTCATCTGCTGCACCGTTGCCATTGGGATCCTGGGTTTTAATTTTTTTCATGTAATCATACAGTTCATCTGTGGTCTGAGGCACCTTACCTTCATTGAGTTTTTCTACCCAGGGCATATAGATCCACATTCTGTTCTGGAACATATTATGGAAGCTTTCATTCTCATCACCATATGTATAGATGTTTCCGTCGGTCATCGTAAGATCCGCTTTTCTGGAAGGACTTCTTTCATTATTGGCATTCCAGTTGGGTGCGTCTTTTAGATAATCATTTAAGGGAATGATCAGCCCCTGTTGTCCATAAGACTGTACTTCTGATTTTGTCCAGTTGGTGGCCAGGAATATATCCGGAAGGCTGGCTGCATCTGTCATAACAAGATTTAATTTGGTTTTTGCATCATCACCATCTAAATCATATACATAATTCAGATGAATATTGGTTTTTTCCTCCAGCCAGTCGGTTACATAGTTATCCTGATACGTACCGCCGCCTGTAGCTGTCGCATATACAAAAACAGTTAATTCCAGTTTTTGCTTTAATGGAAAAGTCACATCTTTAACGGATTTGAAATTAAACGCATCTTCAGAAGATGTTGATTTCGTATCGTCTGTTTTGGCATCGGAAGATTTCGTGCCGGATTTCTGGCAGCCTCCTAACAGGGATACTACCATAGCGGCTGAAGCTATGATTGATATGATGCGTTTGTTAAAAAACCTTCTCTTTTTCATAGTATTTTCTCCTCATTATTTATATATAAAGTTAAAAAGGGTTCACTCAACCTTTAACAGAACCGATCATAACGCCCTTTACAAAGTATTTCTGTACGAAAGGATAGGCAATCATTAATGGAAGGCTGCTGATAATAATTGTTCCATACTTTAGCATTTCACTTAAATTCCGGTTTTTTGCTACCATCATGGGATCCACATTTGCGGAAGACAGATCCACCTGGGACATCAGAATTATTTTTCTGAGTACCAGCTGTAATGGATATTTATCCACTGAATTAATATAAATCATAGGGTTAAAATAAGAATTCCATAAGGAAACCGTTACCCAAAGACTAAGAACCGCTATGATTGGTTTAGACAAAGGGATCACTATCATGGAAAAGAATTTAAAATCAGAGCAGCCATCCATCTTTGAGGCTTCCAGTAATTCTTTTGGAATCGTCTGATTAAAGAATGTTCTTGCAACAATAACGTTATAGGCACTGACTGCACCGGGCAGAATGACCGCCCACATAGTATTGATCATCTTAAGGTTCTTCACTAACATAAAGGTTGGGATTAATCCGCCGGAAAACATCATGGTAAACAAAAAGAGCCCTGTCACTAATTTTCTTCCCCTGAAATCCTCCCTGGATAAGGGATATGCCGCAAACAACGTCAGGATTATACTGATTAAAGCGCCGCAGACCGTATAAGTAAGTGAATTCTTAAACCCGATCCAGATTGATTTATATTTAAATACTGTTTCATAGCTGTCCAGGGTAAATCCTACTGGAAAGAGTTTAACCTTTCCCGTCATCAGCGCATTACCGCTGCTGAAAGAGCAGCTGATAATATAGATAATCGGATATAACACAACTATTAACAGCAGGGTGAGCAATATATAATTGACGAAATAAACAACCTTATCCTGTGTAATTCTTCTACTCTTCATAATTCCCCCCTTTACATAAAACCAGTGCCTGATACTTTATTGGCGATTTTATTTGCGGCAAGTATCAGAAACAATCCAATCAGGGACTGAAACAATCCAATTGCAGTAGAATATGGATAATCCGGAAAAGTGGAAACCAATGATACCTTATAAGAATAGGTCGTAATAATCTCAGAAGTAATCAGGTTATTCTGGTTCTGCATGGCAAGAACTTTCTCATATCCCACATTTAAGAGACTTCCCATATTTAAGATCATCATAATAACCACCGTAGGTATAATTGCCGGTATATCCACAAACCGAATTCTCTGTAAAAGAGTGGCTCCATCGATAATGGCTGCTTCATGCTGTTCCATATCCACACCGGCCAGGGCAGCAATATAAATAATTGCGCCGAAACCAATTCCCTGCCAGACGCCGGTCCACACATAGAGGGAAGGAAACAATCCAGCACTGCCCAGTACGTTAATTCCAAAATGATTATAAAGTACGCTGCCGATTACACCGGTTCTGTTGTCCATGATTATATTTATAATTCCTACAAATACGATTGTAGAAATAAAATAGGGACAATATGTAATTAACTGAGCTGCTTTCTTAAATAATATATTTTTAGTATAATTTAAGGAAAGTGCCAGCAATATGGAACAGGGTATGCTCACCACCATGGAATAAATGGAAACCACCAGGGTATTGCGGAAACATTCTTTAAAATTGTAATTATTGAAAAATCTTATAAAATTATTAAAACCATAATGATCAGCCCATGGACTATCCCATATTCCCAGACTTACCTTATAATTTTTAAAAGCAAGTATAACACCGTACATGGGACCATAAGAAAAAATCAGTAATACACTTAAAGGCAGTGCGATCATAAGATATAATTGCCAGTGGGCAGCGAAGTATTTCTTAAAGCTTCCTTTCTTTTTAATTTTTACATTAGCTTTATTACGGTTAAGCAATTCATTCACCTCTTCCTTTTCTTTTTTTCATCATTGCACACCACCGGCTAAAAATATATATACAATACTTTTTTCCCACTATTCATATTTTAAGAATCCACTGTTTATAAGGCTTCTACGTCATTTACCAGCACTCCCTATCAGTCCTTATTTTTTTCTGTATTCGGAAGCACTGGTTCCCATTACCCTTTTAAAAGCCCGACAGAAAGAATTGGCCGAACCGTAGCCTACATGATCGGAGATTTCACCGATGGACAAATTCGTCTTTTCTAATAATTCCTTTGCCTTTTCAATTCTTACCCCTTCCATGTAATTAGAAAAGTTAATTCCCAGGGACTGCTTAAATATACTGGATAAATAGGGTTCACTGATACTGAATATATCAGCCACACTGGTAAGTGAAAGATTTTTGTCACCGTAATTAACATCAATATAGGAAGCAATGGAAGCTGTAATTGCTGAAGTATCCTTAAGCTTCTTTTTGTCGCCGACACCTTTACATACCGTCCGGTACAGGTTCAGAGTGAGTGTGAACTGATTCAGCAGTGTTGCATTACTGTTTTCCTCTAATTTATTATAATAGGTACGGTATTCCGATTCATCTGCCCCAATCCGGCGGATTATGCGGAATAACGCTGTCTGCAATTCATTCAAAAGCATATGCTGGAGGTAAACTGGCAGATTGTTCTCTATAAAATACTTTTTAATAATTTCCTCAAGTGCATCATGGAGCCCCTCACTATCCCCAGCCATTACATAATGCATAAGTTTTAGGGAAAAGTCCTGAGGAGGATAGGAAGGAATATTCACAAAATTATTAATATACCAGATGACGGTATTATCAATCTGCCCCTTCTCATTCTGGAACATATACACTGCATTATTATAGGAATCCTTAAGTTCTGTCAGACTTTCCACTTCATTGCCGCCATATACAAAAAACTGCTCCGATACATTGGATGGCATGGCTTCCTTGATTTTCCTGATCTTTCGTTCGGTCTCTTCTTTAAAATACTCTCTGTGTTTCTTATCGATACTCATCAGCAGGACTACCTGATCACCGTCAAGATTCGTATAGAGGCTGTCTGGAAGTATCTCTTTTAATACTTCAATGATTGAAAGAATGCAGGAGTTAATCAGTTTCAGATCATCTTCTACAATTTTATCTATATCCGCATTAAAGCGGAATACAAGGATGCCAAAGACCCTGTCAGTGTGAAGCAGTCCAATATTGCGGGCAATTATGGAAATCTCCTCTTTTGTAGTGAAATTGCCGTATAACAACCGGTTTAAAAAAGCATTCCTCAAAAACGGTTTCTGGCTTTCAATTACTCTTATCATGTCCGTATTGGTATTCACCAGATGTTTAAAAGTCTCTTTTAAGCTTAAAAAAACTGCCTGATGCCCTTTAAACCGTTCCGTACTTTGAGAAACTTCTTTCATAATATCATTAATGGGAGTGGCACTTTTTTTGGACATATAATAGCTTAATATGATTCCCACCGTTATCGCAGTAAAAACAAAAACAGCCAGCATGAACATACTGTACACACTCCTGCTGTTGACTGCCACCATTGGCTGCAGCATATAATATTCCAAACCGGATTTGTCTGAAGCATACCGGATTACCAGATATTTTTCTTTATTAAGGATTACTGTCTGATTCTCAGGATTCTCATTATGGGTGATGACCATGTCAACTGCTCTGCTCACATCCTCCTGGGCTGTGGTTTCCGGTTCACCCTGAGCTTTATAGTAAAGCAGCCTGCCGTGAAAATCTTTTATAAACTGGATACTGTTATCAGCCCGTGCCGGCATTAAGGTTTCTAATACCGTATCTTTAAACATGATCTCAATCCTGCTTTTACCGTTATAATCCCCATAGATCATAGGCCTTGTATATGCAATCATATTTATGGAGGGTTTAGTTTTGTATTTATAAGCTTCCATTGGACTCAATCCATAAATTACTTTATCTTCTTTCATATGCCGGTACCAGTCATCGTAACTTTCATACCTTACCTCATGCAGGTAGAGATCATAGAAATCCTTGTATGTATAGGCGATCTGCTTATTTATTACTGTTTCACTTTTATCAAAAAATATGAAATAGTCAAATATAGACTGATTAATGGCATATAGATCCGGAAGCATTTTGTGTAACTCATAAACCTGATAGGAATTGGGACCATCAAAAGCGGCAGAAATTCTCTTAAAGGAATTAACACCTGTATTAGAGGCAAGACTGTCTCCCAGATAGGAGACTTCATCAAGCATAGTATCCACTAAAACTGCAGCATGTGTTAGCTCTGTTTTCCTCGACTGTATATCGTCATTGCCAATTACTGAAATCATTCTGATATAATAACCGCTACAGATTAATAAAGGGATAAACAGCACAATAAAATACGTCACCATAAATTGATACAAAATGGTATGGGCCTTGGATTTTCTGAATAATTTAAAAGTTCTTTTTCCATTTTGTTTCATGACAGGTCTCCTTATGGGAAATATTATTTTTATGTATGATGCAAATAAAATAAAAAAGGGATGCTGCAAATAAAGTAAAGGAGATATATTTCATGACTGTTTCCTAACGCTCTTTTTATAGTCAGCCACTTATCATCTTATTTCCCGTTACTATAATGCAACAACCCTATTTATTGTTTTAAATTGATAGTGTCAAAACTTTATGTCACAGCATCATTCATGATATCACCCAGCAGATTTCCATCCGTTTAAACACTATTATTACATAAAATTATAAAAACGTGTATATTCAATCCTTAATTTGTCATATACAATTTTTAAGAATTTCATCAATGCTCATCTGTTCTTTACATATACATGGTTTCAAACATTCGGATTCCTGCTGCTGTTGCAAATATCTTCTTCCTGACATTCTCAACTGCCTCCCGGGACATCCCGTCCTCCCATGCATTGACAAGAAAATCAGCTTCTACAAGAATCTGATAATCCTCCCCTTCTATATTTTTGTATGTATGATGGTGACCTACCAGCCAGCAGATCCGCTCAGTCTCTTCCGGAGAATAATCAAGAGACACAAGAAGATCTCTTGCAATGGGCGGTCCCTCCAGCTCCTGGTAATTGCCTGCGCTGCTGTGATATTTTTCTTCGCTTGCCTTAATGCCGATATCATGAACCACGCAGGCTGTCTCCAGTATCCGCTGCTTCTTGGCATCAAGCCCCTCTTCTTCTCCAATCAGCTTACCAAACTGGTATACTTTAATAAAATGCTGAATCCTCTTTGGATCGCCTTTATAATAATCCATCATCTTTTCAATCACATTGTTTATGGTATTCATCCGTTGAGAGCCCTCCTTATTTATTCTGTATTTATCTTACTGAGGCGGAGGGCATTTGTCAACGCACAGAACCAGCATCATCTTTTAATTATGGCTGATGTCAAATTCAAAACTTTTTAAGTCAGCTGTAAGCGCAGCATAATAGGTGCCCCAGGTGCGGATGATAGTCAGCTGATTATCCTTTTTAAGCTTCACTTCCATATTTCCCTCCAAAGCAAACGCCGGGTGGGTGTTTCTAAAACGCATCAACTCAAAAAGTCGTTTCACAACTGGACGATCTGTCTCTTTTGCTATTTCTTCCAGGCTGTAGTAGTGACGATTAATGTCTCTTCCATTTTTTGTCTTTTCCATCAGTTCAATATCATTGGATCCGGCAAGCAGGCCCACATAATATACCTGGGGAATTCCTGGTGCAAAAAACTGAATGGCTCTTGCCAGCAGATATGCATCATCCCTGTCACCAAGTGCAGAATAATAAGTAGTGTTCACCTGATAAATATCCAGATTGTTGTAAGCCGCTGTATTGTATATCTTTTTTACATTGGCTCCCTTGGTAAACATCTTTTCTTTCGTCTCCTCAATCGCCTCATCGGGCATTAAATCCCTGGCATCCACAATTCCGATTCCATCATGGGTATCCAGCGTGGTGAACTGCTTTTTCGGGGACATCTCAAGCCACCGTTTTAAATACACCCCATTTCCCGTATAAAGCGCATTTAAAACAAGCACCGGAAGTGCAAAATCATAGATCCAGAATCCCTGTTTTGCAATTTTCATCTGAATGGTATAATGCTCATGTATTTCAGGCAGAATATCCACTCCCCTTGAGGACACAACATCCTGAATATCGTGGAGCAGCTCCCAGATATCCGGTTCCACAAAAAAACAGTTGGTATTTTTCTTTTTCACAGCATAGGCAAATGCATCCAGACGAATGATGGAAGCCCCATTTTCACACATGCCGGTTAAAGATTTCCGGATGAATTCCTTTGTCGTCTCAGTCCTTACATCCAGGTCAATCTGTTCCTCACAAAAGGTGCACCATATCTTCTCCACATCCCCATTTTTAAACTGGACCTCGGTATAGGGGGCCCGGGGTTTTCGTTTATAGATTAATTCCACCTCTTCTTTTGTGGGTTCACCCTGATCCCAGAAGTCTTTATATCGGATAAACATGTCTCTGTAAGCGGAAAGTTCCTTTTTTTCCTCAAAATCCTTAAAATAAACAGAGCTTCTGGAAATATGATTGACCATAAAATCGAACATCAGGTAATAGTCCCTGCTGATCTTTTTTATATCTTCAAATGTTCCGAATTCTGCATCTGCCTGATCATAGCAAAGAGGAGCAAAGCCTCTGTCTGCAGAAGAAGGGAAAAAAGGAAGAATGTGCACGCCGCCTACTTCATTTTTCAGATATGTGTGCAGCACTGTATCCAGTTCCTTTAAATTCTTACCCAGGCTGTCCGCATATGTAATTAACATTATTTTATTATTCAGTTCCATTCATCCAACTCCTATCTATTCACTTATCCTGATTTTCCTTAACACATGCAGCTGAACGCTTCCCCTGATCCCGGAATACTCAATCTCAGCAGAGCCAGAAACACCATCGCTGTCATTATCTGTAACAGCGTATGTCAGGCCTTTACAAACAAACAATTCAAACACATCCATATCCGCATAAAGCCTTAAATGATATTCTTTTTGTTCCGGCAGCCAGATCCTATGGGGTCCTGCTGTTAATACACGATTGCTAAGATCAACGAAAAACAGAGTCTCAAATACAGACAGCTTAATATACGACTCTCCTGTATCACCCGGCTTTCTGCCGTCTCTGAATACCAGTTCCATCTCAAGCGCCTGCCCCTCACCGGAATAAAGGCTGACGGAACATGGATCAGATACCTGGTCTTCTCCAGTTTCAAGAACTGTCTCAAACGTCTCTCTTCTGAGTTTTTCCAGTTCCTTTGCAGGATTGATACAGATCCGGTACCCTTGAGAAGATGCAGTAAGTGAAAGTTCTCCGGGCAATGATAATATCCCGGCGTAATTCCTGTCTTTCTTTATGCTGGTAATCCAGTTAAGCTGCAAAATGCGGTCTCCTGTCTCCTGAAATGTCTGTGCCGCGTATGGCCTCACAAAGTTTCGGTCAACCTTGTTTCTGCTGTCTTTCATTATGTCATAAAGCTGATATCTGGCTAACCCTTTTCCTTCTTTATTCTTCTCAGCCTGAAAACACTGCCCGTCAAATTCACCGAGACAATAATACCCGTCTGCAGACCATAGAACCCATTTTTTTATTCCATCCTCCTCACAGACAAGTGGAAAGAAATCCGGACATTCCCACATTCCAGGTACTGTGATTTCCTGTATTTTCTCCCACTCATACAAGTCTTTGGAACGGAAGAAATAAAAGGTATCATCAGAAATGTAAAGTACCATGATATAGGAGCTGCTTTCCCTGTGATAAAACACCTTAGGATCTCTGTTTTCCTCTTTGATATGAGGCAGAACAAATTTCTCCCGCCTTTTAAGAGTCTTTCCATGATCCGTGCTCACTGCCATCTTCTGGGTGAACCAGTGATCCTTAGACCAGTGGCTGCGCCCGCCGGCAGAAGTATAAAAATAAGCAATGGCATCGGTCCCAAACCCCAGACAATTGTTCTGATCCATGATAGCTGTCCCGGAAAAAACCGGTCCTTCCTCTTCCGGAAACAAAACATCCTCAGTCTGTGTATAAGACAGGAAATCAGGAGTACTGGTATGTGCCCAATGCATGTTCTCCCATCTCACTCCATAGGGATTATGCTGATGATAAATGTGATAGACCCCATTGTGATAAATCAGCCCATTGGGGTCATTCAGCCACCCAAACGCCGGAGCATAATGAATAAGAGGTCTGCTTTTCCCCGGATTACAAGGTTTTTCATCCCGTACCGCAACATAATCAAACCATCGCTCTCCGTAATCACCTTCTAAAGTCAACGCAGAACCCTGATAAGCCGCTGCATCAAACCATGCATAAAAACGCGGCTCCTCCTCCCCTGTTTCAATGCACATTTCCTGCATCTTTTCACCCTTAAAATAAAAAGATACAATGGAATCTTTCGCTCCCGGAGTGATGGGAATCCATAAATATCTCCCGGTAATACTGATTGTCTTTTTCAACCTGCAGCCCTCTCTTGTTACCTTTTCTCTGTTAAAAAAAGCCCTGTGCCACCCGATATGGAATCACAGGGCTGTTTCCTACGCCTTTACTGCTCCAGCCACAACACCGCTGATAATCTGCTTCTGCAATATTAAATAAATGACAATTACCGGCAGAATGGTCAGCACCAGCCCTGCCATGATTTTTCCCAAATCACTGGAGTAAGTGCCATAAAAGGTATAGGTTGATAAAGGCAGCGTATATAATTTCTTCTTTCCAAGTATCAGGCTGGGGAGAAGATAATCGTTCCAGAGCCATAAGACATCAAGCACAATCAAAGTTGCGGTTGTGGGCTTCAGCAGCGGAAACACGATCTTAAAAAACAGCTGATACGGAGTACACCCATCGATAATGGCCGCTTCCTCAAGGGAAATGGGAACTCCTGAGCGTATAAAACCGTAATAAATAAAAATCGCAAGACCCATGCCAAATCCAATATTCATAAAGATCAGAGTCGACCTCATATTCAGCATTCCAAACATATTCCCATAAATGGATATCAAGGGAATCATAATCGTCTGAAACGGAATGACCATAGCTGCCACAATCAGTGAAAAACTGAATTTCGCTGCGAAGTTCCTGGTTCTTGCAAAGAAATAAGCCGCCATGGAAGCAAACAGGACAATAAACGCCACACTGACAAACGTGATCAGCAGTGAATTGCCAAATGCTCTTAAATAATTCATCTCCCGAAATGCCGAACTGTAGTTATCAAAGGAAAAACCTTTTGGATCTACCAGCATAAGGGGATTCTTTATAATTGTAATTTTCCTTTTAAACGAATTCACAAGGATTAAGAAAAATGGAATCATGTATAAAACCAGCACCGCGGTTAATAAAACCAGTTTCATAAGGTTCATAAAAACTGCTTTTCTTCCGCCTACCACAGTTTTCCCTTTCGCCATCACGCTTCCACCTCCTTCTTCCTGCTTAAATAATACTGGGTGACAGCCACCACTGCAACTACCGCAAAAAGCACCAGTGCCTCCGCCTGACCTAACCCGTACTGTTTGGATTTAAACGCTTTCTGATATACATGAAGAGCTGCCATAATGGTACTTCCATATGGTTCCCCACCTGTTAAGGATACGTTCAAATCATATACCATAAAGCATCTGGTCAGTGTTAAAAATGTACAGATGGAAAATGACTGTGCCATCAGCGGTATCACAATATGCCTCGTCCGCTGGGTATCGGTACACCCGTCAATGCTGGCAGCCTCCATTAAATCTTTGGGCACCCCCACAAAACCTGCTACGTAAATCAGCATCATGTAACCGGAATACTGCCACACGGTAACCAGGATTAAGGCAAAGAACGCTTTTATAGGGTCGGATAACCAGGAACTTTCAAACAGCGGTACAGAAATCATCTCTCCAAAGGCTGTAAATGCTTTGGAAAACACAAACTTCCAGATAAATCCCAAAACGATCCCGCCGATTAAGTTTGGTGTAAAAAATCCAGCCCGGAAAAAGTTCTGTCCTTTCAGTCCGCTGGTCAGTAAATATGCCAGCAGAAACGCAATCACCTGTACCAGGATGGTACTGATCGCCACGTAAGACAAAGTCAGCAGCAGTGCAGACCAGAACCCCCTGTCCTGAAATACTGCTATGTAGTTGGTGATTCCGATCAATTCCTTTTTCTCTGAAATTCCATCCCAGTTGGTAAAGGTTAAATAAACACCATAGATAAATGGAATGATAACGACTGCAAAGAAGAAAAACATCGCCGGACCAGCAAACATCATATATGATTTTATTTTATTGGACATCGCATTTTTTTCCATAAAAGCGTCCCTTTCCTGTCTCCTATTTCTTAGACTTCCAATAGCCTTCCAGATCAGCTGCGAGGCCGGCTCTGTCTGTTTTTCCTCCCAGATATTTCTGTACAAAGCCGCCGCATACAGACCAGTGATCTCCCGGCAGACCATTATACTGGTCAAATGTCAGTCCCGCATCAGCGTATGCCTTTAATGCCTGCCCAAGTTTATTTTCAGGAGAAGCGTTAAAGGTGTTAAAGCATGGCACTGCAAGAATCTGGTTAGCCACAATATCCTGGGCTGTCTTATCATATACCAGCCAGTTTAAAAAGTCCTTTGCAGCCTGGATCTGTTCCGGAGTTGCGTTTTTATCAATCATGATCTGTTTGGAACCAACTGCATTGACCAGGGTGTTGAATTTATCATCCGTTGTGTTCTGAACAACCGGAAGCATGCCAAACTCGGAACTGGAATCAGCAAATCCGGATACAACTTCCCACACCCAGTTGCCGTTAAACCAGAATGCCACGTCTCCTTCTGCGAAATAGGCATTATCTGTATCATAATCTGCTGCAAGGGGATCTTTGCCGTTGATGTTATAGTTCATCAGCACATCAAAGGTGTCAAACAGACTGTTGAATCTTGCATTGTCAATCAGCTTTCCGGATCCGTCCTTTAAGGAACCGATGAAATCTTCTGCCCCTTTGGCAGTTCCATCCTGTTCTTCATACATAAGTCCAAGGTAATGAGCTCCCAGTGACCAGTCCTCTTTGGATATGCAGACCGGTTTTTCCATGCCTGCAGCGACCAGTTCATCACAGATTGCCTTAAAATCATCAAGATTCTTAATGGATTTTTCATCAAAATCCCTGCCCAGTGTCTTTTCAATGGCAGTTCTGTTAAACAAAAGTCCTCTTCCTTCCAGGCTGAATGGGAAGCCATACAGCTTACCGCCTACTTTCACGCCGTATTTGTCTCCGCCGTCAGCCACCCATTTTTCCCCATCTAACGGGAGCGCTTTTTGTTCTGCAAGAGCCACAATATCGTTGCAGTCCATAATGGCCAGTGTAGGGGCATCTCCGGCTGCATACCGTTTCTGGATTGCCTCATAAGGAGAATCTCCCTCTGAGATCGAGGACATCTCCACTGTCACTCCGGTCTTTTCCTTGTAATCCTCAAATGCTGGTTCAAAAAACTTCTCCATACCCGCCTTGGTATTCAAGATGGTGATGGTAACTCCCCCTGTTGAAGTTCCTGTGCTTTTGGACTCTTCTGTCTTGCTGCCCTGTGTGCTTTGTGCTGCCGTACTTCCTTTGTCCCCCTCAAGTGTCTTGTTCCCGCCGCTGCATCCAGCTGCAGAAAGCACCATAACAGCTGCCAGTCCCAATGAAAGAACCTGATTTCGTTTCATTCCAATACCTCCCTGATATTCTGATTTTCCGCAAAATATACCGCCTCATGAAAGCGTCTTTGCGTATGCTGTACCCTGAGTATATTCCTCTCTGCGCCGCATGTCAACCGCTTGACATATTTTCGTGTTATCTACAAATTTTTAATGTTATTTTTTGTGCATTTTTACTAATTATATAATGATTTTTATAGATTATATATTTGTACTTTCAAATTTCAAGCACATTTTCTATAGATCAATCGCTTATAATATTTTACCACTCTTTTCCAAAATAAAAAAGACACTTTCCAGTGTCTTTTTTATTTATGACGAATTCCTTTTCACCAGAGTAACCGGCAGCTTAAACTGTTCCGGAACTGCTTCGTGATCCAAACTTCTCTGTATAAATTCAATGGCCCATTCCGCCATCTCCTTAACCGGCTGTCTGATGGTGGTAATGGTGGGCGTAGTCAGTCTTGCAATATCCACATCATCAAACCCCACCAGCCGTATCTGTCCCGGTATGGAGATGTTCATCTCCGCACAGATCTGAATGGTCTGGGCTGCAATTAAATCGCTGCTTGCAAATATGCCGTCTGCTCCAGGATCAGCCTCAATGGCCTTTCTGATATGCTCATGATAATCCAGAGTATTGTAAATCGTGCTGGTCGCCATAACTTCCCGGTGGCGAACTCCGTATTTCTCACATACAGCTATAAATCCTTCCGCTCTCGCATCTGCAGGCATGTTTTCATTCTTGATTCCGCTTAAGTGAAGCAGATTCTTACAGCCGCAGGATATTAAATGCTCCGTAGCCAGACAGCCTCCCTGGTAATTATCGCACTGGATTCCCACCGTTCCGGCTTCTAAGTTACGTTCTATGGTAATGACAGGTATATCTAAATTCTTCATCTCTTCAATATCAACGTTTCGGCTGCAGAGTACAATCCCGGATACCCGGTTGCTTTTAAACATCTGGATGTATTCCAGTTCCTTTTCATTCTTTTCTTTTGAATTGCACAGCAATATCTTGTATCCTTTATTGGCGGCTGCATTTTCTAAGTTGCTGATAAGTTTGGCAAAGTACGGATGCACAATGTGGGGGACGATGATCCCGATGGTATTGGTTCTCTGCATGGAGAGAGACCGTGCCAGTTCATTGGGCTGATAATTCAGCTCCTTCATGACATCGTAAACCTTTTTTCTGGTCTGCTCACTGATATAGCCCCGGTTATTAATGACTCTCGAGACAGTGGTGACCGTAACTTCTGCCCGTTCGGCCACATCTTTAAGAGTTGCCATTGGTCAATCTCCTCCTGCTGTCCTTTATTCTTAAAATCAAATTTCGGGTTCAGTATACCATATTGCCCGGCTATGGTCCAGTATAATCCCACTCCAGACAATATTTCTTTCCCTGCCGTCTCTATGCCTGATGCTTACTGATACGGACTGCCATATATTCCTTCCCCGGCAGTTTCACTTTACAGTTAAAATCCTCTTATTTTACCAGCTACTTTTTTAATATTTTCAACGTCAAGCCCTGTTGTAGGATCACCTTTTGGCGGTGAGAAAGGCGTATAACCGCCAAAGGACTCTATGCAAATTGCCGAGTCGATAAGTTCAGGTGCAAAGTTAGACTTAATTGTTTTTTGAATCGTATCAGGGTAGGCATTACATAGAAAATATACAGTCTGCTTTTTCAATAACACCTCCTGGTTCTCCCGAATAAAATTCTTCACAGGTTTGTAAAGCTTCCCCATTCGTACACCGGAGCCAATTACAATCATGTCATAATCATCCAGCGCCGGAATTCCATGGTTAAGATCAAAAACTGTGCTCCCCGAAAGTTCTTTTTGTAAAAGCAAAGAACACTCCCTGGCTGCACCGGATTTTGAAGCATAGGTTATTAAAATTTTCATATTAAATCCTCCTTATTTCATAGTGGCACCTGTAATTGCATCTATTCCTGAATCCTTGGCGTCATGAAAGGCAATATAACCGGTGTTTTTATATTTATCCCAATTTTGCCGGCTTTGTTCAAGAAACCATTTCATGAGATCCGGCTCTGCTTTCCCGACCTTGATGGCATCTACTTGATTACTATTACCAAACCAGGCCGCCATTTGTTTTAGTTCATCCCATTGATCTAAATTCATACCTGTAGTGAATAACAGGATTGATTTATTTTCAATGGACTGATTGGTAACATAGCTTTCTAACTGAAAAGAAATTCTGCTCATATACACAGGTGTACCAAAAGCGATCAGATCAAAGCCGTTTAAATCATAAGTAAGCTCTTTTGACGGGTAATTGATTGTTACTCGATAACCCTGATCCGCTAATTGTTTCGCCAATTCCATTGTTACATTCGTTGTTGTTTCATTATTTGAGGGCTGGTAAATGATAAGTGCCTGCTTACTGCCCTCTCCAAAGATCACTTCATCCGACGGATGTTCCCGATTTAATCCACTCATGACTGAAAAAAGCCATCCGCCAACTGATAATGCCGTAATACCCAGAATAATGAAAGCTATCATTACAAGTTTAAACCCAAGGGTATGTTTTTTTTTGGTCATATCTATTATCATTCCTTTCCGAAAATATTGTCTACAAGTTGATCAATTACGGTATCCCACATTCTGTAATCATTGAAATCAAAGCCGAAATAGGTAGTAAATTGTTCTTTGTTCAGGAAAAATACCTGCAGGGGAAATAACAGTTGGAAAGTCAATAGTTTTAATGTCATATCAGTTTTCTTTTCTCCAAAGTATTCCCGAAAAGTTGGCAGCAACATTTGACTTGTATAAACACTCCCCTGTTTCAGCTCGGTTGTCATCTTAATTTCTGCAAGTGAGGGATTCTGATAGCAAAATTTATAGAATTTCTTAAGCATATTTTTTAATCGTTCTGAAGGAATCGAAGAATCTTTCTGACATAACAGAGTGGCTCCGATATCGGCCAGACACTTATCTGCGGCCAATCGTATCAGATTTTCTTTCGATTGGAAGTAGTAGTTAATTAATGCGCTGTTGACTCCCGCTAGTGATGCAATCTCACGATTGGTAACTTTCGTAAGGTTTTTATTTTCCATTAAAAGATGCTCAACAACCTCCAGGATTTTTTCTTTTGCTGCTGTTTTTTCATCCATCTTTCGATTCTCCTTCTTTTATGTTTGTACATTGCCTTGATAAACTGAGCAAGGTGTATATGTTCGGATTGTAATTATCCATTTTTAATAAAATAAATGTTTCTTCGAGAGCGGATAAAATTGGGATAATAATAGTCGGCGGCGGTATATCACCCATCATGATTGCCCATGGGCATATGAAAAAAATAATTATCCCGGTCAATTTATTACCGGCTGTATGGAGCATTCCGAATTGATTGAATTTTCTCTTAGTAATACAAAAGTTTAACAGTCTGATAACCGCTGTAACAAGTCCCCATACGAGTATGATATTTGGGATAATCAGCCCATATGAACCTATCATGCGGGTTATGGAGGTGATTAAAAAAATAAAATCAGCCAGGCTGTCTAATTTTGCTCCCAAAGAAGTTTTGAGCTGATACCGTCTGGCAATATAGCCATCTAGTACATCGGAAAGTCCGCAAAACAAATATATTATTATAAAAAGAAACCAGTTATTATTTACAAACAATAATGCCAAAGATAGTACAATACGAAGAATCGAAAGAAAATTTGGTAAATTTTTCAAATAGTATCCTTTCCTTTATCAATAATTAATCTTGATTTAATTACGATTAATTCTATCACGTATAATCCTGCATGTCAATCATCGTAAGAATATTTTCGTGATCTGAAGCCGGAGCAGCACGATGATTGAAGTGAGGCATGAATTTATACAAAATGGTTCTATATTTCAACAAAAGGCTTTTTTAAATACAATTAATGTCCTGAATTCGACCGAATATGGCCTTCAGAAAAAATCTGACTTTCATCATGATATAATTTAAAAAATAGTATCAGATTTTCTGCAGGACTGCATAAGATACTGTACCATTAATTGAGGAGGAAAACAGATGAATTGGTATGCATTATTTGTCAAAACTGGAACTGAAGAAATCGTACGTGAAGGTATTACTTCACTCCTTAACTTTTTTATTCCTGATAATACATGTGAAATCTTAGTTCCCAAACGTGAAATCATAGAATATAAAAAAGGAGAAAAATCTTGTGTAGTAAAGACGCTTTTTCCAAGTTACGTTTTGGTAGGTACAAATCAGATATTAAAGATTTACGAAATTATCCGGGCTAACAGAGGGGAAAATATCATGCGCTTTTTGCGTACAGATGATTGTTTTCAAAGAATAAGCCAAGAAGAAATCAGCTTAATTATAAGCCTTATTAATGATAGAGGACTTATAGGAATATCCGACGTTTTTGTAGAAAATAATCGGGTTATGATAATAGATGGTCCATTGGTCAATTTTAAGGGATTTGTAAAAAAAATAAACCGCAGAAAAGGCAGGGCAAAAATTGGAATAAATTTTTTAAACAGGAAATGCTATATAGATATCTCGATAAGGTGTCTTGTAACGTATGATAGTAAAGTTATAAAAAATGAACTTTTATTTAGATAAATAATAATGAAGGGCAACCGTATGGAAGCAAGTTATAAAATATATAAAATCAGATGTTCCTATCGTTACTTTATTAACTATACATACATCGTCAGCAACCTGATTTCTAAAGAATGTTTCATTATAGATCCCTCCTGGGAACTGGATAAAATAATTGCAATATTACAATACGAAAATCTAAATTTAAAAGCGATATTATTAACCCATTCCCATATAGATCATACAAATCTTGTTAAACCACTGGCTGATATGTTAAAAATCAAAGTTTATATTTCAAAAGCAGAGGCTGAAGAAACCGGCTTTTCTGTCAATAATTTAATATTGGTCGGGCATCTTGACAAACTACATATCGCAGCAGCTGATGTGATATGCATTCTGACACCCGGTCATACAATGGGAAGTATGTGTTTTTACCTGAATGGCCACCTTTTTACAGGAGATACTTTGTTTTATGAAGGATGCGGCCTATGCCGGGACAGAGCCCGTGCCGGAAATATGTTTGAAAGCATACAATATCTAAAAACAAATATTCCTGAAAACACAAAAATATACCCAGGTCATTGCTACGGTATGCCTCCCGGGCAGTTTTTATATAACTTAATAAATAATAACATTTACTTTTGGATACATGATAAAAATAAATTTATTGATTTTCTTTTAAACTTGGATAACAAAAAAATATTTGATTTTAAATAAATAACAGGAGACTATTTATGGCACAAAAAAATATATTCATATTTTCCGGTCAGGGTACCCAGTATTATCAGATGGGTATGGAGTTATATAATAGCAATGAAGTTTTTCATAAATGGGTCGACCGCCTTGATAAAATTGCAGAAAAAGAACTTCATATCTCCATCGTTGACATTATCAGCCATGGTAAAAAAGGCACTCCTTTCTCCAATTTACTAATAACTCATCCTTCAATCTATATTATAGAAATGGCCTTGGCTCAAACCTTACTTTCCCGTGGAATTAAACCGGATTATGTTTTCGGAAGCAGTCTTGGAGAATTCACAGCCATGGCCATAGCCGGAGTATTAGGCATTGAAGAAAGCCTTTACTGCATTATTTCCCAGGCTAAAATTATAGAAAGCTGCTGCCCCAAAGGCGGTATGCTTCTGATAGCGGACTATCCCGATAAGCTAGATGACTATATTGTAAGTCCGGATCTGTCAATCGGGGTTGTTAATAATTCTCAAAATTTTATAGTATCCGGATATATAGAGCCCATCGAGAGATTAGAAAAAAAGTTAAAGGATAATGATATCTTATGTCTTCGTTTAGATATTGAATATGGATTTCACTCTTTTGCAATAGATATGGCAAAGGAGAAAATAATAAGCTTATATAAAAATATAAACTTTAAGAAACCGCTAATTCCCTATTATTCATCAAACTCAAAAATTGAACGAAATACTTTTGATGCGTATTATTGTTGGGATATCCTTAGAAATCCCATAAACACCGCTGCTGCTATCACCGATTTTCTGACTCGTTCCGGCTTTTATTACATCGATCTGAGCCCTGTCGATACAATTGCCAATTTAATTAAACAAACAGATAAACATTTGACCACATTAAGCTGTCTGACACCATTTGGAAATGAAAGTACAAGATTATCCAACATGATCAATATCTTAGATAAGCAGGTACTATAGATTCAGGAGAGGCAGCACCGTGATTCTTGTTTTAAGACAGCCCGAAATTCACGGTGCTGACCACCCCCTGTGCTGACGAACGGAGTTCGCCTTATGAACTGCCCTTCTTTCTATTTAATCCATTTATATTCCCGGTGAAATTCATTAATACGGTTGAGATATAATAACTCCATACCTCTATCAGTTCCTAATACACCTGGCAATAAATCGTAATCCACCTCAACATTTCTGGTTCCAAATTTCACTTTATCACTATTTTTCAATAAAGTCTCATATTCCTTCATGGATAATTTATAGCGTGAGTCTAATTGCCTGTCAAGTCTATATCTATGCAATACCTCCTGCCCCTGCCGGTTAACAACACCACTGTAAAATTCGGAACAGCATCCCGAACCATAGGAGAAACACCCGATACGCTTTGGAATAGCGAAATCCCCATAATCAATCACTCCGATCAGTGCCAAAAATATCGTTGCTCCCATCACATTACCCACCCTTTGGCAATATCTCATGCCTGGCATAACTCTCTTCTCAAAATCTTCCTCTATCGTTTTTGCATCCGCATGAAGGATTTTCCTCATCATAGTCCGATGAGCGCCTTTCACCATGCCTCCAAATGGTGTATGATACGCCAAATAGTCAAATGTATGCTGGTAATCCACGCCTTCTACTCTTTCCTGATATTGCAAAAAGGCCTGTTCACAGCAATCCAGGTAAGATAGTAATGATAAATCCGCATTGCCGGCCTCATAATCCGGAATTGGCCGGCATGTATCCATTACCTCATAACCATAATATCCATTTGCTCCGACGTCAATTTGTAAAACACGAGGATTATCACTTATCAAAATGGCTGCAGCACCGGCACCAGAGCTTGGCTCTGCAAATGAGGAGTCCTTACTTAAGGCTGTTCCGCCTTCTACAGCCATGAACCGTGCAATATCCGCTGCAATTACCAAAGCCTTTGCGCCTTTAGAGGTTTGGGATAAAATAAAATTCACGGCCATTTGAAAACCGGCGGTTCCTGAATAGCAGGCATTTTTCACTTCAAATAACCTGCAATTACGTTTTAATCCTAAATATTCATGAATGTATGTACTAACTGACTTTCCAAAATCAATGCCGGATTCTGTACACGTTATGACTAACTCAATTTTATTCTTTTCTTCCTCAGTCAAAGAATCAATAATAGGCTTTGCAGCATTTATACCAAAAGTAACCGGATCTTCAAAAGGCATGACTACCGATTTTTCCTTCATCAGTAAATTATTGAAACGGGTAACATCCAGTCCCCTGTAATCCGCCAATTCTTTAACATCAACATATGCGCTGCCGCCAAAAAAATTAATTGCTTCAATTCCAACATTCATAATAAAACTTCCTTTCAATCAACTATTTTTCTCGTATGCTACTGCCATGGAAATTTTCCGAGTTCAACAAACTGTTTTATCCACTGGATATTCTGTTGTTTAGTAAACATTGCCTGATTGGCTTTTGTTGCATTTTCTTCTGCTTCAATGAAATTATTATTAACCTGGCAGATATATGTTTTATAATCACATATTCCGGATTTCGGCAGCCGTTCAAGCCTGAGCAGATGCCTTCTCAGCAAATCATCATCCCTTTCATCATATGCATCCACTATTCCCCATTCATACGCTTTCTTAACATCAACTGGCTGCGTCATTATTGTAAAATAGTGTGCTTTTTGATATCCGATTCTCCTTATTAAAAACGGCAATACACAAGCGGGGTAAAGGCCAAATAACAGTTCTGACAAACTAAACGTGGCCGTATGATCTGCTATAGCAATATCACATGCAGCTACAAAGCCGATGCCCCCAGCGTTAACTTTTCCTTTGACATGTGCTATGGATATATAAGGCCCTGCAGCAATTTTCTTCCATAGCATATAAAGCTTTTCCGCACATTTATCATCTCTCTCCCCCGAAAGGACTTCTTTAAAATCTGCACCAAAGCAAAATATCTCCGGAGTTCCTTCTATAACAATTATATTGGCTTCCTTCTCACATTGCTGCAGCACCTGGAGAATCTCTTCAATCATTTCAGAACTGATTGTATTATTATCTTCAGGCCTGTATAACTGTATATAACAAATTTTTCTGACCCAATTCACCCGGATTGTTTTATATTCCATTTGTACCTCCTGCAGATCATACATGAGATTTTTTTAATATACCTTCAATGGCCTCTACTGCTCTTTTTAGACTGTCTTTATCCACTTTTCTCAATTCAATTCCTATTTTTTCACTGTTCTGTCTGATATCTTCATTCGTCATTGCTTTTTTTATCTCTTCAGACAACTTCTCACTTGTCAATTTAGAACGCTCAACTGCTTTAGGAATCAATTCCTTCCTATATAATAATGCAGCCTGATAATAATGGTCCAGCATATGGGGAACTATAACCTGTGGGACTCCCGCCCAGGCTGCAGTATACACAGTACCGGCTCCGCCATGATGGACTACTGCAGCCACTTTGGGAAAAAGTTCCTTATGGGGTGCAAAACCAATCATATATGTATTTTTACTGTCTATGTTTTTGCATAAATTTGCCCAGCCATTTGAGATAATAGCCCTGCACCCTAAACGATTAACAGTCTCCTCAATGATTCTGCTGGTTTCTTCAGGATTAGGATCACTCATACTTCCAAATCCTATATACACCGGTGCCGGACCACTTTCTAAAAACTCTGTAAGCTTCGGATCTAAAACTTCATCTTCCAATTCCGGAACATGCCATAATCCGGTTTGTATATAGTTGAATTTATATTTTGGTAACTTATCCAGTATATCATTTACCGCAATAATACATAGATCAAAGCTGCTTAGAAAATGCCTGTAAAAGTCCTTGATTTTACAAAGCCCAAGTATTGCCCTTTGTTCATTCAGCTTTCCCAGCAGCGAATAATTCATCAGTTTGTTGATCAAAAACCAACACATTCTATTGATGCCTTTCGGCATGTTCTGCCAGGGAATGGCTGTAGGAGGATACTTCGACGAAGGCATAAATTGTGTGACCAGATTTACAAATACATATGGTATATGATATTTTTCAGCAATTGAGGGTATTGAATAAGGTTCTCCGCTTCCAATAATGAGATCAGAATCCTTTATTTCATCCAAAAGCCGGAATTGTCCGCCAATGATTCCATTTAGCGTACGTTTAAATGCCTTAATCAGTTTTAACGGATGTCCCATATACTTATTCAGTCCCCTGATCAGTTCATTGATATCACACCCAGTTGACCGGTAATCAAGTCCATAACGGGCAATCCAATCTTTTTCATTTGGGGGAGCACACAGCAAAACATCATGTCCGGCATCTCTTAACGCAGTTCCCAGCGCCACTAAAGGGCGTACTTCCCCATGTGTTCCAACAACGACAATTGAAATTTTCCCCATATTTTTCATTCCTCCTTTTCTGCCCCCGCTAATGAACGGGGGCCTTAAACTGCCTGTCTGCCGCTCTCACCCAAGTTCTGATATTAAGCTGTTAAAATCCGTACAGCAATAGCTTTTTTCAAGACTTTTATTGTTCACGATAATTACATCTATATGCGCATTTCCGGCTGCTATGGCTCCTGATGCAGAATCCTCCACAACCACTGATTCTTGTGGTAAAATTGATGCAGCATTCAATGATTTTAAATAAATATCAGGTGATGGCTTTGCATTTACTACATCATCCCCCGTTAAAATATAATCAAACGTATGATAAATGCCCAGTCTGTCCAACGCCAGCGTTACGCCTTTCTTAGATGAAGAAGTTGCAATAGCCAGTATGTAATTCTTTTGTTTTAATAATTTTATAAATTCAACGGCTCCGTCAAAGGCTTTTAAATCATATTTCATTAACCTTCTGGCTGTCTCTTGCTTTTTTCTGACAAAATTTGCAAGTTCCTCATCAGAAAATATCAAGCCGTTCATTTTAAAAAAATCGTTAAATACTTCAACGGTCTTTCTTCCTTTATAAGCATCATATTGAAAATTGCTTATGCCTAACGTACGAAAAACTTCATTAAAAGCCTCTGCGTGCAATAAACTGGTATCGGCTATAGTCCCATCAAAATCAAAAATAAAATACCGCTTTTTATCCCACCTTAAAATCATTCGATAAGCTCCTTAAAAATTTTTCATAGTAAATGTTATTAACGGTTTCAACAACCTTAACTGCATTATGCTTTCCTAAATCATCTGATTCAAAATTATCATAGATAACATTTACCGGCAATTTCTCCAATACATGAAAGTCATTTTCTACATACCGGATATCTTCCTTCTTTTTAGAACGGGATGTATTGACAAGGGCAACATCAATTAATTCTGAAATCGGCATCTTCATTTTCGTATTTCTGGTCATATATCTATAAGCACTTGTCAAAAATTCACTTGCCGTATAGCCCGGTGTCTCATAATCTTCACCGATATTACAAATGAAAACCTTTAATGCCTTCACATTGGAAAAAATTGCTTCCGGAATTCCAAGAGTCATATAACTGGGAAACAGGGATGAATGCTGCGTACCCGGAGCATAAATAATAATATCAGCGTCTTTAATTGCTGTAAGCGCTGAATTTGTCCCATGTACGTAACTTTGAACACGTTCCAGATAATCATTTTTTTCAGCCATTGTTTTAAAATTACTTTCTACAATATTCTTATCTAAATATTCATCAACTAAATATATGTCCTTAATACGCACACTTGAACGCAATTCTACGATTTCTGCTTCATTATAACAAATTTCTCCATTTTCCCTGATTCCCATCAATTTTTTATTTTCTAAATTTGTGGGAATTACTTCGCCATGGACATGAAGAAGAATATTAAACAAGTCTATTGTTTTTGTAAAGCTCTTATCAAGTAATTCATAAGCCCCGGCATACAAACAGTTGGACAGAGAGCAATCCGTGAAATCAAACTCTTTGCCCAATATTTTTTCATAAACACTTAATGAAACCAAAAACTGTTTTAATAATTTTTTTATTAAATCAGCCAGTACAGTATTACTAATCTCAACATCTCCTATCCTGGAACTTTTTCCGATAATAAAATCGTTTAAGATCGTAATACACTGTTCATGGTTTACCGTTTTAGGAAAGCGGAACTTAAATACCCTGGACCAAATGCTGTAATCCGCAAAGTTATCTGTCATTAAATTTTCCTGATTTTTTCTAATGTCAGATGGTCCAAGCATGTTGAAGAATGAACGAACCTGTCCGGTTGATTTCCCGTCATCATATGCATTTACAATTAATGACAGTTTAATTGTTTCATCCTTAATCAATTCCTTTACCAATGAATTTGATCCTCTTCCTCCTGAAAATACTACTACCTTTAACATAATAATTCCTCCTTATTTATATAAAAATTTCATTTCATTGTGACCGAAAGTTACATCTTGAATAACCTCCATCATCTTCGCATGTGTGATCCCTTTAAACGGATCCTCCGGCGTGTCGGCTGAAGCAAATAGAAAATAACCGCTCAATTCCAAGCCTCCGACCATGGCTCTGGTGATTGAGGACCATTCTCTTTTTCTCGGAATAAATAATATGTAACTACTCCAAAAAAGTAACGTGAAAAGCGGGCTATCTGCATAACTTCCATCTTTTTTTTCTGTACTCGGAAGAGCAGAACCGGCAGCTCTTCCAATGATTTCAAATAGAATATTACATCTTTCTTCAGCAGTCCCTGTAATCAGAATATTCGCACCAGGATACTCTTCAAGGATTGCACAGTTATCATTCACTTTTTTCTTTTTCAGACCTTCCATATTAAATGGTTCTGTAATAATCTGAGCGTGAAAATGATTTAGTGTTGCTGCTGTACCCACCAGATTCAGGAATCCCCTGAGATCATATTGTTCAACGATCTGGGAGATTTCACAGATTTCCTCAAATAGAATTTCATTTTGAGCATGAAATAATTTCGAACATAAAATACTGTGGTATTCACATACCGGCCGGTTATTCGCCAAAAGGACTAACTTATTGAATTCATAAAGACAATCTTTCCTCGTCCAGATATCAGTTCCCAGCGGTAATGCCTGCGGCTTCTTATTTACTATCCTGTTTGCTCTTTCCGGAGCATATTTTACTTTGATTGGAAACAGACCGTCTGTTAATAAAAGTTCTTTATTAGACTCCGGGAAATAGTGTATCGTTCCATCTTCCCAAAGCCTGTCCCAATTGCTTTTTATCTTCTCTAATACCAAATTTCACTCCTCCGTCTTTTCATAAGAATGATCACTTTTAAGGAACTCGTAAATAACTTCATTAACGAACTCATGATGTGTCAAATTAATAAAGTGTCCCCCATCGGCAATTTCTATTAACTTAGAATGTTTTATTTTTGTATGCAGCAAAGCAGACTCTGCCGGGTCTACTACTGTATCCAATTTACCAACAATTATTAAAGTAGGTACATGGATTTGATCAATCACATCACGAGTCGTCATTTTTACTTTCATCATCTCAAGATACCTCATGAGGATTGGCCGGTTTGTCTCTTGGCTATGCTTATAGATCTCAAAGTAGTAATCTATATTTTCAATTACACTTTTTGTTGAGGCATTTAATTTAACTTTGGTAAAATCCTCTGAAATCGCTTCGGTAAAAGAGAAAATCTGAGCCACGCCATCAAATTTTGTAGTTGTGATACTTCCTAATAAGATAAGCGATTTAACCTTTTGCGGAAATTCTAATGCAATATTCTGAGCTATGATGCCTCCGTACGAACCGCCGATCACATTGATCGGTCCGCAAATATTCAGCTCTGAGATCACCTTCATCAGAACACTGCTGATTCCTTTAAACGATAAATCCTCAATTCCGTCACTTTTTCCATGTCCAGGTAAGTTTACGCCTATCACTTTGTATCTTGATGATAATTCTGCAAACTGATAAATGCTTATCTGAGAGGTTACAGCTAAGCCAGGTATGAATAGTATAGGTTCCCCCTCTCCCTTAACGGTTACTTCCATCTTCGTATCTGGTCCAATTTCTACAAGGAAGCTTTCCAAATTGATTGGCAACTCTAAATCTACCGGCATCTCCCTGTCGGCCATATTTATATGGCCGGAAATCTTAACTTCCCGTGAATTATCCGTATTATCCGATCTTCCTTTCATACTTTTCAGCCATGAGGATACCTGCTCTTTGTGAACTGTCAGCAGGTAATCTACTACATTATTCAAAGTTCCATTGTCAAAAAGTAATGTTGCCGGCAAAGTGCCTAACTGCTTTTCTAATTCAGCAAGGATCTGAAATCCAATGATCGAATCAATTCCAAACTCATCAAAACGAATATCACTATCCAGATCACCGGCTTCACACTTTAAAACGGACGCTACAATATGCTTTATTTGGTTTTCAAGTTTTTGTCTTTCTACAGCAGCCAAAGATTCTTTTTCCTCACAGATCTCGTCATGATTCTGGTCTGCCACGTTCTTTACACCAAACATTTCATTTACCTGTTCCGCATAATTGTCCATGAAATAACGAGTCAGCTGTTTTACATTTGTATAATCAAGAAATAAAGTGGCCGGTAAGCCGGGAAACGTTTTTTCTAACTCTGCCAGAATCTGAAATCCCAATATCGAATCAATTCCAAATTCCTCAAACTCAGTTGTATTATCTATTGTATCGGCGGGGCATTTTAATATGTTGGACAGCATCTCTTTTATAAAATTGTCCACGCCTTCTTCCACGCTATCCCCTGTTTTCTCAAATACATCCAGATGGTCTGCATTGTAGTTCGAATCTGTTTCCAGAGCTTCTTTATCCTTTATTCCCAGTTGATTCAGTACCTTGGGACCCGCTTTCAGGACCATTGTCTGACGTTTTTCATTACCTAAAATCCGCTCCAATGCTTCCATACCTTCGTCTGCACTGATTGCATATATCCCTTGCGCCTGCATTTTCTTTCTAAATTCTTCTTTTTCACTTGAACCGATACCCCAATACCCCCAGTTAATCACTTTTACCGGATAGGAAACCTTAGCTTCTATGTATTCTGCATAATTATCCATAAAATTCAGTCCACTTACATAGTTACTCTGACCAGGCATACCTGCTTGAGAAGATGTCGAGGAAAAGAATGCCATAAAATCCAACTTATCATTTTTAAAAAGTGAATGCAAAACCAGGCTTCCATAAATTTTCAGATCTGATGCTGACCGGAATTCTGTTTCACTCATGTTATGAATGGATCTGTCTAATGGAACAATTGCCGAATGAAAAACAGCATTAATCTGATTTCCATAAATCCGTTTCGCCTCCTTAACGGCTTTCTCCATTTGATTATAATCATTTATATCTGCCCGGTAATAAGAGACCATACCCCCCACTTTTTCGATCTCTTCTAATAACAGTTTCCTTTTTTCATCCAGCTCACTTCTTCCTACAAGGAACATCTTCGCATGAAAGGAAGCGGCCAGATATCTGCTTAATAAAGCACCGATTCCCCCCAGCCCTCCGATGATGATATATACTCCCTCCTGTTTAAACGCGCTATTTCCAGGTTTCGGAAGATCTACCGTTTCTATGATCTTTTCATATCTTCTGTCTTCCCTATAGACGATCAATTCACCGGCATTGTTATGCGGCTCATAAAAAACAGGCGCTATTGCAGTTTCCAGATCCTTATCTTCGGTTTGCATCAAATCCAAATCAAGCAGAGTGATTTTTAAATTGACATATTCCTTGGCCAAGGTTTTTACAAATCCGCTTATACTTGCGGAATTAGGCAGAATCACATTTTCAGTTTCCACTCTCTGCGTATTATTAATAATAATTTTCAGTTCTTTTATCTTTGTAATGAAATGTTTATCGTCCAATGCCTTAATCAGCCTGAATAAGGTAATTACACCCTCTTCCTGAATTTCCCTAATGGATTTATAGTCATCGGAATCGACATTACAAAATTGAATACCACTTAAATAATAAATTGTATCTATCTCACCGATTTGTGATATAATTTTAGCCAAAGCATCTTGATCATCTGCCTTGGCCTCCCACTGATTGCCCGATACTCTGATATTTTGTTTTCCAATCTTTACATTTATGGAATCAGAATATTTAAGAGATATTTTTTCTGCTATTTTTTTACTGCTGTTATTATAGATTATGAAAGCAGTTCCATTGCTGTCATGATTCAGGACCTGGTCCTGCTCTTTAACAGGCACCTTTTTCCACGTCTGCCCGTAAAACATATGACCAGGCTGCCTCTTGCTCTCTCTGAATGTGTAATCAGAAAACTTAAAGCATACATTACCATACTCATCAGTAACAAGGATTTTATAACTATTTTTGCCATCCGGTTTCACATATGCATACATTTCTGTTTTTAAAGGCCTTACTATTTCCAGCTTTCCTAACACATAAGGTAAATATATTTTTCCGTTTTCTTTACTGATACAGCTTATGGTCTGTAAAGCGCTGTCCAATAAGGAGGGATGAAGTGTATAATGATCCAATCCTTCACCAGATGGTAATTTAATACTTCCGATTGCCTCTTCACTATTTCTGTATACTTTTGTTATGCCTTTAAAAAACTCTCCATATCGAATACCGCTTTTTTCATATTGCTGATATATTTCTGCACTATTCAGCTTTTCATTACAGCGGTTTAAGATCTCATCAATCGGAATGCATTCATCCTGTATTGAATTATCAGAAGCTTCTGCCAGCTCTCCTTTGGCATATATCGTGGAAGCTGCCTCATGTGAGTTTTTTATCTCAAACACCAATTTATTATCTGTTCTTCTAAGAACCAGGTATATCTTTTGTTTTTCCCCATCCACGATGAGAGGATGCAGCCAAAATACACGTTCAAATACAAGCCTTTTATTTTTTAATACCTGCATGGCAGCCTGGTATGCCATTTCTATATATCCGACACCAGGAAAAATTTTTTTATCATCTATCACATGATCACTGATTATGTTTTCCTTAGAACTGAGTTCTTTATAGAAAATAACTCCCTCATCTAAATAAGACTGATAATCAAAAGAATCGATCAAACTGCTTTTCTTGTCAAAATTATCGAATTTTTCTTTTGAATTAAAAGGCAGCCAATAGCGTTCCTTTTTAAATGGATAGGTAGGGAGGGATACGCGGTGCCGATTATCTCCCTGGTTCAAAACCTTCCAATCCACATCATATCCAACAGACCAAAGCCTGGCGATTTTTAAAAGTTTTCCTTTTTTATACCAGTTACTAATTAAATCCTTTACATCCTCATCACCTCCGAGTATGGCTGCTGTAGTCTGGTTTTCTTTCCTGTTACTGCATACCACATTTGGCAGGCTGTCCCCATTTAAGAATCCTTTTAAAGAAATCAGGAGGTCTTTTGCATCTCTCACTACCATAGCCGCCCGTTGGTCCATTGATTCCCTGCCATTCTGTAAGGTAAATGCAATATCACTCAGGCGGCATTCGCTCTCATCCTCCTTTAATAAATACTCATACAGGTCTGTGGCATATTCTGTCAAACGCTCCATGTCCTTAGCAGAAAGAATAACAATTTGTGAACTCCCTGCAGAAACATCTTCCTGAGTCTCTTCAAATTCTTCGAGTATCACGTGAGCATTTGTACCTCCGAAACCAAAAGAGCTTATTCCCGCCCTTCTCGGTATCAGATTTCCTTCATCGTCCTTCAGATTACCCCATTCTCTTGTTTTTTCCACAATATAAAAGGGGCTGTTATCAAGCTTAATATATGGATTTATTTTATTTAAAAGAATACTTGCCGGCAGCTTTTTATATTTCATTGCAAGTATGACTTTTAATATGCCGGCAATTCCTGCCGCCGGTTCCAAATGACCGATGTTTGTCTTTACAGAGCCAATACCGCAAAACGGCATAGTGCCCGTTTTTTTGTCAGAATCCGTCATCAAGTTGTCAAAGGCCTTCTTTAAACCTTCGATTTCTACCGGGTCTCCTAATTCTGTTCCGGTGCCGTGAGCTTCTATGTAGGTTATTGTATTAATATCTACACACGCCTCTCTATAGGCACGTGTCAAAAGAGCTGCCTGGGCTGTTGAATTCGGAGCAGTCAATGAGCTGGCCCTGCCCCCGTGATTTTCAGCACTCCCCCTGATAACTGCATATATATGATCCTTATCTTTTATTGCCTGGTTTAAAGGCTTCAATAATACTACTCCGACTCCTTCGCCTCTTACATATCCATTTGCTCCTTCATCAAATGTTTTACAATGATTATCAGGAGAAAGCACGCCCAGTTTGCTGGCACTTATAAAAGTCTTAGGAGATAACATAAGGCTTACGCCTCCGGCCACAGCAAGTTCACTCTCACCACGCTGTATAGACTGAATGGCATGATGAACAGCAACCAGGCTGGAGGAACAGGCTGTATCAATTGTTTCACTTGGTCCCATAAAGTTCATATAATAGGAAATCCTGTTTGCTAAAAGAGCCTGTGAATTTCCGGTTACTAACTGCGGCTTAATTTCACCGCATTCATGAAGCAATTCCTGGTAATCATTGAACTGCGTTCCGATAAATACCCCTACATTTTTGCCTGACAGCATTGACGCCTTATATCCCGCATCCTCTATTACTTTCCACACTTCCTGAAGCAAAAGACGATGCTGCGGATCCATTAACTCTGCCTCCAAGCGTGATATATTAAAAAATTTTGCATCAAACATATCAACATGATTAATAAATCCGCCGCATTTTGATACCGTCTTATTTGGAGCCGACCGGTCAGTGCTATAATAAATCCTCCAATCCCACCTATCCCGTGGGACCTCCGTTATCAGATCCTTTTCGCCTTCTAGATTCTCCCAATACTCAGTCAGGTTATCAGACTGCGGGAACAGACCTTCCGCACCTATTATTGCCACATCCTCACATTTACCGTTCATGACTTTATTCTGCTCAGCTAATTCGGGGTGCAGACGGCAGAAAGGTTCTAACTTTCCGCTAAATTTTTTTATTCCTTCGTTCTTTTGGAGCTTTGCCGTCTGAGTTTGTTTCTGATCACCCAGCTGAAATTCTTTTTCTATGTAATCAGCAAGTTTTTTTGCCGTACTGGCTGCAAAAAAAACAGTGGGGGTAATTTCAATATTAAATTTTTCCGATACCGCCTTAGCATAACTTTTTAAAGAAATAGAATCAAACCCCATATCCCCAAAATTCGTATTGACATCCAGCTCTTTTACATCATTTTTTAAAATATCAGCAGCCAGAATAATCAGCTTCCCATCCAATTCCGTCCCTCCTTCCTCTTCTTTTATTTCTACTAATCCGCCTTGTTCATACCTGTTTTCGTAACAAATTGGCATGTCTGCCTGTAAAATTTTTTTTACTTTCAGCTCATCTCCGTATAAAACAATTCCCTGTTCTAAGTCTGAATGAATCATGGATTCAAAAATTTTAATCCCATCCGAAGTACTGAGATAATCAAGTCCCGATGTGTGCAGATAAAGATGCTCCGCTTCTTTATCCTGATTCATCCCGCCGCTTTTCCATAAGGGCCAATTGATTACAAGAGTTCTCCCCTGTCTAAGTTCCTTCTCGCAGAGATTTTTCCTTATATCTTTAAAACAGTCCAAAAATCTATTTCCTATAGCATAATCACATTGTCCAAAATCTCCTATAATTGATGAAATTGAAGAAAATAATATAAAATTTTGTATAGGCTCATTTTTAGTAACTTCATCTAATACAAAAGCGCCCAATGCCTTAACAGAAATAATTTTGATAAATTCGTTTAAGGACTTTACAGCAATGTTTTTCTCACTCACGATTCCCGCTGCGTGAATAACTGTATGAATTCCCCCGAATCTTTCATCAGCATTCCTGATTGCAGCCCTCATCTGTTCTATATCCGTCACATCTGCTATTTGATAGAAAACATTGCAGCCTTTCTTAATGAGGTTATCAACCTCTGTTCTTTTCGAACCATTAAGTTCAGAATGTCCGATCAGAACGATATTTGCGGAATATTTATCATACAGATAATTGGCAAAAATCATCCCCAGCTTCCCCGCTCCGCCAGTAATCAGACATGTGCTTCTATCCTTTATACCCGTTCCTTTTTTGTCAATCAATTTAACCATTTTATAGGATATTATAAAACGGCCATTTTCTTTATAGTAAATCTCTGCTTCCGAATTGGTGCGGACCAATTCGGTTAAAATGGACTCTGTTACCTGACTGATTTTATTTATATGGACGAATGAGCTGTTTAAATCCGGTAAGAGCAGTTTCAGGGATTTTCCATAAGGGACAATCATATCTATAAAAGGGTTATCATATTGATCCTGTTTCAGCGAAAATAACAGAAGTTTCCGAAGTCCCTTTATATGCGTTGTAATGAGCGCTTTTGTAAAATAAAATAAGTCTGTCACTTCCATCATATTTTCTTTAAAAACATCTGGACTGGAAAGCTCCCGCTTCAGAGCTTTGGTGGAATTAAAATTTTTAAGTTCAGCATCATCGAGAAACCAAAGATAAACGATACTGCCTATTTGAACTCCTTCCCTGATAATTTCATTAAACAGTCTCAAATAATCCTCATAATTATGGGGATTTACTTCATACTGCCTGCTGCTTACTTGTTTATAGCAATCCCCTTTGATAACAGAAATAACTTTATTTTCATCAAGATCTGTATTATAAAAGTCCAAAGGGTAATCCGGCATTTCAAAAATAATCACGGATTCTGCGGAATTGATATCTTTTTTATCCTCCTTTGAAGATTCTATCCATTCCTCTTTAAAATAAGTCAAAGAATATTTTGCAGGCAGATCACCGGACATTCGGCGTTCCATACCTTCTAGTACTTCCTTCATAATAGGACTCCTTTCTTAAACAGCGGTCAGTATCCTTTTACTTTATAGTCGTGAATAACCGAAACCACGCCGCCGTCTGCATCAGCAAACAGCACATCATAACGCCATTCGCTTTTGGTATTTTCTTCTTTACACTCCAAGAGTTTGATATAAATACTGCACTCAGCTTTCATAGCGCCATAAATAACCAGACTCTTAAATCCGGCAAAATAGTAATGTCTTGAGCAGCTGTCCTTTATCAGTGAAAGCGATAATTTAAACGCCATTTCAACCAATCCGGGATTTATTGTATAGCCAAAATCTTGTTTACCGGCAGCCAAATCAACCAGAGCCATTGTCCTATCATCTGATATAGCCAATTTCATAATGCCGAAAAAGTCCTGTCCATATATAATATTAAATTCATCTGCCAGTCTGTTATTCAATAGATCAAAAGGCAATGATTCCCGGCATTCTATCCTGAAACTTTCTATATCATTTATTGACGGCAGACCGATAAATTCTTCCTTCTCAAATAAAAGCCTTCCCTGCGCATAAACAACTTGATTCTGGTCAGCGTACCCGCAGATTTCCGCATAACATTCGCCTTCTAAAGAATATATAGAAGTCTCAAGCATTTGCTCATTTTCAGGAAATTCTTCCGGACTCGTGCACACCATATCCATAATACCTGTTATTTCTTTCTCCGCTGCGGACTTTCCGGATTCAAAAAACATTTCAATAAAATTAGACCATAGGAAATAGGTATGTCCGTTCCACCTGCTCACGCTATTTGAATCATGAAAGACTTTATCTATATAGGTTATATATCTTATTCCATTTAAACCAGACTTATTATCATGAACCAGGGGATTTCCCTGGTCCTTTAAATGAATCGTTGAATACCTGGGATTATGCTTCACCCAATATTGATCCCTCTTTAATGGATATACCGGCAAATGTACTTTTTTGCATTCGTTGTTACTATATACATTCTCCCAGGATATGAATCTGCCTGATTCATAAAATAATTTTAATTGCATAAGTAAGTTCTCTTGCATTTCTGATTTTTCGCTATACTTTTTTAATTTATCATATAGTTCTCCTATATCGGCTTCGTGAACACGTTCCTCCTCATCACTGTCAGCAATTTCATTATTTAGAAAATCACCTATTTTCTTATTGAGTTCTTCCTGCTCACTAACCACAAAAGCCTTTCTAAAATTGAAATGCTTACGGCAGTTGGACAATGAATAGCAAATATTCCTCATCTCTTCAAGGCTGGCATTTTTCTTAGACCAAACCAGAAAATCCTCCATTCTTTTTAAAAGCTCATCCTTAGTTCTGCCTGAAAATGGAGCTAAATAATAACTGGGAGGCCCAGATCTCTGTTCATTATTTTTATACTCTTCTATCACTAAATGGGCATTGGTACCTGAAAAACCGAACGAACTGACCGCAGCTCTTAAATTACGGTCTTTTTCAAACCAGTCTTTTAATTCCGTATTTACATAAAACGGACTATCTTTCAAATCCAACTGCTCATTTTCCTTTATAAAATTCAAAGATGGCGGAATTTTTTTATTTTTTAGCGCTAATAAAACTTTTATCACACTGGCAATACCGGCTGCTATGGAAGCATGGCCAATATTGGTTTTTACAGAACCCAATGCACAGAATTGCCGTTTATTTGTATATTTTTGAAATGCAGTCTTCAGCGCATCTACCTCAATAGGATCGCCAAGCCTGGTCCCGGTTCCATGAGCCTCCACAAAGGTAATTGTCTCTGGGTTAATATTATATTTTTCATAAACATCTAATTCCAATCTGCTCTGCGATATGGAACTCGGTGCTGTTATTCCGTTGGTTTTTCCATCCTGATTGATGCAGGAACCCTTGATCACCCCATAAATACTGTCTCCATCTCTGACCGCCTGATTCAGATCTTTTAATATAATGCTGCCGGCGCACTCACCATTCACAATTCCATCCGCCTCATTATCAAATGTCTTGCATTTTCCTTCCGGTGAAAGCATTCCGGCATTACTTGTATATATATAGTAATGTGGAGTTGTGCATATCCAGATACCGCCTGCAATTGCCAGATCACACTCCCCTGCTCTTATACTTTGACAGGCCAAATGTATGGAAACTAATGAAGAAGAGCAAGCGGTTTCAATTGTAATAGCAGGGCCTTTCAAATTCAAAAAATAGGAAATTCTTGAAGCCAGTATAGACCCTGTATTCCCCCAAAAGGCCTGCGCCGTAATATCAGTATTTTCACTAACTATGCTTAGATAATCTCTTGGTGCCGCACCAACAAATACCCCACATTTTGTCCCCATTATATAATCATTTGCGTACCCTGCATCCTCCAGGGCTTTCCAGCATTCTTCCAAGAAAACCCTCTGCTGTGGGTCCATAACCTCCGCTTCCATTCCCGATATGTTGAAAAAAGCAGGGTCAAACTTATCTATATCTTTTATAAAGCCACCCCATTTAGAGTTGGTCTTGTCCATTTTATCCTCATCCGGATCATAGTATTGACTAATATCCCACCGTTCCTTCGGCACCTCGGTAATTGAACTGACGCCGTTTGATAAATTTTCCCAGAATTCATCCAAATTATCTGCTCCCGGAAAGCGGCCCGACATGCCTATGACAGCTATATCTCCCACAATATTTTTTTGAAGATTTCTCTCTTTATCCTTTGCATAATCAGTAACGCCGGAACTCTTATGTTCCGGCGTCTGGCAATTGACTGCATCTTGATGCTCTAAGGATTGTTTCGCTGTTTCAATCATTTCTTTTCCCTTTTCTGGGGTTATACGTTTCTCTTTAATTTGAAATAATATTCTTTTTACTTCTGCTTCAAAATCTGTATGCGTCATATGCCACCTCCATAAATTAGTCAGTAAATCTCCTCATTACTTCGTCAACATCTATAGATCCATCTGCCAGGCGTTCTAAGACAGATAAATCAGCCTTTTCCTGTATATCTCCCTGGTCTTTCTTTAATGCCTCCCCGCACTCTCTCCGGTAATTTTTACAAAGATAATCACTCAAATCATGTATATTGCTGTAGTCAAACAGGATTGTGCTTTTCAGTGTAATACCAAAAGTATTGTTAATAACCTTCAGTAAATTGACAGCCGTAATAGAATCTACTCCATATTCAGAAAATTGTTCGTTAAAATCCAGTTCTTTTTCCTCCATTTTTAAGGCACCGGCAACACACTCTTTTAGAACCTCCTGTATGGAACCTATTAATTCGCCACAATCCTGACTATCGGCCACTTTGCTTTTCACATCAACCTTCACATGTTTGATATTGCTCTGATTACCTGAACCCACACTGTTGTTTGTATCATGCTTTTTCATTATGATATCAGATTGTTCAATTAATTTATCAGTTGCCTTGAGCATGACTATCTGATTATAATTATCAGAGGAGAGAACCCGTTCGATTGTATCCATCCCCTCTTCAGGCTCAATTGACAGTAAACCCGCTTTTTCCATGAGCTTATTATGTTTATCAGAGGAAGCAACTCCAACAGACCCCCAATATCCCCAATGAATTATTTTAATTGGTATTTTGCCTGCTGAGTTCAAATATAATGCGAATGAATCCTTAAATGCACATGCTGCTGCATAATTGGCCTGCCCCGCGTTTCCTACAAAACTTTGAATGGAAGAAAAAAACATCATGAAATCTAATTCTTCTTCTCTTATGGCATTATAAAGGACAAGGCTCCCTTGTACTTTAGGCGCTAAAGAAGCTTTTAAATCATCTTCACTCATATTTTTTATCGCCATATCTCTCATTACTATAGCGGAATGGATCACTCCATGGATCTTTCCAAATCTTTGCTTCGCCTCTTTTACGGCCCTGTCCATATCATTTTTATTCGTTACATCTGCCTTGATATAAAGGATCTCTGCCCCCATTTCTTCTATTTCCGATATCTTTTTCTGTTTATCAGAAGTCAAGTCGGATCTTCCGATTAAAATTATCCTCCCCTTGGCTTCTTTTGCCAGATATCGGCATAATTCCAAGCCAATTCCGCCTGCTCCGCCGACAATCATATAGACTCCTTTCCATCTGAACGAAGTCTTAAGGCTTTTGCTTAAAGCAACAGGTTCCAGCTTGAGTCTGTATCTGTCCCCTTTTCTTATCAAAGTCTCTTCCCCTGTTTTGGACAGAGGCTCATCCATGAAAAGTTCCATAAAATGTTTTTCATCACTCACGAATTCTTTCTTATCAACATCAATACAACTCACGCTCCAATAGGGGAATTCCTTAGCCATCGACTTAAGAAATCCCAAGACGCTGCCAGCATATGGTGTTATATCCTCGTCAAAAAGTCTGCAGGTATTATTGGTCATGACCTTCATGCACAGTTTTCTGTCATCAAAGCCTTTTTCTGCAAGAGCTTTCACCAGCCTGAAGAGTGAGTATATCCCATACTCCTGCATATCATCTAAGGTTTCAGAATCCAGGCAATTTTCCTTCTCATCGAACATTCCGCCGAAATAGAACAGGTAATCCAGCTCTTCAATTTTATCAATACAATGTGCAATGGCTCTTTCATCCTTCACATCGATAAGCCGTCTATACTGTCCGTAATTTTCATTTCTATTGCCCAAAATGATTTGGTATATCATACTTTCCCGGAATTTATCATTGATATATTCACATAAGAAATCATATTTTTCCGGAACGACTATAAGTACATGTTTTTTAACATAGTCATATCCCAAAATTTCTGGGTTTGAATCCTGTTTTTCCCACCTGGGCAAGTAGAAATAATTTTCATCACGGATTCCTGCGCCCGCCTTCCAGATACGCCGCTTCTCAAACGGATATGCCGGAAGCGGGATTCTTTTTCTCACCTCTTTCGAATGTAAGAGGCTCCAATCAATTGTAAATCCCTCAATCCAAAGGCTTGCGATCTTATTCATATCTCCTTTTTCAATAAGAACCGTGAGTATTTCCTGATCCACAGCATCACTGACAGCTCCGGTCCGGATGCTCTTTACTGTATTTTGATGAATACCGTATGTATCCCTTTCTTCATTACATACGAATCCTTTCAGCTTGCTGATTAATTCTGTATGCGTTGCCGCCACGAAGGCAAGTCTTTCCTCCATCTCTTCCCGTCCTGTTTGCAGCGTAAAAGCAATGCTTTGCAAAGGAAATTCTTTTTCTTCTTTATCCGGATATTCACTTTGTAAATATGTCAGCATCCGTCCGGCATAATCTGTTAATTGATTTTTTGACTTTGCCGACAAAATGATAATTTGAGGATCATTTGATTTTGTATTCCAATTAATTTCTTCTTTATATTCTTCAATCGCTACATGTGCATTCATACCGCCGAAGCCAAAGGAACTGATACCTGCACGCCGGGGCATCTCATTCCCTGCATCATCAACCTGAGCTTTCCACACCTGAGTCTTTTCTACCAGATAAAATGGGGTCTTCTCAAGCTGAATGTAAGGATTCATTCTGTTAAAGTTGGCCAGTCCCGGCAATGTCTTGTGCTTCAGCGCCAACACTACCTTTAAGACGCTTGCTATCCCTGCTGCAGTTTCCAAATGCCCAATATTAGGTTTTACTGAGCCAATGCCGCAATATGCATCTTTAGCTGCTGTTCCAGTTCTATGGTACATCTCTGCAAACGCTTTCTTCAATCCGTTTATTTCAATAGGATCGCCCAATTGAGTACCTGTCCCATGTGCTTCTATATAAGTGATTGTTTCCGGACTGAAACCCGCTTTGTCAAAAGATTCCACCATTAACTTTGCCTGAGCAGTTGGGTTAGGCGCTGTCAGAGAAGCTGCCCGGCCGCCATGATTCACAGCCGTACCTTTTATCAGGGCATAAATAGGATCTCCATCCTTTTTCGCTCTGCTAAGTGGCTTTAACCAGATTGCACCGGCGCCTTCCCCTCTGACATAGCCATTGGCGCCCTCATCAAATGTTCTGCAGACTCCATCCGGCGACAGCATCCCTGCTTTGCTGAATGATATATGCAATGTAGGGCTGGCTAAAACATTAACCCCTCCTACTATGGCCGTATCACAATCTCCATTATAGATAGCTTCCATTCCTCTATGAATGGCTACTAATGAGGAGGAACAGGCCGTATCGATTGGTTCACTGGGACCGTGTAAATTTAATAAATAGGATATTCTGTTTGCCAGAATACAGTGCGAGTTACCGGTCGAAGTGAGGGCTTCTATTTCATTCCCTTGAAGAACATCTCTATAATCGGTTGTCGAGACTCCGACAAAAACTGCCGTTTTCGTATCTGATAGATCGGCTGGCTTATAACCGGCATCTTCTATAGCCGACCATACGGTCTGCATAAAAATTCTTTGCTGCGGATCCATTAATTCAGCTTCCAGAGGTGATATCCCGAAGAATAAGGGGTCAAATTTATCTATCTCCTTCATAAATCCTCCCCATTTCGAAATATTATCCGGAAGATTCTTTATATCCCATCGTTCTGCCGGGACTTCTGTTATTAAATTTTTGGCCTCCTTCAAATTTTCCCAAAAAGTAAGCAGATCCTCTGACTGCGGCATGATACCGCTTATTCCTATGATTGCAATGGGCTCCCGGGTTCCGCTGACCAGCTTTTCTTCTTTAACAGGTTCACTCGTCTCAGAACTGGCAGATGTCTCTTCAACGTCATTTTCTTCATCCCTTCCATAAGTTTCTTGGATGTTCTGGCAGTGTTCTTCAGCCAGATAAGCGGCAAAGGAACTCAACGTCGGATATTCGAAGAAAATGCTTGGATTTATACGTATCCTATATAAATCATTCATTCGATTTGTTAATTCCGTAAACGTCAATGAATTGAAGCCATACTCACTCATTTCTTTATGTAAAAATATGTCCTTCTCTTTTATTCTGAGAATATCGCTTACAGCCTTTTTAATATCTTTACAGATGGAATCCATATAATCTCTTTTGGGCAGTTCTGCGGACTTTAAAGCAGGCTTAAGCTGTTCACCGCTTCCATTTACATTCAGGAACTCCTCCACCTTTTCCGGATCTCCCTGTATAACTGCAATCTGAACCTCGTCTGAATGAAGTCCTATAAGAAATGCATCGATCCCAGCCTCAGACTCCATTTTTTCAACACCAAATGATTTGAAAAGAGTTTCCGTACCTTTATCGATGTTCATTCCCCCCTCTTCCCATACTGGCCAGTTAATCGAAAGCATTTTCCCGTGCCGCATGTTTTTAAGACCAAGAATTTTTCTTGTCTGAGCATAATGATCCATATAACTATTGGCATATGCATAGTCAGACTGACCTATATTTCCGGTGACAGCAGATGTAGATGAGAACAATACAATAAAATCCAGTTCTTCATCTTTTGTCGACAAATCCAGATTTATTGTCCCCCTTATTTTGGGACTCATGACATCCTCCATAGCTTCTTTTGACTTATTGATCAAAAAAGCATCATTTATCATACCTGCGGTATGCAAGATGCCGTGAATACTCCCGAAATGCAATTTAACCGTGTTCACAAGCTTCTGCGCATCGTCATAGTCAGAAACATCTCCTTTAAAAAAGAGGACCTGTCCGCCCAGTGCTTCCAGTTCCCTTACAGCCATTTCTCTGTCCCGGTTTAATGTTGTTCTGCTTGTCAAACACAATTTCGCTTTATAGTGCCCGGCTAAATATCTGGCAAAGATCATACCCAGTTTTCCAAAACCGCCGGTAATAATATATACACCATTCTGCCGTAATAAAAAGTCATCATGCCTCGTTACAGGTGAAAACTTATTGACAGCTCTGACATAGCGGCCTTCCGGCAGGTACATGATTTCAGTTTCCCTGGAATTGTCATCCTGTAATTCGTTCATCAGCATTGCACCTATTTGCGTTATATTATACTGCCGGCTGAAATGAAGGGTTTTACATTTATATTTTGAGTTTTCGAACATTAAGGATTTTGAAAAGCCATCGAATGCTGCTCCATATGGAGAATAACTTTTCCCATCTCCTAAGAATGCATAAATCATATGTATATGATCGTATCTTCTATGCTCCATTGCCTGATAAAGATATAATAGAGGCATAATGCTGATATCTAACGGATCAGGAACCAATAACTCCTGACTATCCATATCTTTTGCCCACATATACAGGATATTGGATGGCAATTCATTTTTTAAATCCAATGTCCTTATGAGCAGTTCAAAATCCTGTTTCGAAGTTGGATTTACATAATATTTATCATTGATTTCAAGAAAGCTTTCACCCGGAAGGATCAGGTTTACCCGATCACTATTCAACCGCAGCTGCTGTGCCAGGATGTCATCATTATCAAATAGCAGAATGTTACTTAACTTGCAATTGGCAGCTTCCAAATTCCGAACTTCCCAGTTCTTTTTAAAATACATAACCGGGTATTTTTTTGAATTCGCAGCATGATTCATGGTACCAATTTCCCATAACGAAAAGTCCGTGACTTTTGCCAGAACTTCTCCTTTTAAGTTTAATATATATACATCATAACAATCCGATTCGTTCAGTCCGTTCTTCTTTGTACCGGTGTATTGAACATAGGAGAAACAATCCTCTGTAAGGGCATCTATAATTTCTACTTTTCCAATATAATAAGGTAATCTCACACCTTTTGTATCAGCTTTGGCATTTATCATACCAACCACAGCTTCCAGAGCTCCATCTAACAGCGTTGGATGCAGTTTAAATTTATTGAAACCTTCTATTAAATGCTCCGGCAGCTTAAGAACCGCTAACCCCTCATGATCATTATAAACCAGGTTTTTTATAGACTGAAAACTTCTGCCAAGTTTCAAACCGCTCGTCCAAAATAATTGATAGCACTCATCTCCCGAAATTGATTTATCACATCTGTCCTTAATTTTTTCTAAATCCAGAATTTCCTTTTTCATTACATGCACTTCTGGTACTACTTCTATCTCTCCTTTTCCATGGAGAACTTCATTATTGTCCGCTTCCTGGCTTGTAACCTCATAAGCGATCCTATTGCTTTTTTCCGGATCAGGTATTAACGAGAGCTTTACGGTTTTTCCTGATTCAAAAACCCTGATGGCATTCAGCCAATAGTTATTGCTGATTGAAGCAACCCTGCAGCCCGGCATGGCGAGATCGGCAGCGGCTCTTACCATTTCAAGATAGGCTACTGCCGGCAAGACCTTCGTATCCTTTACGATATGGTCCTCAAGGAAAAATTCGTTCCCAATAAAGCTCTTTTCAAAGGCAACCCTCTCAAAAGTAGATATATTCTTATCCAGCAAAGGGTGTATTCCCTTAATTTCTTTCCCCCCCTTTGTTTCAATAGACGTATTGGATTTTTCTACCCAGAAAACTTCTTGCGTAAATGGGTAAGCTGGCAAAGAAATCATATGGTACGCATTTTCTCCAAAAACTTTTTTACAGTCCGTGATTTCCAAATTTACGTAAGCTCTGGCTATTTCCATTAACCCGGACTTATACGATTGGATATCCTCTGCTTGTTCTATTTCACGGAAAAGTCCCTCCAGCCTTTTAGATGCTGCAGAACTTTCAACAGATTTTGTCAAGTTATATTCGGCCACATAATCTTCCGTACTGCCGGTATCCGCGATTTCCCTGATGCGTCTTTTCAATTCCTCCATTCCTTCAACTACTAAGGCACCCCTGATGCGGAAACTGCTTCTTCCTGCATGTAATGTATAAGCGACATCATCAATTGAATGATCATCGTTGAGTTCCAGCCATCTGTCAAGGTCCCTGATACGTTGTTCATAGGCTTCCTTTGTCTTTGCCGATAACGTTATCAGATAATACGGAAGTTTTGACTTCTGCCTTGTTTTCCGGATGTCTGGATATTCCTGCAATACAACATGTGCATTTGTCCCGCTGAATCCAAAGGCACTTACGGCTGCCGTTCGGGGAACACCTCTTTCCGGAATCCAGTCTATCGTACTTGTATTAACATAAAATGGCGTGCTGGAAAAATCAAGATGCTCATTTTGGGTATCAAAATGTAATGTGGCCGGAATTTTGTGATATTTCATGGCCAGCAATACCTTGATTACACTGATAATGCCTGCGGCACTTGTGGAATGGCCAATGTTGGATTTAATGGAGCCGATTGCACAAAACTGCTTATCATCTGTAAATTCGCCGAAAGAGGAACTTAAAGCCTTAACTTCAATCGGATCACCTAACTTTGTTCCCGTACCATGTGCCTCTACGAAACTTATATCCCTTGGAGATATATTCGCTTTGTTGTACGTATCTATTTCTAATCTCGTCTGTGACTGCATACTGGGTGCAGTTATTCCGTTGGTCCTGCCATCCTGATTTATGCAGGACCCCTTTATTATGCCATATATCGTATGATCTTCACTGAGTGCCTTTTTTAAGGACATCATTACAATTGCCCCAACGCCTTCACTCATAACCGTGCCATCTGCTTTTTGATCAAACGGCCTGCATTTGTCACTTTTGGACAGCATCTCAAGTTTACTGGTCGAAATATGCAGGTCCGGCGTAAGCATTAATTTAATGCCGCCTGCTATTGCCATATCACTTTCCCCATTATGAATGCTTTCACAGGCTAAATGCAGTGCTACAAGAGAGCTGGAGCATGCAGTATCAATAGTTATACTGGGCCCTGTCAGGTTTAAAAAGTAGGAGATTCTTGCTGCCAATATGGAAGTTGCCATTCCGGTAAATGCTTCCCCATAAGTATTACAGCCGTTTTCCGCTAATGTGCTCATATAATCGCCTTGTGAGGCTCCCACAAAAACTCCGCATTTACTGCCTGAAAGAGAACTGTCGGCACAGCCGGCATCCTCGAGGGCTTTCCATGCCTCTTCTAAAAAAATCCTTTGCTGCGGGTCCATATAAATGGCCTCGTTCGGAGATATATTAAAAAACAAAGGGTCAAATGTCTCAATATTATCCAGGAACCCTCCCACCCTGCTGTAGGTTTTTCCTGGTGTTTTAGGGTTAGAATCATAAAATTTACTGAGATCCCACCTGGTCTTTGGTATTTCAGTCACGCTGTCAACACCATTTTCTAAATTACTCCAGAGTTCTTCTATATCTTTTGCGCCCGGAAAACGTCCCGACATTCCAACGATTGCAATTCCCTCCTGAATATTCAGCCCATTATTACCGGAATTCTCGTTCCTGCTGTTTTCATTTTCATCCTTATAAGAAGCTTCAATTTTCTTTAATGCAACCTTACCGCCGGAAGAAAATTCCCTTGGTTCAACGGCTTCCCTTGGTTTCCCCAGCTTTATTTTGCCGCTGCCGGTCATTTCTTCTTGTGGTGCCTGCTGCAGAATATCTTCATTCATAATTTTATTATTGGCGCTGACCGATTTTCCCTTTTCCTGTCCAACATACTCTGCCAGAGCTTCAATCGTTGAATAATCGTAAATGGTGACGGCATCAAGAGCAAGTCCATATACCTGATTGACATCCCTCATGATTTCGATTCCATTAATAGAATCTACACCTAATTCTTTAAAACTGATATCATAATTCAATTCTTCCTTAGGGAGATGCAGATTTGATGATATAATCTCTGATATTTTTTCAACTATTTCATTTTTCTGGTTCCCTGCCGCGCCCATTTTCTGTACGTCAGGATGCATTTCCGAATCACTTTTTACATGTGGATGGAGTCCTGCATCCAGGCTTATTTTGCTGATTTTTTGTATTTCGCTGAAAACCAGTTCACTTAGCCTGGTTATATTGGGATAATCATAAATAACGACAGCATCCAGGTTAAGTCTGTAATTGCGGTTTATATCCCGGATGATTTCTATACCATTTATGGAATCAACTCCCAGCTCTTTAAAACTAATATCTTCAATAAGCTCCAGAGCATCTATATGGAGATTGTCAGCAACAATCTTACAAATCCGGTTCCGTACCTCATTGAATCCCTCCTGTACCGGATTTGGATTTTGATCCTCATCGTGCCTGTTTAAAAGTTCCATTGCTTTTTCTTTGGTAATTTCATGTTTGTACAGCATTTCGAATATTTCTGTCTGTGTGAGTTCCTTTTCAGCCATCGGCTATACCTCCTTAGAAAGATTTTTTATATTCGCAGCTTCTTCCGGTGTAATGTTTCCCTTCTCTAATGCCTCCAGCATGGCGCTTAAATCCATTTCCGGGGGGGTCCCGGCAAAATGCCCCTGAATGCTTTCTTTAGCACTGACTTCATGAAAGCTTCTGGTATTCAGAAAATATTTGTTTATTCGTTCTTTAACTTCCGGCTTTCCAAAGGTTTTCTCATGCATAACGCTTTCACGCTCTATATAAGCCGGTAATTCCTTCAGTTTCTTTCCTGCTGATTCCTTCTTTAACGTCTGCAAAGTTATCAGCGGTTTATCAGCAATCAGACGTGCAATTTTTACTGCCTCAGCCAAAACCTCACCGGCCTTCACAACCGTGACTCCGGCTCCCTTCTCCCGGAGCTCTCTGCCTGAATAAGATTTCGCCGTAAACATCATTTCTGTTGATAAATTAACGCCGAATCTCTCTTTTAAAATATAAGTCGCTCCCATGCCCGGCGTGAAACCGTATTTTGTAAATACTGCACTATAGATTCCTTCTTCGGACATAATTACCACATCACCAAACAAACCAAATAATAATCCGCCGCCTGAAGCATGACCCTGAATGGCTGAAATCACAGGTAAAGGAAATTCTAAAAGACCACGGTACAAAAATGGAACATCAGTGAAACTTCTTTTACGGTCAGCGATTTCCAACAGCTGTTCCTGAGTCCCTCCCATACTGAAAATATGATCATAACCAGTAACCACAACAGCCTTTACATTCAAATTGTTACGTATTTCCTCAAATTTTGCCATGAGGCCTAATACCAGCTTCTCGGAAAACATGTTTTTGTTCTTTTCATCATGCATTGTGACCAGTGCCACAGAATCATCGATGATCTGCAGAGTGACCTCATCACCATCATATTCATGGATGGCATTCCCGTTATCTGAGACTCTGGACTCATTCTGATAACTGTTATACCAGTATCGCTTTTCCTCAAATGGATAGGAAGGCAAAGACATACGTTTGGGATGTCCGTCCGGATAAAGAATGTTCCAATCAATGTCTTTGCCTGAAACCCATATTTTAACCAACGGTTCGTATTCATTCCTTTCAGCCAGTTTCGGGATAGCTTCTTCCGGTTCCGGCAGATTCTCCCCGCTGATTTTCCAACTTTTGAAGACACCTGTGCAGCCCTCCATATCTTCATAAAAAGCTTCGAATGCCTTGTATACGTCTGAGATATTCCGCGCCGCCAGACCAATCCGGCAGTCCTTAGATTCTCTTCCGGTTTGGAGCGTATATGCAAATTCATTGAAAGAAATACCGCTGACCGGATCAATTTCTTTTATAAAATCCAAATATAACCTTACATATTTCCTTAACTGCTCTTTATTCCGTGCGGAAAGTACAATTATCTGCGGCTCATGATTCAGAATATCCTTTTCCCCCTTTTGACCGGCATATTCTTCTATTATTAAGTGTGCATTAGAACCTCCCGCACCAAAAGCACTGACAGCAGCAATCCTTTTCCCCTGTCTGGCTGTTCCGTCAACGTTCAGGATGGGCGGATTCCAGTCTGTCAGGTTTTTTTGTACAAAGAACGGGCTGTTTTTAAAATCAATATTTGTGTTAAGGATATCATTATGTATAGATGGGACCAGCGTTTTATAACGCATCTGCAGAATAACCTTAGTCAATGCTGCAATCCCTGCTGCCGATTCTGCATGGCCTATATTTGACTTTACGGAGCCAATAGAACAATATTGAGTGTCCGTGGTGTATGGACGGTATGCCTTGGTCAGACCCGCTATTTCTATAGGATCACCCAGTGAAGTTCCTGTCCCATGTGCTTCTACATAACTGATCTCTTTCGGATTCACCGCTGCCTTTTTTAATGCTTTTCTGATCAATTCTGTCTGACTGTTTGGATTTGGAACCGTATAACCGTTGGCACGGCCGCCATGATTGATAGCCGTTCCTCTGATAACAGCATAAATATGATCCCCATCGCGTTCTGCCTGTTCCATCGATTTCAATAATACTACCCCAACACCTTCACTGGGCACATAACCATCGCCGCCATCACCGAAACTTCTGCATCTTCCATCGGAAGACGCAAAATTATTTGCACATAAATACATATATTTTGTTGGATGTATGGTTAAGTTCACGCCCCCGGCGAATGCCATTTGGCACTCACCATTTTTTATGCTTTCACAAGCCAGGTGAACTGTGGTAAGGGATGAAGAACACATGGTATCTATAGCAATGCTTGGTCCCCGTAAATCAAGTAAGTAAGATACTCTATTGGCTATTGATGAATACGAAGAACTTAAAGCCAAAGGGGTCCCCTGCAATGTTTCTTCTGCTCCGAAAATTTGATAATGCCCGTACATGGCACCGGCGTAGACGCCCACTTCATAATTCTTCAGTTTACTCATGGAATATCCCGCATCTTCCATGGCATGCCAGGTTTCTTCCAGGAACAGCCGCTCTTGCGGATCCATTAATTCGGCATCGCGCGGTGTTATTCCAAAAAATAAAGGGTCAAATTTATCATAGTCATCTAAAAAGCCACCCCATTTACTATAACTTTTTCCCTTTTCCTGCTTGTTTTCACTGTAAAACTTATGATAGTCCCATCTTTCTGCCGGTATCTCTGAAATACAATCCTTCCCATTTTTCAGGTTTTCCCAATATTCACGGAGATTATGTGCCATAGGATACCTGCCACTGATTCCGATAACTGCAATATCCCCATGTCGTTCGTAATCCTCTGCAGACTTCTCATATTTCGGAAGCACGGTCCCCCTTTCACCAGCATTATCCGCTTTACTCATTAATTTAGAATTAACGAAATCCGAATGATTTTCAACAAAATAGTCCACCAGCTCCTTCAAAGTCTGGTACTCAAAAAACAGCGTTTTGGAAAGTGTCCCAAATTTCTTTTCCATTTGATTAGTAATCTTAACAATTGATACAGAATTCATTCCATACTTTTCCCATGGCTCAGATAATAAAATCGAATCCGGCTTTAATTTCAATTCCTCAGCAATAACAATCCTTAGGTAACTCTCTATTGCTGCAGCCATACTCTCTGCCGGACGGACATTCCTGTCACTGTCAGCCGCTTTTTCTGCGGGTTCCGGATCCGTCAGTTTTTTGATAAATAATTCCTCTTTCTCCTTCATTACGTTTGCAGCAATTACATGATACATAGGAGAACGTATTACATTGTCTAAAAGTTCCATGCCCTCTTCTGTTTTTAAAGGAAGCATCCCATAAGTATCACGAAGCCAATCTATTTTGTCAGCTTCTATCTGCATACCGCCGTTTTCCCAGAAAGGCCAGTCAATCGACAAAAATTTAGTATTTGATTCACGGCCAGTTACATAATCAACAAAATTATCCAGGAATGCATTCCCATATGCATAATCAATCTGGCCTACATTTCCAAGAACGGAAGCCAATGCTGAAAAAAACGCGAAGAAATCGGGAGATTCTTTTTCCAGCATTTTATGCAAATAAATAGACCCATAAATTTTGGGTCCAATAACTTCTTCGATCATATTGGGAGTTTTATTCAGCATCATCGCATCATGTACGATTCCTGCACAATGAAAAATACCATCTATTTTTCCGTATTTGCTGTGTACTGACCGTATTAGTTCTTCTACTTGTCCGGCATTCGTTAAATCACTTTTAAAATAAAATGAATCAGAACCTTTCCTTTTTAACTTCTCAACCAGCGCTTCAATCGTACTGTCCAAATCCCTGCGCCCAGTTAAAATAAGCCTGGCATTGTATTTTTCAGCCAGATATTCAGCCAGATGACTCCCCAGGCCTCCTGCTCCTCCTGTAATTAAATAATTTCCATTCTTCTTGATAACAGGTGACAAATTCGAATCCGGCTTTTGGGTTTTTGCATATTCTTTAATAAACCGAATTCCATTTCTATATCGTATTTCATCATTATGACAGTCAGAGTTTATTTCGGCTGAAAGAATATCTGCGATTTCAGCATCATCTGTATGAGCTGCCGGTTGCTCAATACCAATAACACTGCATTTCCAATTGTTATTTTCTGAATGCATGGTTTTGGCCGCACCGCTTACCGCAGCATAAACCGGATTGTTCCCGGATGGATCTGCAAAAAAGTAACGGAATATCATTTCTTTTTTTATTTTTAACTGCAGAATAGACTGAGCAATAAAAAGCATCGAATAGAAACTTTGTTCTATCTGTTCTTTTACGGTTTTAACATCCTCGCTGAAATTATCAAAAGACCAAACGTGTACGATCTCATCCGGGACCCTGTCCTGTTCTATTAAGTTCTGAAATAACGTATCATAATCTTCTTTATTAGAAGGAGCTATATGAAATATGTTTTCTTCACATTTCTCAAATCCATTTGCAGCTATGACTAAGGTAATATCCGCTGTTTGGCAGTTTAATTTTGTGACAAGTTTCTCTCTTATATCCTCATTTTTCCCAAACAGTACTATTTTCCGGCCGCCACTCTGACGGGGATCGGAACTTCTTGCATGCTCTTTCCATCTGCTCACCCATACTTTGGTATCAGTACCCCCTGCTCTTAAATGAGCTTCTCTGAGAAGCTTCATTCCTTCTTTTGCTGTCAGTTTTTTTTCTTCAATTAACTTCAATATTTCGGACCTCTTATATTTCTTATCAATCATAAATAACCTCCATAAATCGTTCGGCTTCGTCTGCCATTATTTCACCGCTTTCTAACATTTTGAGCATTTCCAGCATTTCATCTTCCTGCTTTTGATAGACTCTGAGATTATATCCATCGATGATAACCAGCAAGTTCCCATCTAAATCTGTAATTTGAATGGAAAAACAGAGCGTATTGGTGTTTCCCTTTTTCTGTCTTTTTGTGGCATAGGCCAGGCAGGTATTTTCTAATGGTTTCAAAATTATAATTTTTTCAATAAAAAACGGCACATATGCCTTTTGAGAATTTAAGGCTTCCTCTCCGGTCAGACCAAGAACCATTTGAAATGCCCCATCCAGGATTGATGGGTGTAATACATATTTTGCGGAATCAGTATCTTTTGCTGCAGGAATAGTTAAATAAGCCAATGCTTCTCCTGCATTGCTATATAATTCCTGGATGACCTGAAATTGATTTCCATAATCCAGTCCCATGGATTTAAAAATCCGATAGCACCAGTTACTCTCTTTTATGTCACAGCATCTTGCCTTTACCTTCTCAATGTCCAAGGCTTTTGCGTATTCAAAAGCAAGTTCGTTCTGTTCAGCATGACTCGCGGTCCCCTGTGCGTGGACATATCTTTCAGCAGAGTCAGCCGTATAAACTTCAAAAGCCACCTTATTGTCAACACTTTTTAGTGTCAGATTTACCTCTTTATCTCCATGAACAACAATTGGCTTTTCCCATACGATATCCTCTATCAAATTGATCTCCTGCTCCGCGGCCATCCCGACAGCAGCACGGGCCATTTCAATATATACGGCACCAGGCAGTACCATTTCATTATTTACAATATGATCCCTTACAAAAGGCTGCTTTACATCAAAAACAGTGCTATACCTTTGTTCCGTTAATGTAGATCTGTTCTGCATACTATAAGCATGTCCTTCCGAAACACTGGTTCTGGCAAACGTGCTGTTATTTTTTCCATCATCTACCCAATATCTCTCTTTTGTGAAAGGATATGTGGGTAATGACAGTTTCCTGTATCTTGAAGAATGGAACATTCTTTTCCACATAAGATCATAGCCTTCCGTATACAGGACTCCAAGGTACTTTAATTTCTCCCTGAAATCATCAACAGATCCATTTCCTTCGTTTAACTCATCCATTATTTTCTCTGCCTTATCCACGACAGCTCTGTCAGGTTTAAATGCATTGCTCACATACTCTCCAACAATGGCGTCTGCCGCCGGTATATGATTCATTGTCTGTTCCATTTCATCGATTAACTGTTGGGGAGAATCGATAATATATGCCACCCTGTACGAAAAATGGCTCCTTCCGGCCAGTAATGTATACGCGATATTATCTAATGAGTTCTGCCCCCTATTTTCTTTCAGCCAATGGAGCATATCAGCAATTTTCATATACAGATTTTCTTTTGTTTTGGCGGAAAAAGCAATGAATTTCGGCTCTTTTGATTCGTACTCCTCCTGTTCTGCTTCATATTCTTTCAATACAAGATGCGCATTTGTTCCGCTGATACCAAAAGAACTTATGGCTGCCATACGGGGTTTCCCATGAAGAGTATTCCAGTCCTTATATTCGGTATTAACAAAAACCGGACTGTTTTTAAATGGAATCAACGTATTTTCCGTATCAAAATTGATGTCAGGGACGAGTTTTCCATGTTTCATACAGAGCAAAACCTTGATAATGCCAGCTATCCCTGCGGCTTCCAATGCATGTCCGATATTTGCCTTCACAGATCCTATTGGACAGAATTGTTTTTTATCAGTAAATTTCCTGTATGTCTGGCTAAGGGCCTCTATCTCAATGGGGTCGCCAAGCCTTGTTCCTGTGCCGTGTGCCTCTATATAACTGATATCTTCCGGATTTATATGATACTTATTATATACATCTGTCACTAAATCTACTTGTGATTGGCCATTAGGGGCAGTTATTCCATTGCTCTTCCCATCCTGATTGAGTCCCGATGCAGCAATAACACCGTAAATATGGTCTCCATCCTCTATTGCCTTATCTAATTTCTTTAATACGGCAACACCGACACCCTCTGCCGGTATGAATCCATCAGCTTTATCATCGAACGGCCTGCATCTTCCCGTATGCGAGAACATGCCCATGCTGCTGCCAAGGACATGCCAATCCGGTGTGGAGAATACATTTACCCCTCCTGCCAATGCAATATCTGAATCTCCTGCAAGTATGCTTAAACATGCCTGATGGACCGCTACCAATGAGGAAGAACACGCTGTCGAGACAACAATACTCGGGCCCCTTAAATTCAGTAAATAGGATATTCGTGCTGAAAGAATCGGCAGCAAATTACCGGTGAGTACATAATTGCTCTTTTCAGTTTCACACTGGTCAATCAGACGCATATAATCACCTTCAGAACTTCCGGCAAACACACCGCATTTGCATTCATTGAGTTCCCTGTCTGAAAATCCGGCATCCTCCAAAGCTTTCCATGCCTCTTCCAGGAAAACCCTCTGCTTTGGATCCATTACTTCTGCTTCCCGCGGAGATATATTGAAAAACAGCGGATCAAATGTTTCCACATCATCCAGCAAACCTGATACATTTATATAACTTTTATTTATTGCATCCTCATCTGTACTGAAATAGTCATCATTTTCCCATCTGTCAATCTCTTTAACAGAGTCAATCCCATTTGATAAATTTTCCCAGTATTCATCCAGATTTTCAGCTCCCGGGAATCTGCCTGAAATTCCTACGATCGCTATATCCATTTGATTACTGTCTGCTTTTATATCTATTCTTTTCCCTTCATAGCCTGCCTCCTTCTCTGGCAATTGTGCCTTGCCTGATTCTGGCATTCTCTGACGGGTCCTTTCCTGAATCAGATTTTTATATTCACTTACTATAAACTCTTTAAGCCTCAATGCTGTTGGATAATTGAATAAAGCAGTAGAACTCAACTCAACTCCCAGAGAATTATTGATTTTATATATAATCTGACCGGCTAAAATTGAATCAACTCCGTACTCATTATAGGGTACATCCATATCCAATTCTGTTTTATCAATTTTAAGTACCTCTGCTATGCTGTCCAGTATAACGGATTCTGCTAAATCCTCTGCATTTTCTGCCTGGGTGACGCCTGCTCCCATACTGGCCAAAACCTCGGGCGTTACCTTCATTGCTAATACCTGAACATGATCAGCGGCTAGAATCTTTTCAATTGCGCCAATACCTTCGGCAGTTCTAATCGGATAAATTCCTGCGGCAGCGAACCGTTTCCTATATTCATCATTGGCCGCCACACCTACCTCTCCCCAGTAACCCCAATTTATTATCTTTGAAGGATATCCACAATTACTTTCATATTGTGCAAATGCATCAGAAAAAGCACACCCGGCGGCATAATTGCCTTGTCCGGCACTTCCGGCAAAGCTTTCCGCGGAGGAAAAGTACAGGATAAAATCCACATTTTCATTCTTTACAGCATTATGCAAGGCAACGCATCCGATGGATTTCGGTTCAACTGCCATTTTAAATTTTTGTTCATCCATATTAATAATCAGCTGGTCCTGCAATACCAATGCCGAATGAATAATTCCATTTAGCTGCCCAAAACGTTCTTTCGCTTTTTCAACTGCTTTCCTTATGCTCTTATAATCCGTTACATCTGCCTGAATATAGAGTCCTTTTCCTCCTCTTTCTTCGATTTTATTTATTTTTTCTTCAATTTCAGGATTCAGCTGTCTGCGCCCGGCTAAAATAATATTTCCATGTACTTTTTCTGCCAGATACAGGGAAAGCTGAAAACCAATACCGCCGGCACCTCCGACGATAAAATATGTACCTCCTTCCTTAAACTGCTCAAAACCTTCTTTCTCTAAATCAAGAGGATAGATTTTTTTCACATAGCGTCTGCCATTTCTTATTGCCACATCCGAATGACTGATTGATTCCTTCTCATTCAGGATAAAGTCAAATTCTTCTTTTAAACCATCCCCGGTATCTCTTCCTGTCAAGTGAATGTCTATACCGCTGATATGCCAGTCAGGAAACTCCTTATCAGCGCATCTGGCCAGACCATAGGCTGCCGCTGAATATGGAGAGCACTCATCTTCCGGTAAAATCCTATATGTATTATTCGTTATAAGCTTGAAAATGATTTTTCTATACTCGTAACCATTCATACCAAGGGCCTTCATAAGTTTGAAGAGACAATGGACACCACGATTTTGAACTGTTTCAAATAATTCCATATCTTCCGTATCAAATTTCGTTCTCTGAATTCCAGCGAAATAGTAAATAACATCAATTTGTTTTACATCTTCAAGCAATGGACCGAAGGTATCAATGGCTGTACAATCAACCATGTATGCCCCCGCCGGCAGCCGCTTCCATGTACTGCCTAATTCAACCCGGATAACATTTTTACCTGGAAGAAATGGAAGGAATCCATCGGTAACTTCTCTCGATTCACTGCTATAAAAGCATAAGGTCTTTCCTTTAGATTCCTCCTTATAACAGATTGGTTCCGTACTGTCTTCCTGTTCCCATACTGCAGTATATAGGAAATTCTCTTCTTTTTTCTCTTCTTTTTCATATTTCTCCGGTTTTCCATGAGATCCTTCTGACTTGACTGCAAAATATTCCTTGTTATCAAAAAGATAAGTAGGAAGAGAAATACGCGATGGATAACAGCTTTCGGAAAGTTCATACAGTAAGGTCCAATCAATTCTTACCCCCATCGCCCATAACTCAGCCACTTTCGTATATTCCTTTGATACAATCAGCATTTTGGTAAATTCCTGACCGGCAGTTCCCTGGAAAACCTCTTTGCTCTTTATTGACATCGCATTTCCGGTATACACTCCCGGAATATACTCTTTTCCTTCAATAAAATCCGCTAATTTCTGAGTGAATTCAGTCAGATCTGCGGCCACGAAAGCAGCTCTTTCCTCCATTGGCTCTCTGCCAACTTGCATGGTATATGCCATATCATGAAAAAAAAGAACGCTGTCTCTGTCCGTATCACTAATATGGTCTATAAATGTCAGATATCTGGCGGCGTTTGCTTTTAATCTCTCTGTATCCTTAGCTGAAAGGACAAAAATTTGTTTTGATAATTTTATCTCAGAATTAAACCCCGGCTTTCTATACTCTTCTAAAACAATATGTGCATTTGAACCGCCTGCTCCAAACGAAGAGATGCCCGCCCTCCGCGGATATTCCTCCTTCTTACCATCAATACCGATAACCGGACGGTTCCAGGGTTCCAGCTCCTGCTGCACACGAAAAGCAGTATCCTGAAAATTTATATTTGAATTTAAAGTTTTTGAATGCAGAGAGGGAACTAATTTACCATATTGCATTTGAAGCAATATTTTGGTAATGCCTGCAATTCCTGCCGCGCTTTCACAATGTCCTATATTTGACTTAACTGAACCAATTTTACAAAATTGCTTATCCTCCGTATACTCACCAAAAACTTTTTGGAGTCCATGAATTTCTATAGGATCACCCAGGGTGGTTCCTGTTCCATGTGCTTCAATATACCCTATGGTCCTGGGATTTATATCAGCTTTTTTATACGCCTCCCGGATTACCTCTGCCTGGAAAACAGGATTTGGTACCGTATATCCATTGGTTTTTCCGCCATGATTAATGGCAGAACTTTTAACCAATGCATATATATGATCATGATCTGCAACAGCTCTGTCTAATGGCTTTAACAAAATTGCGCCCACGCCTTCACCTGGTACATAACCATCTCCTCCCTCTCCAAAACTATTACAGCGCCCATTCCCGGAAAGAAAATTATTTTGACTTAAAAGCAAATACTTATTTGGATGTACAGAAACATTTACTCCACCTGCGATTGCCATCTCACACTCACCTCTTTGAATGCTCTGGCAAGCCAGGTGAACGGCAGTGAGTGAAGATGAGCATAATGTATCCACAGCTAAACTGGGTCCATGCAGATTCAGATGATAGGATACCCTATTTGCAATGGATGACAGGTTGCCGTTTAAAGCAATCATATTTCCCTTAATCTGTTCCTCCGCTCCATATAATTGGTATTCTTCAAACAACGCCCCAACGAATACTCCAATATTATTTTCTATACCGGTTCTGTTCCTGTTATCATAAGTTTCCCTTGTGTATCCGGCATCCTCGAACGCTGCATACGCACATTCAAGGAATAGTCTTTCCTGAGGCTCCATGATTTCAGCTTCCTTCGGTGAAATGTGAAAAAACAAGGGGTCAAAAGCATAAATATCATTGATAAATCCGCCCCATTTTGAGTTGATCTTACCCGTTTTGTTTCTATCACTATCATAGTATCCGGAATAATCCCAACGTTCTTTTGGAATTTCTGTTATACAATCCACTCCGTTTTGCAGGTTTTCCCAATACTCATAAATGCTGTCTGCTTTCGGATATTTTCCAGCCAGGCCAATAACGGCTATCTCACAGGTTTCACTCCTAAAAGAATCAGTTTTCCGGATATTATTCTTTTCTTTAAGCACGCGGCTTTTTTTATCAGGCTGCACCCGTTCTGCGGGCACTTTTAAAACAGGCTTCTCAGCTGTATCAGAAGATCTTTTCACAACAGCCTCTTCGTCAGCTTCCGGTCCTAATAACTCAGCTAATTTCTGAGAATGTTCCTTCATGAAATACTCCGCTAATTCGTTGATGGTCTTATATTCGAAGAATAATGTTTTTGATAATGTTCCAAATCCTTCTTCCAATTTTGAAGTCATTTGCATTACCATAACTGAATCAATTCCATATTCTTCCATAAGTACATCTTCGTCAATCTTATTTGCTTCTACCTTCAGTTCAGAAGAAAGAAGACTTTTAAGAAACTGAATGATATCATTTTTAGAAGTACTTTTCTTTACATTTGTCCCGGATATTTCCAATAAGTTTATGAGATCCTGTGAATATTCTTTCAAAAAGTAACCTGTGAGGTCTTTAATTGTTTGATATTCAAAAAACAATGTCTTTGAAAGAGGTCCAAAAACCTCCTCCAATTTAGAGGTCATCTGCATGATCATGACAGAATCGATGCCATATTCCTCCATGGGAATTTCCGCATCAATATGATTGACTGGTACTTTCAGTTCACTTGATAATAAATTCTTCAAATAAAATGTTGCCTTTTCCTCAAGAGAACCTCCTTCCGGATTCCCTTTCGCTTTAATCCGCCTCATTTTAGCAGCCGCTTCAGCAGGAGAGATTTTTTTATCTTTTATCATCTGATATAATTCTTTTAGATATTCTTTACTCATATTCAGTTACTCCTTTCTAAAAAATCCAGAAATTCTTCTTCTGACATATTTCCCTCTAAAATATCCGTAACTACCATATCTTCCGGCTCGATTCTTTCATCGTCCCGGCATTCTTCAACTGTGTTTTCCGCAGTAATATTAAGAAACTGTTTAATTTTTTCTATGTTTCCGGAAACAGCCATTGCCTGATTACATTCAAGACCGTAAATAGAATATAGTGCATTGATGCCATCAGACGCTGCCAGACTGTCTATGCCGGTTTTTTTATAGAAATCTTTTTGGGCTTCACCATTCATATGCATTCCCCCATCTTTCCATAAGGGCCAGTTAATTGAAATTGTTCTTCCGAACCGTTTTCCTTCTCTGACTAACGTATTCCTATACTTTGAATACACATCCATAAATGCATTTGCGGCTGCATAATCTGACTGTCCGATATTTCCCAAAGCCCCTGCTATTGATGAATATAAAATAAAGAAATCCAACTTCACATCGGAAGTTGAATGATCCAGATTTACTAATCCTCTGATTTTAGGTTCCAGAACTTTCTGTATTTCATTGCTGGTCTTGTTATACAATAGATTATCGTTAATAAGTCCCGCACAATGCAGAACACCATCAAGGCTTCCATAAGATTTCATTAGTTCTTTCATTAGCTTATGGACCTCATCCTGATCAGTAACATCTGTCTGCTTATAGTGGGCTTCTGCTCCTAATTTATTAAGCTGCTTCACTTTCCCCCGGATTTCATCATTGCTCTGTTTTCGCCCAACAAGAATCAGTACAGGATTTTTTACTTTCTTAGCTATTTCGTCTGCAAACAGCAATCCCAGTTTTCCGCTTCCTCCGGAAATCAAATAAATACCATGATCCTTCCATGGGATTACAGCTTTAGAAGGTAACCTGATTTCTCCCCATGACTTAACCCGCCGTTGTTCAAAATCATACCTTATTTCTTTATCAGCCGGGTTTTTGCTATCTGATACTATACTATCAATTACCTCATCAGTAACTTTATTAAAGTCCAAAAAGATGATCTGTCCCTTTAATCTCGGGTTTTCAAGTTCAACCGATTTGAGCAGGCCGCTGAAACCGGCAAATAGTTCACCAATTTCATTGGCTGGTACAAAAATTTGTATCATATTGCTTCTGTCCCTGTTATCCAGTAAAATCTGTTTTAAATTCTCAATGAGTGAATCCGTATATTCTTCATATTTATCAACAATCTCATCTTCTTTACTTTCGAATGTATAATATGTAGTAAAATCATAGGTTCTATCTATTTTATCTCTCACTTTATCTCTGGTTTCTTCTGGAATGTTACAAAAAACGCCTGTGTACTGATTGAATTTTATAATTTCCCCGGGAACCGGCTTCTTTACGCTCCAATCCGCAGTAAAGATTGATGCGCCGGAATGGCTGTATTCTCTTAATACCAATCCCTGCATTTGAACACAGATATTTCCCTCAGAATCACATAACTCTATATCAAACCTTTTTATTCCGCCATGATTATCGGGTTCAGACCGATCCCGCAGTACTGCCCACTCCACTTCCGGCTTATCATCAAAAAGCAACAGTTCTCCTAAGTTAAAAGGAACATAAGTTTTATTGCCCATTTTCTCTTCATCCATCAGAAAACCGATGGTTGCCTGTATTGCCGAATCCAATAAACTCGGATGTAAAATATATTCGTCCCTGGTTTGTTCTACGGATTTTGGAAGACTAAGTTTTGCGATTACCTCCTGCTCTGTGATATATAAGCATTCGATCCCCTGCTGTTCCTTACCATAATGATATCCTTTTTTCTTATACTCTGAATAACACTCTTCTTTTGTAATTGACTTTATGAGATTATGTGTCAGCATGTTTTCAATGTCGATTCCATGCACTTCCAAATCCTTTTTATAAGAAATATCTCCTTCACAGCAGATATGATCTCCGCTATAAATCTGATACCGTACATTTTCTTCATCATCCGGGGTTAAAGAGATTACTGCCTCTTCTGATTTTGAATTAACATAAATTGGCTTTAGCCATACAATATCCCGCATAGCCAATATCCCATCAGATTCATCATCTGACGAGTATTTAAATGCTGCCAGAGCCATCTCAAGATAAGCAACACCAGGCAATATCTTCTGTCCATGAATAACATGCGCTGTTAAGAAAAACTCTTCTCCACTAAAAACCGTTTGGAATTTTTGGGTTTTAAAATTAGAGATATTCTTATGCAGTAATGGATGGAAGGCCCCAGCAACCGGTAATTTTTCACTCGTTTTCTCCTCCTTTGGAAGCCAATAAGAACTTTCGCTGAACGGGTAGACCGGAAGACTGATTATATGAGGCGCAGATATTTGTTTATAAAAATTATTCCAATTAATGTTCAGCCCCATTACCCAGAAATTTAAAATCTTTTCAACTTTCTTCTGTTTGCTCCAAAGATCAATTACATCTTCAAATTCTTTATCATTCTGTAAAACAGAAATGATCCTTTTATTCGTTTTCGTATCACCATGAAAAATGTCTTTATTTTCTTCTCCGGACAAAAACATGCTTATTTTTTCAATCAGATCTTCTGCTGAATCAGCTGAAACAGCAAGTCTTTGCCTCATGGCCTCTCTTCCCGTCTGCAGCGTATACGCCATATTCGTAAGCTGATCGGCATCGAGCTTTTTATCTTTTATATATTCAAGCATTTGTCTTGCATATACCTTAAGCCGTTCTTCATCTCTGGCAGACAGTACGAACAGATAGTTCCCGGCTTTTGGTTCTTTCAAATATTCATGATTTATATATTCCTCAATGACAACATGGGCATTCGCACCACCGAACCCGAAAGAATTTATTCCCGCCCTTCTCGGTATAGCATTTCCCTCATTATCTTTCAACGGGACCCACTCCTTATTTGTATCCACAATATAAAATGGGCTGTCTTCCAGATGAATCAAATCATTGGTTTTATGATAGTTGATAACACCCGGAATAACCTTATGCTTCATTGCCAATAAAACTTTGAAGATTCCGGCCATACCAGATGCAAGCTCTGAATGTCCCATATTTGTTTTGACGGAACTGATTCCGCAATATGTATGATTCAAGACGGTCCCCTGTGAATCAGCCAGCTCTTTAAATGCCTTTTTTAATCCGTTTATTTCAATCGGATCTCCTAAACTGGTGCCTGTCCCGTGGGCTTCTATATAGGATATGGTACCAGGTTTCATGTCACCTTTTTTCATAGCCCGCATGATTACATCTGCCTGCGCATTTGGACTTGGTGCAGTTAAAGAATTTGTCATTCCATTATGATTAATGGCGGAACCTTTAATAACTCCATAAATATGTCTCCCCTCTTCAACAGCCTTTTTAAACGGTTTCAGTAAAATAACGCCAACGCCTTCTGCCCTTACATAACCATCAGCATCCGAGTCAAACGTTTTACACCTGCCATCTCCTGAAAGCATTCCGGCATGACTAAACGACAAATATGGACGCGGGTCACAAATTATATTTACACCGCCGGCAATGGCCATCTCACATTCATCCTGATTAAGTGACATCACTGCCTGATGTACTGCAAACAGGGAACTGGAACAGGCGGTATCAATCGTCATGCTCGGTCCAAATAAATTAAAAATATAGGAAATTCTATTTGATAATATTGACAGATAGGTACCCGTAGCTGCATAACTGTCAATATTCAAATTACTTTTCGCAATTAATTCATTATAATCATCGTTTCCGGCTCCGATAAAAACACCGGTCCTGCTTCCTGATAAATCAGAAGCTTTATAGCCGGCATCTTCAAATAAATGCCAGACCTCTTCCAGTAAAAGTCTTTGCTGAGGGTCCATCATTTCCGCCTCTCTGGGTGAAATATTAAAAAAACCGGCATCAAACCTTCTAATATTTTTCAGAAAACCTCCTCTATGATTATTGGCCTTGTATTCTCTCCAATCCCATCTATCCTTTGGAATATCTGTGATAAGATCATCATTATTTTCGATATGTCTCCAAAACTCATTCAGATCATCAGATTGCGGCATACGTCCGCTGATTCCAATAATTGCTATGTCTTTGGAACTGTAACTTTGTCCCGGTTCCGGAGAAGGTTCTTTTACCGGAACAGCAGGAAATAATTCTTCCAGGCTTTTTACCGGCCCCAAAACATCTGTTTTAGTCTTTTCTGTACTCTCTTCTTCTACATCTGGTGCAATGTACATATCTTGCCTTAAATATGCTGCTATCTCTTTTACATTTGTATACTCAAAAAGTAACGCAGCGTCAATTGCTGTACCTGATTTAAGATTTATCAATTCTGCAAAATCATTTAAAGCCACGGAATCCAGTCCGAAATCCCTCAAATCAGTTAATTCGTCTATTTCTTCAGATGAGATGTTCAGCAGACCGGATAGTATAGAAATCAACATTTCTTCTAAGCCGGTCTCCTGCCTGTCCATTGACTCTTTATCGGCAGAAGAGATTTGATCATCCATGCTTCCGGCATATTCTTTTGTTAAATAATTTCCAATTTCCTTGATTGTAGAATATTCAAATAATAATGTAGAATCAATTTCAATATCAAACGTCCTATTAATCACCTCCGCAAATTCATTAAGTGCGACCGAGTCAAGGCCAAATTCTCTAATGTTTGTATTCTCTTCCAAATCTTCCTTTTTAATGTTCAGCAGTTCTGCGAGTATATCAAGCAATTTAAATGTTATATCATTATCAATTCTTTGGGTGCTTGTTCCTTTCATTAACATATAACCTCCTTCTGACAGCCACTTCCATTGCCAACATGCAGTAATTGATTTTGAATAAGGTAACTTTCAAACTTTTTATCATCTGAAATGACAATGGTCGGTCCAATTCCATTGCATAAAATATCTATAAAAGCATTCACCCCGGCCGCTGGAAAAATAAGTCCCGTTTTTTTCTCAAAATTCCTGATTGCAGATTTATTTTTTCCCATTCCCAAATTGTCCCAGATTGTCCAGTTGATACCTATACTTATACCTGGGTATGCATTTCTCTTCCGGTAATCCATAAACGTATCCAAAACACCATTTCCATAGGCATAATCAGATTGTCCGATATTTCCAATAATTGATACGATAGAGGAAAAGGACACAAAGAATTTCAAAGGTTCCTTTCTAGTCAGCTCATTTAAATGACAGGTTCCCAATATCTTAGGATTCATTACCTCTGTAAATGCTGACCAGTCTTTGCTCATTAATAATTTATCATCGTTCTTCCCGCCGCAGTGGATAACCCCATGGATTACCCCAAACTGCTGTTTAATATTACGTATTGTTTCAGCTAATTCCTCTTCCTGAATAATATTGCACTGATAATATTTTATTATAGCTTTGTTCCTGCTTAGTTTTTCTATTTTTTCCTGCTTGCTTCTATCAATTGAAGAACTGCCGAGTATCACTAAATTAAATTGTGATATTTTACTTAAAGCATCAACAATCAAATAGCCTACGCCTCCCAGTCCTCCAATAATGAGATAGGTATCTCCATCAGCCAATTCTATCTTCTTTAAAGCATTTCCTCTTCCAGCCTGGCGTTCAATGCCATGAACATAACGTTTTCCTTTTCTATAAGCGGTACATGGTTCGCCTTCAAGGAACGATCGGTCTTCCATCAGGATCCTTGCCTTTTCCTCATTCGCAAGTGACTCAAAGTCAATGACAGACAGATTGATTTTAGGATTTTCCTGTCTTATGGTCCTTGCCAGCGCTTCTAAGCCTCCATATAAAAACCTTTTGCCTTCATCAGTTTCTTCTACTATTTTACTCCCTGTAGCAGCCACCAATATATTCAGCTTTTTTCCTATTCTTTTCAATAAGGAAGCTTTACACAAATTAAATATACTATGTATATCGAATTGAATCATTTTTCTTATTGAAACAGACGTATCAGAATCATTCCCCGAATCCCATAAATAAAATAAATCATATTCCTTCTCCGGATTTTTAAAACTATCAAGCATAGTTAAAAAATCCCTTTCCTCTTCCGGATTTATTATGAATTTATTTTCTTTTCTTGAAAATTCTTTTCCCATTATTACAAAGAATATTTCTTCATACCTCTCATGCAGAACACTGTATATACGTCCCTCATCCGCTTCCGGAATAAATGCCACAGCGATTCTCTCACGGCTCACCTTTGCCTCAATTTTTCCTCTTTGTTCCAGCCAGGTCAGTTCATAATTTATAAGCCGGTCTCCTGTATTTGAATCTCTACTCTTACTTAAAAGGAAATTATCCGGGCATTCTTTCAGGCAAATGTCTTTTAACCAAAGTATATGCCTGCCATTATTATCATAAACATCCAAGGAGGCAAAAAGATCTCCATTAACCCGTCTTACATTATTTTTGTTTATGGTTACATAACAACTGCCGCGTAAACTTCCAAGGAATTTAAGTTCTTTTATTTTAAATGGTATGTATATTTTCCCTGTGTTTTCTATTTCCCCCTCAAAAAACCCCGTACCCAATACGGATTGAAACACGCCATCCAGCAATGCAGCACCGATTTTCTCATTTTTTTCAGAAATCACTTCATCAATCTGGAAGATATACCCCTGATTGATCTTCCAGATTTTATGAATAACCTTCAGGCTTTCCCCATACTTATATCCCATATTGTACAAAAAATCATACATTTTTTCGGAATTCATGGACGGATAGCTCTCAATATTACTGAAATCTATGGATGGATCGGAAACATTTTCTTCCGTGTAACATTGACCTTTGCACAGGACTTCATTTGATGAATTCACTGTAAAATTACTGTCTTCCATCTTTACTATCAGCTCTTTTTCATTTTCTACGATACATGGCCTCAAAAATACTACATGCCTTAATGTATTCACAGCCAGACCATAATAATCGTTCATCTGATTTATGGAAAACTGCAGGAAGGAAGCACCTGGTATTAAATTTTTATTAATTATCACGTGATCGCGGATAATCACATCTTCTATTAAAAATTTTCTTTCCGGCACCATGGGAATCTTATGCTGCACAGGCTGATTCTGTATCAAAAATGGTTTTTCATCGAATTCATACACAGGAAGAGGTACTTTATAAAAACTACTTTCTTCATATAGGCTCTTTATGGCAACATCAAATCCGCTATTCCAAATATGTAATAAAATATTGGTAAACATATTCTTTAAATTAATTGCCAACCGGCTGTCATTGTAATTTGGACCGATATGAATAAGTGCCTCATCATCAGATCCTATATACTCCGGTTCTGAAGCCTTAAGGCCCATTATCCACTCTTCCTTATTCTCTATTTCCTCCATTTTTTCTATGCGGCCTATAACAGCTGTTGTTTCCCTATTACTAATTTCTTTTGCTGCCTCCTCGAGCAGGCAGTCCTCATCAGCGGTAATCAGACTTACAACATTTTCCCGCGTAATTATTCCATTTTCATACAGCTTCAATAGTACATTGAACTCTTCACTGCTCTCAATAACATCACTTTTTAAATCCCATTTATGATTTAACCGGCGCATGGAACTAATTAAAATAAATAAAATCAAATATACTTCTCTTGATTGGTTCATCGGCTCATTTTCAATAAGAACCGACTCTATCTTATCAAAATCCGTTTTGGAAACTGACGCTCTCCATTCCTCAACTAACTTTTTATATGTATAAATATATCTGTATACTTTTTTAGCCTTTAAGATGAATTTTTGAATACTGTTTATATCCACTTTGATATTGTCTCTTATCCTTTTAAGAAATGACACTTCCAATTTATTTGGTTTTATTTTCTCTCTCCTGTAACTATCATAGAGATCAATACCCGGTCTTAATAATACGAACTCATCAAATGTCTTTTTTCCCAGTAAAAATTTTACAACATCTTCTTTTTTTATCACCTCTGTATATGCTAACATGGGCAATGTACCTTCCCCGGCACAAATAGCAGTTGAAAATCTTACTCCAACTGTTTCTAATGTTTTTATAAATGAATAGATAATCATAAAGGAATAGAGTTCTCTATGTTTCTCTTGCCAAATATCTTCAAATAGTCCTTCCCATTCCTGCGTACTGACCAGCTTTTCAAAATCATTCACTATGAACCGAAATTCAGTTTGTGTCTGATACAAATCTTTGACTTCTAAAAAACCGCATAGCTTAAGTGTCCCGATCTGTAAGATCAAACTACGAAAGCTATGCGGCAAAGCACCGCTGGCAGCAACGCCCAATTTATTAATCAAATCATCCTTATCCTTTATCTTTAGCCCCACTCTGTATTCAAAATCAGAACGGCTCAATGCAGTGGTCCCGCATATATCTTGTATGTTTAACTGATCAAATTCTGGTGTTCCTGTAAATTCCTTCCATTTCTCAAGCAACGCATGCAGACTATTCTGGGATTTTGCGGACAGCGTAAATACATAATACTGGCAGGAGCGGTTCTCTTTTCTCTCTTCTAAGTATTCTTCCATCAAAATATGACCGCCTGCACCGCCAAAACCATAGGAACTGACGCCTGCACGCAATGGTCCTTCATCGTTAACCGGTTTCCAATCTGTACATTCCGCTGCCACTTCAAACGGAGAATCACTGAAATTTATAATTGGATTAATCTGATGTATATTCAGAGTCTTCGGTATTTTACGCGCCTTCATCATTAATACTGTCTTTATTACACCTGCCATTCCAGAGGTTCCCTCAAGATGCCCAATATTGGTCTTAACTGAACCAATCTTACAAAATTGCCTTTTACTTGTATATACCCGGAATGCCTGACTCAATGCCTCCACTTCAATCGGATCTCCCAAAGCAGTTCCCGTTCCGTGTGCTTCAATATAACTAACCGTTTCTGGTGAAAAACCGCAATGGTCATAAGCAGATAATATCATATCCCTCTGCTCACTCATTTTGGGCGCGGTAATCGAAATACTTCCCCCGATTTGGCAGACTCTTGACGCTTTCATAACTGCATGGATATGATTCTTTTGATTAAGCGCATCCGGAAGCCGCTGTAAAAGCAGAACACCGACCCCTTCACCGGGAACGAAACCATTTGCCGTCGCATCGAAAGTTTTGCATTTTCCATCGGGGCTCAGCAGCCTGGCCTTAGAATAAGAAATATACCTGCCATGATGCAGGATAAAATTCGCACTGCCAACTAAGGCGAAGTCACATTCACCATTTATTAATGCCCGGTACCCTGTATCCAAAGCCACCAAGGAAGATGCGCACGCTGCATCGATTGACATACTGGGTCCTTTAAGACCAAAACAATAGGATATTCTATTGGCAGAAATACTTGCTGCGTTTCCCAAATTTGAATAACTGTCAATTTCATTGGAATCAGCATAGGCCCTGTGTCCATAATCATTTTGAGATACATTCGTATAAACGGCCGTTCTTCCTTCCTGTAACCGCTTCAATCCAACACCGGCATCCTCTATGCACTGCCAGGAAGCTTCGAGTAATTGTCTTTGATTAGGATCCATTACCATAGCTTCCCTGGGTGATATTCTAAAAAATTGATTATCGAAATATTCCATCCTCTCCACCCGGCCGCACCATTTGCTTATGCTTTTATTTTCACACTGATCCGGCGAATAGTAACGTTCAATATCCCATCTTTGTTTATTAACCTCGGAAATACAGTCCATGCCACGGATTAAATTATCCCAAAATTCTCTGTAATTATCTGCCTGCGGAAAATGGCACGCCATTCCGATTACCGCTATACCACCTGCTATATTTTTTTTATTATCGGCCTGCTTCTCAATCATAGATCTACTCCTTAATATCAATCGCGCAGAAAATAAAAAGGCCATTGATTCAGCCTTTTTATTTATAAACTATATTTTACATTTTTTAGTAAAACGCTTGTATTAATACCGCCAAAACCAAATGAATTACTCAATGCCATCTTGATTTCCACCGGAATCATGGATTTTCCCGCTAATTTTAAATTCCCGTCAATGGGGTTATCTAAGTTTATATTCGGATGGACGAACCCCGCCTCCATTTGAATAATAGAAGCAATTGCTTCTATTATTCCGGCAGAATATAGACAGTGCCCAGTAATTCCTTTTGTTGAATTAATCCAAATATCACAGGCATGTTCTTTAAAAACTTTTCTGATTGCATTCAGTTCTGTCTCATCCCCTAACGGTGAGGAAGTGCCGTGAGCGTTGATATAGTTGATTTCCCCAAAATCTGTTCCGGTTTCATAAAGGACCCTCTGAATCACCTGTATTTCTCCCACCTCATTTGGATTGCTGGAATGATTGCCATCTAATTGCATGACCCCGCCCAGGATTTCAGCAACCGGTCTGCAGCCTCTGGCATTTACAGATTTTTCATTCTCTAATATTAAACAGCCGGCTCCCTGTCCATAGATAAACCCTTCATGATTTTCATCAAAAGGCCGGCAAGCCTGCTCTGGTTCATTGATGTATTTTTTCCCTCCCAACGCACCGATATTATAAAAGGTCTGAAGTTCCATATCTGTTAAATCCGCCAGTGAGCCAACTACAATACATAGGTCGGCCAGTCCTGAATCAATTAGTTGTTTGGCCTTAATAATGGCGACATTGCCACTTGCTGAAGCTCCTCCTGTCGTAAATCCTTCCCCCTTAATTCCGAACACCTCACTAATTACACCAATATGATATGTATCCATAAACTGCAGTGCTAATTGAGGCGAAAGATATTCGGGATTTATTCTTGATTTATCATAATTTTTTTGCTGTAACGAATTCGTCAGGTTATTTCCAGATACAATAATGCTCATTCGCTCGCCTGCAATTGGACTGTCAAATAAATCCGCCTGACAAAATGCTTCAAATACAGTTGCTAATGCCGCCTGTACTTGATAAGATGATTTGTAAATCAAACTCCTTGCTGACTTCTTGCTCCTTTCTGGTATATATGCGGCATTCATATATTTATCTAATCGATTATGTACGGAATCCTCATGAACTTCCCCACAAATGACATGTGAATGATTAACGGATTTATTTTGGGAATACCCTATATTGCTTGTTCCGTTTTTTAAAGCTCTTTCGAAATTCTGTACTGAATCACCTGCAGATGTTATAATTCCCATCCCTGTAACATACGTATTTACTATATTCTTTCCCATTTGTTTTTTCAAAATCCCTTCTTAGAAAACAACAGATCCACTATTTCCCCCATGTTCTTCAATTCACCGAATTCAATAAGCGGTATTTTTATATCTAATTTTTCCATCATATCAATAATAATATCCATTCTGTCCACAGAATTAGCCCCAATTTCTTTAAGGCTGTCATCTATTGACAGCTGATCCGGTTCAATGTCCGGCAATATAATACTGATACTTTCTTTCATCATTTCAAATATCATCTGCTTACTCATATTCATCCTCCTGGTCTTATTTATTCAACGTCAATTCATGAAATCTATTATTTAAGTATGATGCAGCATTATCTAATATCATCAGACCAATTTCAGCCACATGCCGGTTGGACCATGGTTCATATTCTGTACCCTTAATCCATTGATTAAAAGCCCCCAATGACGGTCCGCAATGCACCTGATAATCAACTACTGATTCTGAACTGCCTGATAAGGCGCATTCCGTACTATAGTGGAAATACCATTTAAATATTAAGGCCATCTTATATTTTGAATTTGATTCTGCTTTCTCAATTTCGCTTTTAGAATAAAAAGATTTTACTTCCTCATAAATTCTATCGAAGCTGCGTTTGAAATATTTTTCCTGCAATTGGGTTTTTGTTTTATTATCAATTTCGTCAATCGAATCATACTGTTTGTAAAGATCAAATAATTTATTTGCTCTTGCTGGAAAAAACAAGCCTTTTTTTAACACTTGAACACGGGCACCAAACTCAAACATATCTCCTGCCGGGGCATAATCCGTATCCTGTACATTCATTTTTTGCAGCAGATCCTTTACCTGACTGCTTGTACCTGCTTCAACTGTACATTGGTTAATGGACCCGGTTACAATAAAATCAGCTCCTAAAATAAAAGCAGCAGCAGCAGCTTCCGGAGTTCCGATTCCTCCTGCCGCTCCGATGCAGATCTTTCTTATGTATCCGTATTTTTCTGATAGATCGTTACGAAGTTTAATAATCGCAGGCATCAGGGTATAGGCTACGCCGCAGTCCGTATGTCCGCCCGAGTCCGCTTCAACACAAACATCGTCTGCAACTGGTATGCATTTCAGCATTTCTGCTTCGCTTTCCGTTATCTTGGACTCTTCTAGTAATTTAACAATTATCCTAATTGGAGCGGGACTCATAAAGGCCTCCGCAACTTCCGGCCTGGACAGTTTTGCAATAATTCGATTGTCAGTAATAATCTTTCCATCAGGATTCTTTCTCAATCCCTTCGCTTTATATCTGACCAATGAAGAGGTAATTCCCATAAAAGCCGATGCCTCTATTACCTTAATTCCGTATTTCAAATACAAGTTAATAGTATCTTCTTCTTTTGCAGGGTTGTTTGGGTTATATAAAAAATTCAATCCATATGGCTGCCCATTGGGAAGTTCTTTTTGAATGCATTGAATATCAGTTTCAATATCATCCAGACTTATTCCTCCTGTTCCCAAAAAGCCCATCATGCCGGCTCTTCCCATACTGATTACAAGTTCTTTTGATGCAACGCCTCTATACATTGCACCTGCAATATATGGATATTTCAAGTTATATTTGTTCTTAAATTCCTCACTGCCTAAAGAATATTTTGTAAACTTTTCTTCCATTATCAGGGGTTCTGTTTCCGCTGCTATATGGCGTATTAAACCGGTCAACGTTCTTCCAATTCCAATCTCCTCAAATTGAACCTCTCCTTTCCCCAATAAAAAACGAATGCTGTCTGTCCAACGCACAGAATTGGAAATCTGCTTGACCAAAATATCCTTAATATCTGCATTTGTATAAGGTCTTGCATATACATTTGAAATAACAGGAATGTTTATGTTATCAAAAACGAACTCTTCCAGGAATTGTTTGAATTGATTTCCTGCTTCCTCCATATACCTTGAATGGAACGCACCGCTGACATTTAGTATGGTAAAGTATTTCACATCAGGATCATGTTCAAATACTTCTTTTGCCTGTACAATACTTTCTTTCGGTCCGGAGATTACAATTTGTGTCGGACTATTATAATTGGCAATATCTATGCTGTTCAAATTATTAGCGGCTAATAAATCTTTAAGCTGTTTTTCATCTAAACCTATAACTGCTGCCATCCCGCCTCCGGAGGCATGTCCCATCAATTCTCCTCTTTTTTTCACTAATTTTAACCCGGTTTCAAAGTCAAAAGCGCCTGCTGCAAAAAGAGCATTATATTCACCCAAGCTATGCCCGGCAACATAATCGGGCCTTATTCCAGCATCATGAATCTTTTTTAAGTATGACAAAACATTAACTATATATATTGCCGGCTGAGTATATTCGGTCAATCCCAATTTTGAGCAGGGATCCTCTAAACATAATTCCCGAATAGAATATCCTAATATATTATCAGCTTTCTCTACAATGTCCGGGAATTCATCAAACAAATCTTTTCCCATACCCTTGTATTGCGCCCCCTGTCCTGGAAATACATAAGCTATCATAAAATTTTCCTTCTTTCTTAATTATAGATTTGTTTTACTGGCATCCATATTCAAGGATACAATCAGTTTCTTAGGATACGTTAGTGAACATATATTATTTTCCAATACATATACTCTTGTTTCAAATTGATTGAAATTTGCATATAATACTCTGTAACAATCTTTGGTTTTCTCAATTGACTTTATTCTGAAAATTTCCAATGGGATAGTAAAACCGGTTTTTAAGCATTTAGACAAGGATTCCTTGGAAGTCCAAAGGATCAGGCAGCCCAGAGTTTCTGAACAATCCAGTTTTTTAACAGCTTCTATTTCAGATTGCTCTGCAAAATGAATCAAAATATTACTAATATCTCTATTTTTATCTTCTATATCAATTCCAAATACTAACTCTTCGTCAAATACAATAGATGCGGCACAGCTATCACAATGTGATATACTTCCTGAAATGTTGCTCCGGCCTTTTACTGTTATGACCGGCTGGCCTAAAATACCGTTACTGACAGATATATCTTTCAGCTTACGATCCATGCAAAACAGTGAACTCGCTATTTTTAAAGAAATACGTCCATTTATAAAACTTTCCAACCTCTTTTTACTTTTGATCGTATTGATATATTCCAACTCTTCAGGGCTTAAATATTGAAATAAATCACCCACTCCTGAACTTGGGATAGTGGTTAAATTAACAAAAAAAGCATAATGCTTTTTATCATCATAACATTTTCCACAATAGTTCATAAAGTTCACCTCCTTTTGCATATTTCGTTTTTTTGGTTGAAAAGACATAGCTTCGCCATGAAGCCTCCTGTCCATTGGTTTTCAATACACAGAACCCTTTTCTATCAGTTTGTATTCCATTTAAATATTAACTAGCCGAAACATAGATTAATATTTATACTCCTTATTGTACCTGTCCACAGCCTTACCCATGAATTTTTCTGTATAATCACCACTTAAAAATTCATCTTTTTTAAGTATGTACTTAAGAAATTCTACATTTGTTTTTATTCCTTCTATTTCAGTTTCTTCAAGACTTACCAGCATTTTTTTTACTGCTTGCTCTTTATTGGAAGCCCGGCAGGATATTTTTGCAATCAGAGAATCATAATAAGGGGTTACTTTATTACCGCAGCCATAACCATTATCCACTCTTACATCCAATCCCCCCGGCATATTCCATTTTGTAATTTTACCTAAAGACGGGAAACCTCCTTGAGTCATATTTTCTGCAAGAATTCTGCATTGTAATGCATATCCGTCAAACTTTATATCACGTTGACTTAGTTCTAATTTACAACCCTCAAAAATTTTAATTTGCTCTTTTACTATATCAATTCCAGTTATTAACTCTGTAATAGTATGCTCAACCTGAAGTCTGGTATTTATTTCCATAAAATAATATTTTTCATTATTCTGAACCAAAAACTCCACAGTCCCAGGTCCCACATAATGGATATACTTCGCAATCTTCAATGCATCATCATATATTCTCTGGCGTAAATCTTCACTGATATTTTGGCATCTCGCCTCCTCAATAACTTTCTGATTGGACCGCTGGATCGTACATTCTCTGTCACCCAGATGAATGATATTTCCTTGTGTATCGCCTAAAATCTGGACTTCAAAATGTTTGAAATTTTGGACCGCCTTCTCTACCAGCAATTCTCCATTATTAAAAGCTGTTTTGGCCTCCTTCACACATAACTCATAGCAATCACTTAGTTCTTCCTTTCTATTTACAATCCTTATTCCTTTTCCTCCGCCTCCATAAGTGGCTTTGAGTAAAATCGGATAACCAGCCTTTTCACCAAATTCTTCACACTCTTCAATATCCGCTACCGGCTCCTCGCTCCCTTCGATTATGGGAATATGGCATTCCCTGGCAATTTGCTTTGCCCTGCTTTTATTCCCCATAGCATTAATCAAATCATACCCCGGCCCGATAAATACAATATTACACTGGTTACAAAGTTCAGCAAATTCTCCGGACTCAGCCATAAAACCTATTCCAGGATGGATCGCATCCACTTTATATGCCGTTGCAGCCGATATCAGTTTATATGTATTCAAATAGGAATCCTTCGCATCCCCCAAACAAACTCTATTATCCGCCAGCCGTACATATGGTGCATCTTTATCTACATTTGAATAAACCGCAATTGTTTTTATCCCCAGTTCTTTTAAAGCCTTAATAATCCTTTGTGCAATTTCTCCGCGATTTGCTACTAAAACCTTTTCAAATTTTTTCATATTGAGTTCACCCTAATAATCATCAGTTCCTGTTCACATTCAACCAAACTGCCATCTTCGACAAGTATTTGTTCTATATCACCATCTGCCGGAGAAATAATATCATTATAGATTTTCATAGCTTCTATATTTCCTAAAACATCACCTTTTTTAACACTTGCATTTGCTTTTTTTAAATTATCAGACAACGTAAACATACCTACAAAATTTGATTTTACAGAAATCTTATTGTTATCTGCATCAACATTTTCTGCTTTCACATTTTCTTTTTCCTGTATCCTAACAGATGGTTTTTCATTTTCTTCATGTACCCCTTTTACTGTAGCATGCTGCTTTGAATTTTCCATATTAAAGGAATTGATTGCAAACGTATTATCACTTTCTTTGCTAAATATGATTTCATTGCCATCCATGGAATATTTAAAATAGCAAAGAGTAGAACTTTCAAAAATGTTTAAAATAGTTAATATTTTATTTTCATCCATATTTAGACCTCTCTTTTTTCTTATAATTATTTTATTTCAGAAATGAAATACTTTCTTCAAACCATATCTGCCGTATCCAACTTATCATTCAACATTCCAATATTTATAAATTTGATTTTCCTATCATTTTTCAGTTGTTCCCGGGATCTGCACCGCATTTGAAGGATATCCTTATAAAAAGTTTCTGCAATCCTCCCGCATAACTCTATAAATGACCCTTTTTCACTGATAATGCCATCCACAATACCGGCATTATAAATCTCGTCTGCAGTAAGTTTCAAATATTCCGATGCCAACTCTGCTTTTTGAGAATCCTTCCACAAAATACTTGCGCACCCTTCTGGTGATACCACCGAATATATTGCCTTTTCTAACATGTATACTTTATTAGCTACCCCCAATGCGAGCGCGCCTCCGCTTCCGCCTTCGCTTACGACCAGTGATATAATTGGTACTGTCAATGAAAACATTTCTTTTAAATTTCTAGCGATTGCTTCTGCCTGGCCTCTTGCCTCGGCATTAACTCCAGGATAAGCCCCTGGTGTATCAATGAAACAAATAATAGGACGGTTGAATTTTTCAGCCTGCTCCATAAGCCGCAGCGCTTTTCTATATCCTTCAGGCAAAGGCATTCCAAACTGTCTGTCCTGACTATCCGGCAAACCTTTCCCTTTATACTGGCAAATTAATGTGACAGGAATATCATTAAGATAGGTGATTCCTCCAACTATTGATTTATCATCACCAAAATAGCGGTCCCCATGTAGTTCGAAAAAATCCGTAAAGATATTTTTTACCAGATCTAAACTCTTAAATCTTTTTTCATTTCTAATGGCCTGAATATTTCTCCAGGTTGTGCTTACGTTACATATTCTTTTCTGTAATAACGATTTTTCATCTTCATCTAATTTTTTCATATATTGCCTCCAGTTCAACAAATAATTACCTTTAGTTACTATTATTCAGTGAAGAACCTTTATGAAATTTCAAGAGCCATGCCAATTTTTCCCGTAAATCAGCTCTTTTTATTATGGCATCAATAAATCCATTTTTTAATAGATATTCCGAGGTTTGAAATCCTTCTGGTAATTGCTCTCTTATTGTTTGCTTGATTACCCGCTGACCTGCAAAACCTACTAAAGCATTCGGTTCTGCCAGAATAGTATCTCCCAAGAAAGCAAAACTGGCACTCACACCTCCGGTTGTAGGATTCGTCAGCACACTTATGTAATAACCTCCTGCTTCATTAAATTCCTGTACCGCCGAAGCAGTACGGGCCATCTGCATTAACGCAAAAAGGCCTTCTTGCATTCTTGCTCCGCCTGATGCAGCAAAAATGATTACGGGCAGTCTTTTACTTAATGCTTCTTTAAATAAACTGGAAATTTTATATCCGACAATCACACCCATACTTCCCATCATAAATCTTGAGTCCATAACTCCTAACATCACATCTTCTCCACTAATCTTTGCACAGCCTGTCACTACTGCTTCATTTAATTCTGTAACTGATTTTGCTTTCCTGTATTTTTCTTCATATCCTGGGAAGTGCAACGGATCATGAAAAGCCAAATTGCCATTAGTCTCCTTAAACGAGTTGGAATCTACTATTAAGTCTATTCTATCCCGAAACGGCATCTTACTATAAGAACCACAATTGTTACAAATAAACAGTTCACGTTTTAGTTTTTTACTATCATGAACATATCCGCAAGTAGTACATTTTTCAAACACATTGTTCATAATGATTCTCCTTTCTGTAATTATTTTTCCAATACTGTATTAATTTTTTTCTAATCTCCTTAATATGAGTTCTGCTAACTGTCAATACTATTCCATTTAATAAATATAGATTATTCTTTATTAGCTTACTTACATAAAAAGCATGCACAATATACCCCTTATCAATGAAAAAAAATTCATCTCTATTTAAAGAATTATATACTTCAGCAATTCCCTTCCTTTCTTTACTTTTGCCTTCTGTGGTAACAAATATGGAATATTTCTTCTCTTTATAGATATAATAAATATTTTTATAGGGCAGCTTTTCCAGGCGAATATTCGTGGTGATTATATAACTATTTCTATCTTTCAAAGATACTTCATACTTGAAATCCCTTAGTACTGATATAAGCTTTCTGCTGACTTCATCCTTAGGTATAAATCGAAACAGCTTTAATCCATAACCATCAATGGCATAATTAAGCTGGGAAGTAATAAATACAAAATAACCGTTTGGATTCGTTTTTCTGACTTTCTTAATCAGTTCTTCCCCGCTCATATCAGGTAATACTGCCTCTAGTAAAAACAAGTCAAACTTATAACCGTCAGCAATATCATAAAGTAAATTGTTTGCATTCTTGAAACGGATAATATTTAACGGAATAAATTCTCCATTAAAAAATTCCAAAGTAACTTTTTCAATAAAATCTACTATTTTTGTACCATCATCAAATAATGCAATGTTTAGCAATGAGTTCACCTCCTAAATCAATAAATTTATCGATTCATTTTATATTTTTGATTTTTTCCTCGTTTTTCCATTTAATATTTGTTTATTTTTGTTTTTAGTCATTTTTGTATGATATCTGTTATTTTCTAACAATATATTTATTTTATAGCTTATCCTACTGCAATCTTTTTAAATATTAAACTCTTTTTTATCGCACCTTTCGACAAAATTTTTATTTACAAAAACGTTGCCCTCATGTGAGGAAACTATAAAAATAATCACTTTAAAAACGATTTGTTTATTATTATAAAAAAATGAGTTTCTTGTGCATTTGTAAAAAAATAATTAATGAATATTTTTTTTCGTTGATTCAATATGTATAAATACCGAAATTTGCAAACCGCATTAATGAATAATTATATAAAATTAAGTATATGACAATAGACACATTGTATTTGATTATATATTTTTAAATGTTAATAACTGAAAAGAAGTGAATAAAAAATCTCAGAATTATACTATTTTATGGCATAAGATATTTTCAGAGTATTATCATTTATCTTATAATATTCAGTTTTCTTTCTAAAATTTAACTAAATATTTTGTCAGATAATGTATAACTTTATTTCTTTTATTTGTTTTACTACATCACCTTAACCACCAGTATATCTCAATAAAAAAGAAGTCTGAACACCGTCAGACCTCTTTTTCTTGAATAAACATTCATATTTTTCTATTAATTTCTTTCAGCATAATGGAAACCCCTATCTCTATGCCTGATGCTTCCTGAAGCGGACCGCCATATATTCCTTCCCCGGCAGTTCCACTTTAAATTTCCCCTTAAATACTCCCATGTCCTGAATTTCCATATCCCATGTATCAATAACTTCCACATCAAATTCCGTTGTATCATCAAAGTTAAATTCCCGGAAGGAAGGTCTGTTAAATCCATAGTAGTATAGATAATAGCTTTTAATTTTCAGTATCATGGAGCCAACACCTTCAGCGGTTGCGCATACCTCGTCCCAGGCCTGTTTTAACGGCATCAGACCATAGCCCGGCGTTTCCGATAATATCCGATACAGAAATTTCAGCCTGTCAGGGCTTTCTCCATGTAAAACGCCGCCGTGGGACCACCACAGTATCCCATCCGGGTTCATATAAGTCTCTCCATGACCGGCATATCCCCCTCTTAAGCTGGCTTCCCAGAATCTGCGCACCAATTCCTTACCGCTAATATTTCCCCAGCCATGCTGAATGTTTCCTTCATAGGCTATTTCGTCCAGTACTACCGGCTTTTTATACCTTTCTCTCCATTCATCCACGTATTCAGCCGTTTTATAGATATCCTGTCTCTGTATACTGCAGTGGGTGACCCACGGTCTGGAATAATCATAAAAAGACATGCAGTTATGAATGGATCTCAGATGACTGTATTTGTCATTTCTGCAGATGATTCCTGCAAAATTTTCCCAGTCCTCCACCGATTTCTGAGGCATAAGGTCATATTCATTGGCAAGTGACCACCAGACATTCCTGTATGCAGCAAATCTGGCAATCACATAGTTCCAGTACAATTCGTCCTGTTCCCTGCTCATAAGACTGAATCCCCACCTGTCGTAAGGATGCATAACGATCAAATCCGCTTCGATGGACAATTCTCTCAACTGTCTGATACATTCTTCAATATGCCGGAAATGTTCCGGGTTAAAGCGGTAATAATCCCACTGGTTTCCCTCCGCTCTTCCATTAAACAGCTGAAAATTATCACTGGTTAATTTTGTGCTGTCGCAGGGTGCCCCTATGTATGGATAAGATATCGGTTCATTTAAATTGTAATCATAATGTTTCGGTAAAATACAGAAACGAATTTTGTTAAATGCGCTCTTCTTAAGAGTCTCAAGTGTCTGTTTCTGCAATTCTTCCGATTGCAGCTCCCATACATAGCAGGTCGTTCCAATGGAATAATAAGGAACTCCGTCCTCATAAGCAAAATGATATGTATTTGCAACACGGACAGGTCCATGATTGTTGCCGGAAGCCGGAAGTACTTCAAAGGTTCCTTCCCAGGTCTTCTCAGAAAAGCTTCCGAAGATCAAAAATTCATAGCTTCCTTCAAAGGAAGGCATAAACCGAACCACATAGTTCCCGTCTCCGTCATAAAACCCATCCACTGTTTTGCATTCATGAGCGCCGGTGAAGGTTCCCTGGATCTTATAATCAACAAACGGATTTTTATCCGTGTAACCGGGACAGGTAATTTCCCAGGTATCCCATTTTTCAAGTTTCTGAATAAACTCTGCCATGTCATTCTCCTATTTTGTTATGATTATCAGGATTATAAATCCATCTCTATATAATAGATACCGCAATTGGAGCAATTAAGCAAGGCAAATAGAAAAATCCCCTGAAAAAAGTCAGTACAATTCAAATAAGGTATTCCGGCTTCCAGGGAAAAAAAGAAGGAATGCTCTTATTTAACAGAACACTCCCTCTTCTTTGTATTACGATTCCATTCTCTGTCAATCCAGAGATTGAATGATTGATGGTATCACTTTATAGAGATCGCCGACAATCCCATAATCCGCCACTTCAAATATAGGTGCATTTTCATTGGTATTAATCGCAATGATCTGTTCAGAACCCTGCATACCAGCTACATGCTGGATCGCTCCAGATATTCCGCATGCGATATAGATCTTAGGCTTTACAGTGGTTCCTGTCTGTCCAACCTGATAGGCGTGGTCAATCCAGCCTGCATCTACCGCAGCCCTGGAACCTGCAACTACACCGCCAAGCTTGTCTGCAAGCTGCTTTAAAAGTTCAAAACCTTCTGCTTTTCCTAAACCCATACCGCCGGATACGATGATTTCCGCATCTGAGATTGCAATCATTTCTTTTACACTTCTGACTACATCAAGCACCTTTGTACGAATATCCCCATTTAAAAATTCAGTCTTCAATTCCACTACTTTTCCAGTTCTTCCCGGTATACGCTCTGCCTTTGCCATAACCCCCGGTCTTACTGTAGACATCTGAGGTCTGTGATTCGGACATACAATGGTAGCCATCAGATTTCCACCGAAAGCAGGGCGCGTCTGTCTGATTTTTTTATCCTCCGGATCAATCTCCAGCCTGGTGCAGTCAGCTGTCAGTCCTGTATTTGCTTTCACTGCAAGAATCGGGCCCAGATCACGGCCGATGTGGGTAGCTCCAAGAAGCACGATTTCAGGCTTGTACTCATTGATTGCTTCAGTAATCACCTTGCCGTAGCCGTCAGTGGTGTAATGTTCCAGTTCCGGTGCCTCTGCGAGATACACCTTGTCTGCACCATACTCAAATAATTCACTCACAAGCCCAGCCACTCCGTTTCCGCAAAGCACCGCGCATAACTCAGTGCCAATCTCTGCAGCCAGTTTCTTTCCTTCGCCTAAAAGTTCAATTGCTACAGGCATAATTTCACCCTGACGCTGCTCTGCAAAGACCCATACCCCTTTGTAGGCACTTAAATCTTTCACTTCTTTTATTTCTTCCGTCTTTTCGATTGCCATAAACGGACATTTCTCTACACAGACACCGCAGCCCGTACAGGCAGTACCGATTACTGCCAGCTTGCCTTCCATGGTAATGGCATCAAACGGACAGTTCTTCACGCAGATGGAACAGCCTTTGCATTTTTCTTTTATAACATTAACAGCCATATCTATACACCGACCCTTCCCTTACAGATAATGTTTCTCTTTTAATTTGTCAACCAGTTTGCTGCTCATTTCATCGATTGAGCCAGAAAGCATCTCACCCTTGCCTTTTGCAGGGGGAGTAAAGGAACGGAATACCTGAGTCGGAGAAGCGTTAAGGCCGCAGTCCTTTGGATCCAGTTCTACATCCAGGTGATTCCAAACCGGAATTTCTTTTTTATATGCATCTACAATTTTACCAATGCTCATATATCTGGGTTCATTTAACTCTTTCACACAAGTTAAGAGACATGGTGTCTGGACTTCAATCACCTCGTAGCCGTCTTCCATCTGCCTGTGTACAGTGACCTTGCCGTCTCTCAACTCAATATCCTCAACGTAAGTAACCACCGGTATTCCAAGTCTCTCCGCTACCTGGGGTCCAACCTGCGCCGTATCACCGTCTATTGCCTGACGTCCTGCAAATACCACATCAACATTTCCAACCTTATGAATGCCTGCAGCGATGGTAGTGGAAGTTGCACACGTATCCGCTCCGCCAAATGCACGGTCGCTTAAAAGATATGCCTCATCCGCTCCCATAGCCAGACACTCTCTTAACATATAGGAAGCCTGAGGCGGTCCCATCGTCAGTACCGCTACTGTCACGTCTTTATTCTGGTCCTTTATCTGAAGTGCTGCTTCCAGGGCATTGGCATCATCTGGGTTTAAGATGCTTGGAACACCATCCCGGATCAGGGTTCCCTTTACCGGATCAATTTTCACCTCATTGGTGTCCGGTACCTGTTTTACACAAACCAAAATCTTCATTTTAACTTTTCCCCTCTCCTACTTTTTCAGCAGCTTGCCCGCAATTACCATTTGCTGAACCTGTGAAGTTCCTTCATAAATTGTAAATACACGACAGTCTCTGTATAACCGTTCAATCTTGTAATCACTGATGTATCCGTAACCGCCATGGATCTGCACTGCCTTTGCTGCTATTTCATTGCAGACCTCTGCTGCATAGTACTTTGCCATAGACGCATTCATTGATGCATCCTGTCTGGTATCCATTAAATATGCAGTTTTATAAACCAGCTGCTTTGCTGCTTCAAGCTTTGTGGCCATGTCTGCAATCATGAAGCCGATCGCCTGGAAATCACCGATTCTTCTTCCAAACTGCTTTCTTTCTTTTGCATATTTAATAGCCTCATCAAGACATGCCTGTGCAACTCCGATGGACTGAGCTGCAACACCCATACGTCCTGTATCCAGAGTCTTCATCGCATTGATAAAGCCTTTGTTGATTTCACCAAGAACATTGCTTTTATGTACCTTTACCTGCTCCAGTATAATATCACTGGTGGCACAGCCGTGAAGTCCCATCTTGTTTTCCGGTTTTCCGCAGGATACGCCCTCCTGCTTCATATCTACGATAAATGCAGTGATACCCTTGCTTCCTTTTGACATATCCGTTTTCGCATATATAACCGCAAAATCGGAAAGAGGCGCCATGGTAATAAATGTCTTACGACCATTTAAAATATAGTAATCTCCGTCCTCAACTGCAGTCGTCGTCATACCGCCTGCATCGGAACCTGCTCCTGGTTCCGTGAGACCAAATGCAAGAATCTTCTCACCGGTAACAACAGGGCGGAGATACTTTTCTTTCTGCTCATCTGTACCGGATAAAAGAAGCGGTCCTCCGGACAGTGAGTTGGGGGAAGATACATAAAGACTTGCAACCGCACTTACTCTTGAAATCTCTTCCATTACAAGCACATAAGATCTGGCATCAGCTCCCTGTCCGCCTAATTCTTTCGGAATCTTGATTCCGAAGAAACCTGCTTTTGCCATCTTATCCAGTACTTCTTTGGGGAACACTCCGCTTTCCTCAACCTCTTCCTGAAGCTCTTTTGTCAATTCTTTTTCTGCGAATTCCCTGGCTAATTTTCTGATCAGCTCGTGTTGTTCCGTAAAAAACATGGATTTCTCCTCCTACTCCTATTTGTCAGACTGATTCAACTGCATAATAGCACTGCTTTTGATTTCAGCCAGTTTTATTTTTCCACTGGAATTTATAGGAAACTCCTCAAATTCCAAAAATTTAACCGGAATTTTATAATGTGCAATTCTGCTGGCCAGATACTGCCTTATATATTCCTCGTGAAGCGTTTCCCCTTTTTTTAATACAAGGCACGCCACTATCTCTTCCTGTATCACTTCTGCAGGCACCCCTATCACAACTGCCTGATCGATCCAGGGGATTTTTTTTATATAATCCTCAATCTCACAGGGCGATATATTTTCGCCTGCCCTGATAATAATTTCTTTTTTTCTTCCTTTTATGTGTAAGTAACCTTCTGCATCAAGGAAGCCCATATCTCCAGTGTGAAGCCATCCGGCGTCAGTAAGAGTCTGCTTTGTCTCAGCAGGCATATTGTAATAGCCGTGCATTACATTATAACCTCTTACCATGATTTCCCCTGTCTCTCCCGCAGGCAGAAGACTTTTTTTCTCGTTGTCTACAATCTGAATTTCAATGCCTTCTATCGCCTTGCCTACACTCAATGCCCGTTTTTCCACCGGGTCACTGGACAGCGAAAAAGTCACCGCAGGCGATGTCTCTGTCTGACCATAAGAAGGAAGGAGCATAAGGCCTGGGATTTGCGAGCATATTGTCAGATAGTCTTCTGGAGGAATAGGGGAACCGGCTATGATTCCTGATTTTAAACTGCTTAAATCATATTCTTTGAAATGCTCATTTCGCAGCATTGCAAGAAACATGGATGGTACCCCGTTAATAATGGTACATTGATTTTTCTGAATGCAGTTTAATACATCAACTGTCTTATAATAGGGAAGGATACACATCGTACTTCCCAGTAATATCGTGGTCAGAAGACTGGAAGTAACACCGAAACAGTGAAACATCGGTACCGTTACGCACATTCTGTCATCGTTTGTCCATTGCATATGCCGGATGGTTGCCAAAGCAGAATTCACTATATTATCATGGGTCAACAGGACGCCCTTGGACCGGGATGTCGTTCCTGATGTGAACAGCATACAGGCAATGCTGTCAGATTTAACCTTATTTTGCAGGCTTTTGGTTATCCCATAAGCCTTTTTTGTTTTCTCGCTGCTGACAAAACTATTGAAATTCAACCATGAACCCGCCTTGTCTTTTCCCATAAACAGCCATTTTTTAATATTACAGACATGATCTTCTTTAATGGTATCAACGATTTCTGAGTAATGGATATCTTTATAAACGTCACCATAATAGAGATACTCTACATGAGCATACTGAAGAACCTCTGTCAATTCTTTTTCCCTGTAGCAGGTATTAATCAGAACAGGAAGCGCTCCTAATTTCTGTAATGACAGAAAAATAATGATCCAATTGGGATTATTTACACTCCATATCCCCACATGAGTCCCTTTGGTGATGCCAATTTTATGCATACGATAAGCCATATAGTCACTGATTTTGTCAAGTTCATTCCAGGTATAGGAAACATTTTCGTATATTATCGAAATTTCATCAGGCGTATGCCTGGCTCTTTCAGCCAGGCACATCCCTATTGTCTTACGGCTCAATATCATTTCTACCCACCACTTTACTTAGGAAGATTTTAGCCAATCCTCTTGCATCCGGTTGCCTCGCCTGCTGCAATCATAGCACTGACCTGTTCTTTACTATATCCTAATTGCGCAAGCACAGCTTCCGTATCTTCTCCTAAGAAGGAAGCCCTTTCATAGGAAGAAAGACTGGTTTCAGAGAAAATAACGGGAGTTCGTACCATGGTACGCTCCGCCCCATTGGGGAATGTCACTTTTGCCAGAGCATCTGATGCCCATGCCTGCTCATCTACAAGAATCTGATTCCAGGTCTGGCACACCGCATATGGTAAATCAGCTTCTTTCATCATAACCTCAACTTCAGACAGGCTTCTTTTCAGAACCTCATCATGAAGCATCTCATAGAATTCTACTAAGTGATCCTGAAGTGCAGTCTGTGGGAAAAATCTGGTATCTCCGATTAAATCCTCCCGGCCAAGTGCCTTCATAAAGGTAGGATAGTAGAAATCGTATCTTGGCATTGCAAACTGTACCCAATATCCATCTTTTGTTTTATGAGCTACATTTAACGGATTGGCGATCTTTTTACGGCTCACCGGATACTGTGTGGAAGGATCACCATACTGGTTGCACTGAAGGAACAGAGCGATATCCCAGAGAGCAGTGTGGAACAGGCTTACCGTTACCTGATCCCCTTTTCCCGTCTCCCGTGCACGGTAAAGTGCTGCCAGCACGCCGCTTGCAAGGTACATACCGACCTGGTGATCACCGAATCCTGCAATTGGCAGCATTGGTGACGAGTCCACATCATACATGGTACCCATGACGCCGCCTCTTGCAAAAAATGCGGTGAAATCGAATCCAGGAAGATCCTTATCAGGGCCTTTCTCTCCGTAGCCGCTGACATAGCCCATTACCATCTTCGGATATTTCACTTTTAAGGTCTCATAATCAAGTCCGCTTCTCTTTAAAGCAGGCTGACGCCAGTTGGTAATAAAGATATCGCAGTCAGCAAGCAGTTTTTCCAGTACATCACGGCCTGCCTGAGATTTTGTATCCAGAGTTACACACTTTTTACCTGCATTCTCCAGGCAAAAGCTGGTATCCTCCTGGTCACCGAACGGACGGCCTTCATTGACAGCGGTGAATCGAAGCGGATCACCGTTTGGAGCCTCCACTTTAATAACCTCAGCACCTAAATCTGCCAGATACCTTGCACAGCAGGGTCCTGCGATAAAAGTTGCCAGTTCCAAAACTTTTACGCCTTCTAACGGGCGACTCATTTCACTCATTTTTTGTCTCCTTTAATTGTCACTTTTTGTATCAAACTTTGTATGAATCATATGAATAATGTAAGGAATTATAATAACCGGGAATGTGAGGTATGCAAGGATACCATATCCCTTATTAACCAGCGGAAGCAGTCCGAACTGTGCAACGCCAAGACCAACCAGACATAAAATAAGGGTTGTAATAATAACTTTTGAGGTTGGTTTTCCATCCGGATCAAAATTCTTGTCAAGCATATTGCAGACACGCACCGTTCCGGCAGCTACCATGTTTACTGCAGTGGATACAGAACCTAAAATGATCAATATAGAAATAATTGGTGTCAGTAAAGCGCCTCCTACGCCGTTTTCTACCAGTACAATAACAGGCAGGGAAGCTTTGGCGTATTCCGTAGTCTGTACGATTGCAAGAAGTCCTAATGTAGATAAAAAAATCATAAGACTGTTTACGATGAAACCAACAACATAGGTATAAACTGCGTCCTTTGGCTTATCCAATGCTTCCGCATGCTGAGAATGAATGGCAGGGGAAGAAGCGATCTGGAATGCAGCATATACGATCATGCTCCAGATTGCGGGCCCCACTGGCGCCTTCTGATCTGCCAGATATCCGATTCCTGATACGACTGAATCCCACTGAACAATAATATTAGGAATAAATACAAGCAAAAGTCCAACTACAATGAGAATCGACAGAGCTGTTGCAACCTTACGTACCATGGCTGTACCATAAATAGCTACAATAAAAATGAAAATACCAATCACAACCGTACAGGCAAAATAGGGTACTCCAATCATCTTTGACAGCGTTGTTCCTCCTGTGGAAAAGGCAACTGCAGGTACTACTAAAAGCACGAAGATATAAACTAATTCAAATAAATTGGAAAAAATAGCGGAATATTTTCCGTAAAACTTTTTGTTAAAGCTGCTGTAATCATAAACATCATGTTTTTTTGCGTAATATGCAATGTAACCATTGTAAACCGCACAGATCGCCTGCGCTCCCACACACGTAATGAGGCACATGATCCCATATCTGATAAAATAGCTTTTCAGCTGAGCTCCTGAAGCAAAACCTCCGCCGAACTGTGTTGTAAACCATACAAATGTAATCCCCATTGCTATCGATAATTTATTGACTTTCTTCTCCATTTTAAAAGTCCCCCAGTCTTATGAGTTTTTTCCCAGCATATCTTTAAATGTTTCAATCATTGTTCCAGCCTGCTCATAGTTTTCCATCTGCCGGTCTACCTCGATCAGAATAATCGGAAGTCCTGCTGCGTCACAAGCTTTTTTAAGTAACGGATAATCAAATTCTTCCGGATCGCAGAATTTTGTGAGAACCACAAGCACCCCCTTAGCTTCATGGCTCTTTGCAGTTTCTACAATCAGGTCAATTCTTTTCTTCTCCACATCATACAGCACAGAGCAGTGATCCATTGCACAGAACTTTCCAGAAAGACTGTCCAAAGCAGTGATATCCTCCAAAGCATCTGTACGGTACTGACGGCTCTCTGCTGCTACATCATCAGCAACAATCTGAAGACCGTTGCTGTCAATGATGTTAAGAAGAGACGGACTATCTGCCAGAATACCTGTTGTCATGATTTTGATCTTCGCTTCTCCTGGTTTCTGCTCTTTTAATGCTTCCAGCAATTCGCGAATCACTTTGCTGTGCTCTTCTTTTAACATAAAGAAAGCACTTTTAAATACTGCGCTGCGCTGCGCAGCAGTCACTTCCGGATGCTCTGCCAGTACCTCTGAGAGTTCTCTCATCAGGGTATTATGCTCATTGTAAATACGGATTGACTTGGCAAGTTTTTCATCATCGAAGGTTTCACCTGATATTTTTTCAAGCTCTTCAATCATTCTCTCATATCCCTTTTTGGTAAACTCTTTTCCATATTCCGGTTTTCGGTTCTGAGGATATGTCATAGGAAGGAATGGAATATTGGGAATTGCATACTTCCAGTTCTCACCAACAACTTTTAAGCTGTCGCATAAGCTTGGAATAATAACAGCGCTCACTCCATCGTATACCCCTTTGATTCCCAGCTCCACCAAAGACTGTACAATGGAGCAGATGAATGCCGGAAAATACCGTTTTGCTTCTCTCAACTCAATATCGCCACCCCATGCCCCCATGGGAACCATGCCTAAGGAATGCACCAGTTCTTCCGGAGTATACACAGGGGCGGTCAGAACCACCTTTTTCCCGGAAGCAATCAGTGCATCTTTCTGTGCTCTCGGATTTTCAGCAATTGCTTTTAACTGTTCTAAAATTTCTGTTACGCTCTTCATGCTTAAACCCCCTTATTCGCTTCCATAATCTCGGTTAACCCCTGTACTCTGGTATCGTACTGAGCCTCTGAGAAGTTTCTCGGATCAGCCTGGTCGCCATCAAAGCTCGCCACCGGAATATTGCAGGTTTCTCCGATCTGACGGCTCATTTCGTACATGAAGCCACTCCAAAGCTTACAGGAACGGTTGGTATGTACCAGAAGACCTTCTACATGGTTCTCCTTGCACAGCTTAACACGCTTATCTCTTGCAAGTTCCAGATTAATTGCATTGGGTACCTTGGCATAAGCACGGCACATATCATCAAAATCCTTATAGATAAAGCCGAATGCATCTGCATATATGGTTGTAACCATATTGATCCCACGGCTCTTTAAGCCTGTAGAGGTTGCCCGCAGCCAGGGCCAGCATGCAATACCTTCAAACATGATTCTGTGTTTTTCCTCTTCCCGGAATGTTGATTTTCCTGTTGCGTGATTCTCTTCATATTCCTTTAGAAGCGTTTCCATCGCATCTGCCGCTTCTGCCTTGCCGCGTGCCGTAACCATGACAGCCATATGATTTAAGAGATCAAATCCGTTAAAAGGTGACGGAGTGTATTTTGCACAGGAAGTTGCTGCCAGCCATGCTCTGCTGGTACGGCCTGAATACTCCATAACCTCTTTATACTTTTCATCGCTCCATTTCTTTCCGGTAATTTCTTCCAGCTGATGGATGGCATCCCAAAATTGAGCCTTAATGTATTCTACTTCTGCATCAGACACCTCATAGTCAGGATTAAAAGGAATATCAATCATAATCATGGGGATATTCAGCTCTTTTGCCAGGTTCTCATACCACTTGATCATGCAGTTGCAGATATTATTGCAACACAGCATAAAATCCGGCTGAGGCATATTTTGCTCTGGTGCATCCTTGATCTTGGCATAAGCAAGGCTGATACGTGCATAAGCGCAGATATCGTTTGAATATCCATCTGCCTCACTGATTTCACACATCCTGGCTCCTGCTCCTCTGGCTGCAATCGCTGCTGCCTGGTTCTCAGGATAACAGACTGCAATTCCAAGGGTCTCCGGTATCTCCACCGGAAAGTTACTGGAACACCAGCCGATCAATTCGCCTCTGTCCTTAGCTGCCTGGGCATCCGCATAAGCCTTCATGGCAATCGCATTCAGTTTATATTTCGCTGAATTCGGATCAGGTGCCGGTCTTTCCTTTTTGACTTCTTGACTCATAAGAAACCTCCATTTTGTTTATTTATTCATGACTCTCTCGTATGCATAGAGAGCTGCTCCTAAAGCCCCCATGAGCTGTGCCTGTTCCGAATACAAAATCGGAACTCCCAGTTCATTCTGCAGCGCCTTTCTTACACCTCCATTCTGTGCGACGCCCCCGCTCATGCATACTTGTTCGTGAATCCCAATTCGTTTTGCAAGCCCTGCGACCCGGCTGGCCACTGACTGGCAAATACCTGCTACGAGATTCGGCATGTCTACTCCCATAGCAAGCTGCGATATCACCTCTGATTCCGCAAACACTGTACAAGTGCTTGATATTTTAGCCGGATTATCAGCCTTTTCAGCCTCTTTTTCCAGATCTCCTATTTTTAACTGAAGGATCTGAGCCATTACATCCAGAAACCTTCCTGTACCAGCTGCACATTTGTCATTCATAATAAAATTAGTCATCTTACCCTGATCATTCAAAGCCAGAACTTTGGCATCCTGGCCTCCGATATCAATCACAGTCCTTGCCTGGGGAAACAAAAATGAAACCCCTTTGGAATGGCAGGTTAATTCACTTAACTGATCATCTGCCTCCTGAAAGGTCTTTCTTCCGTAGCCGGTGACTATTGTAAAGGCAATATCCTCTGATTTTAATCCGGACTGCTCATAAAGCTGTTCCATAAGCATCTTAGGACCGGCAGTTCCGGTTCCTGCCAAAACGATGGAGGACGCTATTTCATCTGAACCATTTTTTAATATCATTCCCTTTGAAGTTGTTGAGCCAATATCAATTCCTAATGTATATATCATAGGTTCCAGTCCTTTCTGGCTTGCTTCTTGTATTCTTGTTATCTTGTCGACAACTTACCTAAAGAATACCACTTATCGACAAATTTTTCAAGTATTTGATGCAAATATTGTTAAAAAAATAATAAATGTTTTGGTAAATAATTACGATAAAACTGATCAAAATCCATTCTGAATATAACATGTAATAATAGATATATATTTTATAATTACGATATATTTTCATTATTATATTTTTATTTTATATCATTATTGATTGTTTTCTAATTGTATGTCCTTATATTGTATTATGTTTATTCTATTGCCCCTTAGATTCTTGTTATTTTATTAACGTTTGTTGTGAGAATGTTTATCATTATTAATTGTAAGGGCTGATGTTTTGCCAAATTAATAATTGCAAAACACCAGCCCATTTCATTTTTCAAAAATACTGTATTATCTAAAAATTTTATCTTATAAAGAGTAGCAGACTTTTCCAGGATTTAGCAGCATTTTGGGATCAAACGCCATTTTAATTCCTTTCATAAGCTGCAGCTGTTCTGCACCCAGATTCTTTTCTAAGTATTTTACTTTTGCGCTGCCTATCCCATGTTCACCGCTTATCAGCCCACCCAGTTCAATGCCCTTTGCATACACAAGATCCATGAACAGGTCTACACGCTTTATAAATTCTTCCTCTTCTAAATCATTGGAGCATACATTAATATGAACATTACCGTCACCTGCGTGCCCCGCTGTGCGAACTACCAGCCCCACTTTCTCCTGAAGACCGGTTGCATAATTCACCAGGTCCGCAATATGGGAAATAGGTACAACTACATCGCACTCATCCATCAGCTTAAAATCTGCCAGAAGGGCTTCTAAACAGGATCCGCGAACCAGCCATGCATTGCGAAGTCCGTCAGGTGTATCATAGATTATGACATCCAGTGCACCATTTTCAGAGAATACCTCTGCTGCTATCTCAAGAGTGGAATCAAGCTCCTCCTGGCTGTAACCGTCAAAGGAAACCAGAAGATAAGCACCTGCTGTTTCCCCGTCACAGACTGCCGGGTATACGGTCTTCCCAAGAAATGTCTCAATCGCCTGAACATTATCTCTGGTTAAAAATTCCAGAGCCTGAGGATTTAAATTTGCCATCTTTAGCTTTGATACGCAGGAAATACAGGTATCAAGGTCCACAAAAGGCGCTAACAGGCTGACCGTTACTTTCGGCTGCGGAATGATTTTCATGCTCAGTTCTGTGATGATGCCCAGTGTGCCCTCTGCTCCGCACAGCAGGTTAATCAGACTGTAGCCGGAACAGTTTTTGCTTACTTCCGCACCCATACGCATGATTTCACCATTTGGCATAACCACTGTCATCGCACGTACATAATCTCTGGTTGTTCCGTATTTGCAGGCACGCATGCCCCCTGCATTGGTGGAGACGTTTCCCCCTACTGTCGCAAACTTTTCACCGGGATCAGGCGGATACAGCATTCCATGCTTTTGGCAGTCTTCCGCAATGTCGTTTATAAATGCACCTGCCTGAACACGGATAATGAAGTTTTCCAGATCGTATCCCAGAATTTTATTCATCTTCTGTGTTCCGATTACCACACCTCCCGCGATGGGAACACAGCCGGCGCACAGACCGGAACCCGCTCCTCTGGGTACAAATGGTACATCATTCTCGTAACAGAGTCTGCAGACTGCCGATACTTCTTCCGTACTTATCGCCTCAACTGCCACATCCGGCTGGTATTTCCCGTAGAATGCCATTTCATCATGAGAATAATCACTATTCATATCATCGCCGGTAAATACCCGCCCCGGCATGATTGCTTTCAGCTGTTCTATCATTTCAGCTGTTGGTTTCTTGTATTCCATCATTTGACCTCCCTCAAACTATTATTAAGCTTTTCGTGCGCGGATCTCTTCTATCATCAGAGGCAGAATCTCCTCGCATCTTCCTACAATGCTGATATCGGCTGCATCAAAGATAGGAGCATCCTCGTCTTTGTTAATCGCAACGATATAATCAGAGCCAATCATGCCGGATACATGCTGCATCGCGCCGGAAATACCGCATGCAATATATAATTTAGGAGAAACAATTTTTCCGGACTGTCCGATCTGGTGTGCTCTTGATACCCATCCCTCTTCGATTGCAGGTCTGGAGGCACCTACTACTCCTCCTAATAACTTTGCCAGTTCTTCCACGAGCCCGAAGGTTTGCGCATCACCGCATCCTCTTCCGCCTGCTACAATAACCTCAGCACCTTCCAGATTCACAAGCTCTGTAATTTCTACTGCGGTCTCCACCAGTTTTGCTTTTACTGCATCCGCTGGAATTTCAATTGATTTTACAGTTATATCACCTGCCTGTGCCGCCTCTGCTTTTGTAAAGCTTCCGCCCCTCACGGTAGCGACCGCCTTTTTCCCTTCTGCAAACTGCATATCCTCTAAAACAGTTCCGCCGTATGCCGGACGTGTGAAAATCAGGCTTTCTCCGTCTTTCCTGATTCCCACCACATCTGTGATACAGCCGGTGTCTAAACGGGCTGCAAGGCGGGGTGCTAAATCCTTTCCGGTCTGTGTGGCACTCATCAGAATCAGCTCACTCTGAGTATCGGCTGCAGCCGAAACAAGTGCTGCTAAAACGGTATCCTGGCATACCGCCTCCGTATCAAGTACCAATACCGGAATTCCATAACGGCTGACTTCTTTTGCGCTGTCTTCACAGTCATTGCCGATCAGAACAGCCGTTCCTTCTCCTAAGTCCATCGCTTCATGAATGAGTTCCAGAAAGCCATTTAAAGGTTTGTTATTCTTTATTTCAATATAAACCAGCGTTTTCATCTTTTCTGCCTCCTTACAGCACTTTATCATCAGCCATCAGCGCAATAGCTCTGGCAACTGCATCCACGGCATTTTTTTCCTGTATCTTTACACCGGCCTCACGCTTTGCAGGCTCTGAGTAGCTAATACATCTTACTGCGGGCTGCACTGGGGACAGGGTATCTGTAAAATATGGAATAACTGCTTTTCTGGCAGCCATCTTGCTTTTCAGATTGGGGTAACGGGGATCATATTCCGGTTTTGCCACGGTTACTACAGCGGGACAGAATACTTCATAGCTGGCAGAGCCTTCTTCTGTTTCCTGCCTGACACAAAGACCTGCTTCGGCTGGTTTTACATCAATTACGCTTGAGACAAATGAAAGATTCAGTTTCTCCGCCAGCATAGCACCTACCTGGGAACTGATCTCATCCGTGGATTCCTTTCCGCACATAATGAGGTCAAAGCTTTCGCCTACGGTTTCTTCTGTTTTTTTCACCAGCTCAGCAAGCCCTGCGGCAACTGCACTCTCATCCGCATCAGCAGTGGAGGGAGCATAAATATAAGCCTGATTTGCGCCGACAGCAATCATCTGCACCATGCTGGGGCGGACCTCTTCTTCTGCTCCGATCGTTGCAACCACGACCCTGCCTCCATGATTTTCACAGAGACGTACTGCCATTTCCACAGCATAGGTATCGAATGCATTCACAACCTTATCAATCCCATCCAATGCAGGTTTTCCATTCTCTCCTAAATGAACCTTTGCAAAATCATCAGGAACCTGTTTTACACATACTAAGATATTCATTATTAGTTACCCCTTTCTCAAATCTTGCCGATTACCGACCTGCCTACTACCATACGCTGGATCTCATTGGTTCCCTCAAAAATCTGGAATATCTTGGCATCACGCATGAGTTTTTCAACTGGATATTCGCGGCTGTAACCGTAACCTCCCAGGATCTGGACCGCATCAATCGATGTCTGCATAACAGAATCTCCTGCAAAGCATTTTGCTTCTGCTGATTCCTTACTGAATGGCAGGCCTTTGTCAGCCAGCGTCAATGCATGTACAATTAACTGCCGGGAAGCTTCCGTACGGATTTCCATATCAGCCATTTTAAACTGGATTGCCTGATTTTTACCAATGGGGGCCCCGAACTGAACACGCTGGCGAGCGTAAGCAGCCGCTTCATCGATACACCGTTTTGCAACTCCCACTCCAATCACAGCACACCAGATACGGGCAAGATCCAGAGTCTTCATTGCTGTAACAAATCCGGTACCTTCTTCTCCCAGAAGATTTTCAGCCGGAATTCTCACCTCATCAAGCACAAGGTCACTTGTGGTCGATGTACGTACACCCATTTTGTTTTCATGGTTGCCCACGCTGAGTCCGGGAGTCCCCTTATATACCAGAAATGCGGACATTCCCTTTGTTCCTCTTGTTTTATCTGTCATAGCAGTGACAACAAAGAAATCAGCAACACTTGCATTGGTGATAAAACATTTCCGTCCGTTAAGAACGTACTCATCGCCTTCCCTCACTGCAGTGGTTTTTCCATTTGATGCATCGCAGCCGGCATCAGGTTCTGTAAGTGCAAACGCCCCATAGCCACCATTGACAATAATTTCACAGCATTTCTTCTTTTGCTCTTCATTACCGGAAATCAGAACCGGTTTTAATGCCAGACCATTTCCATTCATGGTTACCGCAAAGCCTGCGTCTGCCCACGCCATCTGTTCTACCAGAGCTGCCTGAGTAATATGATCCAGCCCAAGACCGCCGTATTCTTCCGGAACATCCATCATGTGCAGCTGCATTTCCTGCGCCTGTTCATAGATCGGACGAGGCCATTCTCCCGAAACATCATACTCTTTGATCTGTTCTTTTACTTCTTTCTCACAAAATTCCCTTACATCCCGAAGAAGATCCTGTGCTTCCTCACCAATTATATATCCCATGAATATCCTCCTGGTCGACTTGTCGACAAATTAAATTTTTAACATACTTTTGAAACTGAATAAAAGCATCCAAAGAGCACATGCTCCTTTTGAATGCTTTTATCCATAATGAAATTACCGAACCAGCGTAAAGCTTGCTGTTGTGATAAAGCCTGCAAACATACAGCACATTGCAAGACCTGGCCAGATTGTTCCGCTCTTACGATACAGATAGGTAATAACCGCATTCATTGTTCCCATCATAAAGCAGTATCCAAATGCGAAATCCAATGCACCTACAGAGGTATTCTTTCCTGTTCCGTAAAGATCCATCTGAGGAATAATCGTCTGACCGGTTCCGATAATCAAACTTCCGCCATACTGAAGTGTCAGCAGGATTGCCAGGCAGGCAGCAGATATCAGCAGATTTACTAAAACAGCAACAAACATATCTCTCTTTTCGTTTCCTGTTTCCGGAAGACGTCTTGTCACAAGCATGCCCATACCGCCGGTGATCATTGCAAAGAAGATGATACAAATATATGGAATTGCACGAACAAACCTCATATGGTTTACACGAAGCATTGTAGCAATATTCCAGAACTGATAAGTTACTCCGGCAAAGCCTTCAATTGCTGCAAGCCAGATTAAAACAATCCCTACAACAAGAGATCCCATAATAAAAGATCTAATTACACGGGTCCAGACAAATTTTTCTTCCCCTTCTGCTCCTAGTGCCAGATCGCAAAACGGAATCTTTCTTCCTTCTTTTTTCGCTTTCTGAACGTTAAAGAACAAAGTTACAACGGAGATCATGCCGAGAATGACTAACCAGCCCATAATTCCGTTTAAGTTCGTTGAGGTAAATATTTTGCTTTTTGCAGTCCACATCATTACATATGCAGAAACCGGAACGAATAAAACGGTTGGAATGGCAATATCCATGAAGATTCTCATTCCAAGCTTCTTGCCTCTCAAGCCTTTGTTCTGTGGTAAAGGAGCTTTCATTACTGCAAAGAATGGATTATACATTAATAAATTAGCCATAAATGCAATAAATAAAATGACACAGATTGCACAGGCAAGGCTTACTGCCTGCTGAGGCAGCCATACCAGATCGGTAGAAGCCAGTTTGATCGGAGCTTCTGAGAACAGTTCAATATCTTCAATGATATAGGTAATTGTCTGTCCGCTGATATTACCGGTCTGATGAAGGGCATCATTTACCATATCGTAACGGAAAACGTTGCCGTTTCCATAATCATAAGTCTTATTGTACTGTACATTCTCCGGTAATCCGAAGGCAGTTGTTATGTATTTTTCATTTGCTGCCGGATCGCCAATAAAGTTATAATCATACTGATCTGCTTTTGCCTTGATCATACCGTAATTGCAATCCAGATCAACCGGCTGATTTTTAGTGGTCATCTGAACCATAAACGGACCGAATACGGTTACCACGCCGTTAACAAGTTCCGGATGCTTCTGCTGGGAATACAGCGTAGTTGCACAGCCTGCAGAATAGCCTACAATATTTAAGTTTGCCTTATCAACAAACGGAAGATTACCTACATACTGTAAAACGCTGGCCCCCTGCTCTTCACGGCTGTTTACATCAGATTCCCCGCCTCCGGAAAGGTCCGGGCTGAATACAACGTATCCGCGTCTTGCAAGTTCCATGCTCCAGGTATCATTGCTGTGAGCATGATTGGAACGACCATGAAAAATAACAACTGTTGGAAGCGGTTTTTCATTTGATGCATTTTTAGGCACATAGGAAATACCGCTGATCTTTGTTCCATTATCGCCCTGAATGTTAAAGCGGCTGATTTTAACAGCTCCCCAATTTGACTGGATCCCCCACAATAAGACAGTCAGAACTACCAGCAACAAAGAAACAGCTAAAACTTTTCTTAGAGCTTTACTTTCATTTTCCGTTTTCATACTTTTTCTCCTAATTTAAGTATTTATTAGTCAGGCATCAAAACCTTCGCCTGTTCTTCTCCCCGCATGACTCTTACAACCCCCTGCGCAAGAGACTTCATTTCATTCTCTCCGGGTATTAATTCAACTGTCCCAAGGAAACTAATCCGCTCTTTTACCAGATCTGTGAACATTTTGGAATAAGCCAGTCCTCCGGTCAGGATGATATAATCAATTTTTCCATTTACCGATGGAGCAATTTTTGCAATATTTTTGGCAACTGCCAATGCCATTGCAGCAAACATCATTCTCGCTTCCTGGTTCCCTTCCTCTGCCATTGCTTCCACCTCCCGCATATCGGAAGTTCCGAAGTAGGAAACCATGCCCCCTTTTCTCTGCAGCTGCTTCATCAGTTCTTCCTTTGTATACATTCCGCTGTATGCCATGTTTACAATGGAATATACAGGCATTCCACCGGCACGTTCCGGAGAGAAAGGACCTTCTTCATCCATGATCATATCAATCATTTTTCCGCCGCTGTGAAGGTTAATTGTGATTCCGCCTCCTAAATGAGCTACAATGATATTTGTATCAGGATAACTGATTTCTTTGTCTTTGCAAAGCTTTAAAGCCGCTGCTCTTGTGTTTAAATTATGGCCTCTCGCTGGTCTGCGGATTCCTTTTAAACCTGTAATTGTATTAATGGGGAGCATTTCATCTACGGTCAGCGCATCATAAGTATATGCCTTAACGCCGATTTCACGGGCAAATATAAGAGCTATGGCAGCGCCTACGTTTGATGCATGCTGGTCGACCGGACGATAGTGAAGGCAGTCTACCATGTAATCATTGACTTCATAAGCGCCGGAGCTTACCGGAGGCATGCATCCGCCTCTTGAAACAATTGCCTGAAACGTATCTAATGCATCTCCATGCTTTTCCATACATTTCAGAATTAAATCCTTTCGCATATCCAGCTGGTCAAATACAGTTGGAAAAACCTTAATTTCTTCCAGACTGTGATTGATGCTTTCTACCCACACCTCATCATTTCCATCGTATACCGCTATTTTAGTAGACGTAGAGCCAGGATTTATTACTAATATTTTCTCCGCCATTATGCCCTCCTTCTAGTTTGCTGCCGCTGCTGAAACTACAATTGATAAGTATTTTTCTTCTGCTGAAGATCCCCTGGAAGTTAATACGATTGGACACTTTGCCCCTACTATAAACCCTGCCAGTCTGGCTTTACAGGTACACGCAAGCATCTTACCCATAATATTGCCTGCATGAATGTTTGGCGCAACCAGTACATCCACATCTCCCGCAATTTTACTGTCCAGTCCTTTGAACCTGGCAATCTCCTGATCCACCGCGCAGTCATAGGAAATCGGACCTTCCACAATACAGTTTTTGATCTCACCTCTTTCATTCATATCCTGAAGTTCTCTTGCTTCTATGGTCTCAGGCATCTTGGGATTAACCTTTTCGATACATGCCAGTACACCCACTTTCGGACAATCATAGCCCATGGAACGAAGGGTTTCCACCGTGTTTTCGATAATCCCTTTTTTCTGTTCCAATGTGGGATAAGTAACCATTCCACCGTCTACCGGAAGTAAAATCTTATGATAACCTGGAATGTCGAACATGGTGAAGTGAGACATGATGCCTCCTTCTTTTCCAAGTCCGTTTTCCTTGTTCACAACTGCTTTTAAAATAACGCCTGTATCTACCTTACCTTTCATGAGAAAGTCGGCCTTTCCCTCTCTCACCAGGGAAACTGCCTTTTCACACGCTTCTCTTTCATCGGCAATATGGTAGATATCTTCTTCCGGTACATTCTCTCCAAGATTTTTCAGGACATCCATAATAACCGGTTTATCCCCAACCAGTACGGGAACTATAATCCCTTCTTTTCTCGCATGGAGTACAGCCTCCAGTGTGTGTTCATCTCCGGCCACAGCTACCGCCATACGCTTGCGGGTGGGTGCCCCCTTTACCTTATCAATCAACTCATCAAAATTATGAAATACCATTCTGTCCTCCTTAGAGATTTCTTATCTCTGGCTTCTGCCCATCTCAAGGCCCTTCTCAAATGCCTCTTTGTTTAAAGGCAGCAGCTTTGGTTTTTTACCAAGCTTATGCTCGATTGTATCCCATACCACTTCAGGTGATACAACACCTGTAAACCCAATATAAACACCTAACATGATAATATTTAAAACCTTGGAATTGCCCATCTCCAGTGCCATCTCTGTCACAGGCGCCTTTACAACCTTAATATCTGTGCGCCCGGTTTCCTCTGAAACAATAGAACTGTTGATAAATAAGGTTCCTCCGGTTTTCAAAGTTTTAATAAAACGGTTTAAAGATGGACCGTTCATTACAATCAGATCATCCATCACATCTCCAAGAGGTGCACCCACGGCTTCATCGGAAATAACAACGAAGCAATTGGCAGTTCCTCCTCTTTGCTCTGCTCCGTAGGACGGGAAAAATGTAACGTTTTTGTCAGTCGAATCGCAGGTTGCCGTAGCCAGAAATTTCCCAAGTGTCATAACTCCCTGACCGCCGAAGCCTGCAACGCATAAATTTGTCTCCATTTCCTTCTCCCCCTTATCGATCCCGAATCACGCCAAGAGGAAATTCCGGAAGCATATTTTCCTCTATGTAATCAAGAGCCTTTAATGCATCCATTCCCCAGTTGGTCGGACAGCTTGTAACGACTTCCACCATGGAAAAGCCCTTGCCGTCTAATTGGTTCTGGAACGCTTTTCGAATTGCTTTTTTTGTCTTTACTACATTACCCGGGGTATTGCAGCTGGTTCTCTCTAAATAAACAGGTGCTGTCAGTTCATTAAGCACCTCGCACATATGCATCGGATATCCATGTTCTTTCGGATCACGTCCGTTTGGTGCAGTGGATGCCTTCATACCAACCAGTGTGGTAGGTGCCATCTGTCCGCCTGTCATACCGTAAATACCGTTATTGATGAAAATTACACTGATATTCTCCCCGCGGTTTGCTGCCGATACGGATTCAGCCAGACCGATGGAAGCAAAGTCTCCATCCCCCTGATAGGTAAATACCAGGCTGTCCGGATTGCTTCTCTTAATGCCTGTGGCAACTGCGCATGCACGGCCATGGGGAGATGTAATGTTATCGTAAGCAATGTAATCCATCTGCAAACCACAGCAGCCGATACCAAGTGTGCAAACTGCTTTATCCACCAGATCCATTTCTTCCAGAACCTCACCGATCAGCTTCATGACCGTTCCGTGCATACAGCCGGGACAAAAGCCGGAAACTTTATCTTCCTGGATTGTTTTTGTTCTTGCATATATCTGTTCCATGTTCATCCCTCCTATGAATAAATCTTTCTGACTGACTCGATAATTGATTCCCGGCTCATGATATTTCCGCCTGAACACAGGCAGGTATGAATCGGGCACCGGTCCTTGACTGCAATCTCAACGTCCTGAACAAACTGTGCAGGAATGGACATTTCAACATCAAGAACTGCTTTCACCTTTTTGTAGTCCAATCTATCAAAGGAATCATAGGGGAACGGGTGAAGGGTAATGGGGCGGATCAATCCTACCTTAATTCCTTCTTTACGAAGAATGTTAACAGCTGATTTCGCGATGCGGGCTGAAATTCCATAAGCAGTAATTACCACCTGCGCATCCTCTGTCTCATACTCTTCTACCATAACATCTGCTTTCCATGATTCATAAAGCTTCTCTGCCTCTTCGTTGGCACGCTGCATATCACTGGTAAGCCAGTGTCCCGGCTCAATCCATGCGCGGTTTTTATAGTCAAGTTTGTGCCCCGTGCATGACCAGACTTTTTTCGCTTTTTTTATTTCAGCAATTTCTTCCTCTGTTTTCATATCAGGAAGAACAACAGGTTCCATCATGGTTCCTATTACACCATCAGCCAGAATAAGCACCGGATTTCTGTCACGGTCCGCATAATCAAATGCTTTATATGTCATATCAACTGCTTCCTGAACAGAAGCAGGAGCAAATACCATCATCTCAAAGCCGCCGTTTCCTGAGGCCTTGGTTGCCTGTAAATAATCCATCTGTGCCGGCTGTATTGACCCTACACCCGGACCCCCTCTGGAAATGTTTGAGTATACCATTGGGATTCTGGCTGCTGCGCAATAAGAGATTCCCTCACTCTTTAAAGCGATACCTGGGCTGGAGGAAGAGGTCATCGCCCTCGCACCTGCGGAAGCCGCACCATATACCATGCTGATTGATGCTACCTCTGACTCTCCCTGAACAAAAGTACCTGAAACCTCCGGCATTCTTCTTGCGAAATATTCCGGAATTTCATTTTGCGGTGTAATTGGATAGCCGGCAAAAAAACGGCAGCCCGCTCTCACAGCCGCCTCCGCAATTGCTTCACAGCCTTTCATAAATACTCTAGACATTGCCTTCTCCTCCTATTTGTATATTTCAATTGCTCCATCCGGACAGATACGACCACACATGCAGCATGCAATGCAATCCTGCATATGAACTGCTTCCACATATTCATAACCCTTAGAATTTACTTTTTGCCCTAATGCCAACACATTCTTTGGACAAAATTTAATGCAGTATCCGCAACTTTTGCACCGTTCAGCTACCACTTTAATTTCTGCCATAGCAAAACCCTCCTCTTGTTTTTGTATATTAACCTAAGATTAATATTATTTGATATTACCCAATTCACGGAAATCCTCTCCGGTGACCCAAGGGTAAGTAAGGTAGAGGTGAAGCGGCAAAATCTCAATATCAGCCTTTGCCTTTACCTCCTCATATAAATCCTCCTTTACGCAGGCAAAATCCATCGGCATATATAAAGTCACCATATCCGCCATGCGCTTACAGCCTTCCAGTACCTCGGCCGCATTTGTTGTGTGTCCGAAATTGGGATTGTTAACCAGATGCAGTTCGTTCACCCGAATATGGGAAACCTGCAAAATCTCTCCCAGTATTCTGTCTATATGTTCGATATCATATGACCATGGCCGGAATGCATTCAAAACGTAATAGATAACGGTATTCTTCCGGTCCAGTCTTGACATGAACCCGCCGATTGCCCTGGCACCGATATGGTCACCCCCAACATCGAGGACTACATAAGAATTCTCATCCCGAAGTATATTACTTACGCCTCCAACCAGAGTCGGTGCATCCATGAACTGCTCTTCAAAATGCACCTTAATTCCCTGATCCTCCATACAGCTGCACAGATCTCTGGAACGGAACAGAGGCTTTGTCATATCCATATCAAAAAAATGTACGGTTTTATTTCCGCTCTCAGACAGAACTTTTGCAAAATTTATTGAGATTTCGCTCTTTCCACAGCCTGCCTCACCCAGAAAGACAAAATTCTTTTTCCCTTCTTTCAGGACTTTATCTATAAATTCCATCTTCTTCTCCTTACAGCCAAGTATCAGATTGTTCTACTTGTCGCCTTGTCGACATGTAAGGCTTTAAAAAAAGTTATCGACAAAAAACGACTAATAACTGTTTGAATAATAACACATTTTAAGCACTATGTCAAGATTCCCCAGGAGTATTTTCGAAAACCATTATGCAACATGTACATGTATTTGAGTTGTTAAATCAAAAATTGCAACTAAAGTATTAATCAACGTTCCTCCTAAAATTCTTCCGCAACCGGCACCAGAAATCCACGTAATGGCTTCTGTAAATGTTTATTCATAAACTTTAAGCATATTCCCACACCGAATGCCGCAAAAATAGTACCCTCTCTTACACCAATGAATTCACCCATAAAGGCAAATGATAAAGCTGCGGCAATTATTACTACCGACCAGTCAAAAAACAGTTTGGAAGTGGAAATATGTATGCCGGTTTTGTGGCTGATTGCTTTCATGACACCTTCGCCAGGAAGGGATAAGATATCCGCCTCCAGATAAAGCAAAATACCCAGTGCGATCAATACCATGCTGACTGCCACATATACAAGCCTCATTCCATAATTTGTGCATACCGGCAGGACCGCAGCTGCCAGTCTGTTGGTCACACTGACAAAAACGCCGAATATGACAGAACAGAAAATCTGAAGCAGATAGAACTTTTTAAAATCTCTTCGTAAAATTAAAATCTGAAGTATTATAAACATAGTAAATACTCCTGTGGTGCAGATTCCCATATCAATATTAAGAATCTCACTGAGTACACTGGGTATGGAATTTACGGGGGAGACGCCCAGATCCGACATCTTGGATACTGATACCCCAAACGCCATCGTAAAAAGACCAATTAAATAAATAATACTTCGTTTAAACCAAATAGCTCCTTTTTCCATATTACAACTCCTTCGTGTAAATATTATTGTGTGATAAATCTGCTGTGATACCCTCTCTTGTGTTGGATCATCTCCTTTCTGCCCCTCCAAAAACTCATTGTTAAAAAAATCTTTTTATTAAAAACCACAAAACCGGTACTCCTAACGAAGGCAGCATGTTCAAAGTTTTGCAGTCCTTAATTTTCAAAATGGAAAGACCTGAACTAAAAATTAAAAAGCCCCCTACCAGAGATATCTCTACCAGTAAATTTTCTGTAAGAAAACCGGCAAGGTATGAAGAAAGCATATAAATGCTTCCCTGCCAAAAAAACAGGACAATGGCAGCAAAGGCAATGCCAATACCATAGGCAGATGCAAGAACCAGTGAGGTGACAAAATCCAGAGTTGCATTGGTAAACAGATAGGTATTATCTCCATGAAGGGCGCTTTCCATAGGTCCCAGAATGGATAAAGTTCCAATGCAGAACAAAAGAATTGCGGTGGAAAGCCCCTGTCCTAAATTCCCTTTCGAAAAGCGTGCGGTAATTTCATCAAATCGCTTCATTAAATCAAACCTGGACCCTATGAGACTCCCTAATGCAAGACTGACTATAAAAAGTACAGGAAAATCACTCTTGGGCATATTCTGTACAACAGCATTCAGGCCCAGACCGCAGGCAGCAAGGCCCATTGCATTGTATAACGCATCCTGATACTTTTCGCCGATTCCTTTTTGTATACAGGTACCGATAATACTGCCGGTTAATATTGCAGCTGTATTAACAAACGTCCCAATCATAACTCTCTTCATTCCTTTCTTATGTACCGTCAGCCCTTAACCAGTAAATAATAAACCCTCCAATAATTGGAGGGTCAACATTTTTTATAAGGAATTTGTATTTCTGTGGTGAATTTTGTCGAATCTAAGGTAATTCCGGAATCAATTAACGCAAATTCCAGAGAATCCCCGGCAAGTTCGTACCCCTTTTCTTTCATATAATCAAATAAATGCCCATATACAGGCTGGGAGTCTTTGTGAATCCCATGGAACCGTTCAACGAGATAGTCCCCCTCCCCGATGACGGAGGAGCATTCACCGCATTCATCATCCGGTTCAATGAGAACAAATATAGAAGAGAAGCTTTCAAAATCTGATTTCATTAAGTTCTCTCTGGCTATGGAAACTCCGACTTTTCCCAGAAACATAATTGAATTGAGACCATTCACCAGTTCAAGTTCCCGGATCGGATGCTCTAAGTCTTCCGAGACCGAAATTTCCTTTTTCAAAGCGGCTATCTTCCTTTTTTCAAACTTCCGTTCTTCTATGATATCATACTGAGTCTGGGAAACATCTTTGATCTGGAGGATTCTGCTTTGAATCTTTCGTTCTATCCGGTCCAGATTTTCACGCTCTTTTCTGACTAGATCTCCCTGTTCTGAAAGAATCTCCAGCATCTTTTTATCGTCCCGGTTCTCAAAGAACTCTCGTATTTTAGCCAATGGTATATTCAGCGAGCGCAGATAACGAATCGTATTGAGACATTCAAACTGCCTCGTTGAATAATACCGATACCCGGTGTTTTTATCATTGTATTCCGGTTTCAGCAGGGAGATCTTATCATAATGGCGTAGAAGACGTACATCGATATGAAACAGTTTAGAGACTTCACCAATTGTAAAAAGTCCATCCATTGAGTACCTCCTGCCCATAAGTCACATCCATTTATACACTGAAATAATCTCCTGCAAGCTTTTCAAAAGCGGGAATGGAACGCTTTATCATATCAAAGGAAACACAATATGCAAGCCTTACATAGCCAGGGCAGCCAAACGTTGATGCAGGCACCATAATAATATGATATTCTTTGGCCTGTTTTACAAAAACCTGTTCATCTTCCACAGGAGACTTCACTAATAAATAAAACGCCCCCTGGGGTCTCACACATTCAAATCCCATATCTGTAAGTGACTGGTATAAAAGCATACGATTGCGGTCATAGAAAGACACATCTGTTTTTACTTCGAGACAATCCGCCACCACAAGCTGAAACAGAGATGGTGCATTGATGTAACCGATACAGCGATTGGCTACAATCAGGGCATTAATGAGTTCATCGTAATAATCAATCTGCCTGCTCACAGCCATATAACCGATTCGTTCTCCGGACAGAGACAAAGATTTGCTGAAGGAATAAACTACGATACAGTTTTTAATAAAATCGGGTGCATAAGCAAGTTCACAGCCATCATAAACGAGCTCTCTGTAAGGTTCATCCGATATTACATAGATCGGGTGCCCAATTTCTCGTTCCGCCTCTTCCAGTAACCGCTGCAGTTCCTCGAAAACCTCCTGTTTATATACGATTCCGGAAGGATTATTCGGATTATTCAATATAATCGCTTTTGTCCTGGGATTCACATATTTTTTGAATTCTCTGAGATTTGGCTGGAAACTGCTGTAATCAGCCGGTACAACCGTTAATTCCCCGGCATAGTTCGCAACATAGCTTCGGTATTCCCCAAAATATGGAGCAAAGCACATCACTTCATCGCCTTCCTCCAGCAGGGAGCGCAGAATGCAGTTGATTCCGCCGGCAGCTCCCACCGTCATAATGATATCATCTTTTTCAAAGGCTGCGCCGTATTTTTTATTCATAAATGCCGCAACCTTTTGTCTCACATCATCGTATCCTGCATTCTTCATGTATCCATGTACATAGTTGGAATCGCAGTTCTCCAGAATTCTATAGATGGACTGCTTCACTTCATCAGGAACCGGGGATGCCGGATTACCCAGACTGAAATCATATACATTCTCACTTCCGACCTTTTTAGACAGCTCAATTCCCTCTTCAAATAACCTTCTTATGGTTGAACTTCCTGCAACCAATCGCTCCATATTCTTCGATAATATCATATTGTCCTCATCATTTCTGTAAAATATTGTTAATCTTCATGAGTTCATATTTTCTATGTATTATTTCTATATCCGCAATATACAGATATAATACATGTTCAGGAATATCCAGTAAAAAGTTATCCCCATCTTCAATCAGAAACAACCGTTCCTCAAAACTGAATTCAGGAGTCTTGATGTAGATGGAATGAACGTTTTCCCTTTCTGGTAATTTTACATTAGAAATAATATGATAGACATGATCCGGGGCAAAAGTATGTGATATTTGTGAGTATTTATTTAAATAATTCTCTAAATTCTTATTATCCCGTTTTCTAAGAACTATCACTTTATTATTGCTGCTCCCAATGTTTTTTATTACTTCGGATAACATATCTAAATCTTTACAGCAAACAGCACTCCCCCTGAATACATAATTACTTTTTGATTCTTCCATCTCTATAACCGCTTCGGTTGCAACATTCCCCTGCAAATGAATCTTCATCTGTATAATCACCCCCAATCGCAGTACTTGTATTCTTGTCTACAAGTTTATTTTTATATTACCACTTTAATACTGCTTTTTCAAGTATTAAAGTGACTGTGCTGCGGGCATTTATCCTGAATATTTTACCTTTTATAGAAATATTCGTTTTTTGTTTTCTCAATTACAGAGTTAAACAGCCTGATCGTATCAATATGTTCATGAAGGCTCTTTCTCACTGCAAGCCGGTCTTTATTCCTTAAATTCACAATTATATTTTCGTGCTGTTCAATCAGCTCATCCATTCTCAGCATGGAACGAAGTTCCAGATTACGCCATCTTCTAAAATGAATATAAGAATCGGACATCATATCCATAATATCCCCATGACCCGCCGCTTCCAGATAATAAGTGTGAAACTCTCTGTCAAGACGGAAAAAATCTTCATTCGGGTATTTGTCCTTTCTATTATTCTTTTGAAGTTCCAGGTTAGCACTCATTTTATCACATGTTTCATCTACATTCCCTGATTCTATTACAAGTTGAAGCGCTTCCTGTTCAATTGATTCCCGCATGTAAATAATATCAGATATATATTTTTTATCGATCAGGCTTACAAAGCTCCCTCTTTGCGGATATACTTCTAATAAACGTCTCTGCCTTAACATGGCAAAAGCACCTCGTATCATATGCCTTGAAGTATCATAACGCTCGCAGAGTTCATTCTCGCTGATAGCCTCCCCTGGCATATAATCCAGATTTTCTATTTTAGAGCATAAATCTTCATATATTTCTTCACTTGTAATCATGTTGCGTTGTTGTAAATTCATAATTATTCACCTCATATCCTGCTTGTTCAGCATTAGTATAACATATATTTCAATTTAATTAAACACCGTTTTGAAACAGACAAAATACACACTTTATGTATATAAAATCACAGCCGCCATACGGCGGCTGTGATTTTAAAACTGTGACTGATCTGATCAGCAATATATTCCTCATCAGTCTTCATTCTTATTTCCCGTTTTGTAATCGTCTCTTGCCCAGTTTGGAGCATTGATAGGACCTGCCTTTTCACTGCTGTTTTTTGCAGCTCCCTGAATCTCGGGAACCCTGGCCTGTTCATTCTTTGGATGATGCATTTTTTCGTGATTTTCCGTTCCATGATTTTTGGGATCATAAGGACTCGGTCTTCTCATTCCTGCTTTTGCCATAGTCTTACCTCCTGTGTGACATTAGTTTCTGTAGTCATCAGGAAAATATGCAGACAAAATTATTAACCGCAGATATACTTAAAAATTTATTTCATATTACGGAATCCGCGGCTGTCTCCGTCTCCGATATACAAAATATTATCAAATGCGGATACATGAAGCCTTCCGGTAATGTTTAAATATTCTTCCGCCACAAGTCGCCCCCTGATTTTCGCCAGTATATTTGTAATTCCTATATAATTCCCGCTTTCAATCACATCAGTCAGGCTGCATTCGATAGAAATGGGGCACTCTTCAATGACTGGGGCATGAATTACCTTGGAGGAGATTGGTGTGAGACCAATGCTGTCAAATTTTTTGCACTCCGCTCCTGTTTTGCTGCCGCAGAAATTCACTGCCTCCGCCATACTGCTGTCTGCAAGGTTCACCACAAAATCCGATACTTCTTTAATTCGCTTTATGGCATGTCCCTTTGATGAAAAGCCCAGTGCCATCATGTCCTTTAAGGTGTAGGATGAAGACACAGTTGTCACGTTTGGAGTTCCGTCTGTATCATAATAACTTACAAGAATAACAGGAAATCCATAATATAGCTTTTCATAATTTACATTTACCTTTTTCATGTATGCCTCCATATAGTTTATTATCATTTTAGTAAGTCAGCTCTTACTTTTCTATAATAACAAAAAAAGTCCACCCGGGATGTTGCACACGCAACATCCGGATGGATGCAATACACTTAATACCGGGTTGTATATAGAAACCGGCTTATTTCCTCCATCTGCTCAAAGCAGCTTTCAAACAGCATCCGGTAACTTTCACAGAAATAATTATCCTTCACGCCTTCCCTGCAGCGGTAGCATCCGCCGCGGCAGAGAGAGAACCAGCGGCACTGTTTACAGTCTTCGGAATGATTCTGAGACCGCTCAATAAAGCCAATCTCTGATCTGCGTTCCTGGATTTTCGCCATTGTATCCTGGTTTAGATTTCCCAGCTTAAATTCATCCAGAACATAAAAATCACAGGGGTAGACTCCTCCGTCCGCCTCCACTACATACTGGATCCCACATACTCCTCTCTGTTCACAGGATTCTGGTTCATACTTAAGCATAATGCCGATATAGTTTTCAAACTGTCTGATATAAGGCTGTTTTCCCCGTTTCCAGTCTTTATACCACAGGTGAAAAAGCTTGATTAAGAACTCCCCGTACGCCTTTGGAGTAAGGGAATATTCCCTTTGCCCGCGGGTTTCCCCAAGGGGGTCCAGACAGGCAATGAACTGTAAATATTCCCAGCCATTTCTCTTGTATTCCTTGTAAATGGGTACGATATTTTCTGCTGTTTCCCTGTTTACCACTGTGAGTATATTAAAATCCACACCGCTTTTCTTCATAAGCCTGGCTGCCTGGAGAACCTTCTGGTATGTTCCTTCTCCACTTTTGCTGTGCCTGTACTTATCATGAGTCTCTTCCATTCCGTCGACGGATAAGCCTACAAGAAAGTGGTTTTTTTTAAAGAATTCACACCATTCATCAGTAATTGCATATCCATTGGTCTGAAGTGCATATTCAATTTTTAAATTATTCACGTTGTACTGTTTTACACACCGGACTGCCTCTTCAAAAAAATCAATTCCGCAAAGAGTCGGTTCTCCTCCCTGGAATGCAATCCCAACACTCTGCTCTCCATAAGAAAGTGCCTTACGTATCACATTGGCCAGGGTCTCCTTTGACATAAATCCATAAGAGGCCTGCTTTCTCTTTTCTGTCTCATCACAATAAAAGCAGTAGTCGCATTCCATATTGCACAGTCCGGAAGCTGGTTTTATCAGTAAATTCACTGGCGGCATACAACCGTTTCCTCCTTGCCATTTAAGATAACTGATAGATATTATAACAGCAGATCATCATAATTTCTGCCATCAAAATAATAAAAAGTTTATTCACTGTAATCTCACTGAGTCTCTTGCAGACCTTCCTTCCAATTGCTCCTCCTGCAATTCCGCTGAACACCATAACAGCAAGGAGCAGGAAACTGAATTCCGGTATCTGACCTGCTGCGATGGAATTGACAAGACTGGCTGCCTGGGAAAACAGTATAATGTACAGGGAATTCTGGGCAGCTGTTTTCGTATCCATGGAAAAGAAATAAAACAGTACCACCAGGTTAATGGGTCCTCCTCCGATCCCAAGAAAGGAAGAGAAAATACCCAGAACAAATCCGATGATGATACAAAATCCCTTATTTCTGATTTGATGAGTTTTAATACTGTCTTTCTTTATTGTATAAATTAATGTTCCCATTGTAATAAGCAAAAGACAGACTGCCTGTACGGACCCCACCCGGTCCCGGTCACTAAAACTACCAGCAACCATTTGAAACAATATTTTTCCTGCCACACCTCCTGCTGCTGCACCGACTGCCAAAGGCGTACCAATTGTTTTATCAACAGAAGAATCTCCGCTTGAAATTGATTTTATCACAGAAAAGCAGGCCATGGCAAGCACTGTACATCCGGACAGAAAGCTTATGGCTTCCACACTCAGCAAACCAAACGCATCTAAAAGCGGCTTTATAATCACCCCGCCTCCTATTCCGCAGACCGCCCCTGCTGTGGAAGCACTTAAACCAATCAGTCCAAACAATATGTATTCATGCAGCTTCATAATTTTCCACCGACTCCATTTTATTTTAATGAATTTTTCTTAAACTGGTAACTGGCTGATGAACGCTGTTTCATCTTCTGTTATAAAGACAGCTCTGAGTATGCCCGGACATTTGTAAGTTCTCTTTCCCGCTCCCAAACCGGTCCTTCTTATGGTAAAATGATCGGGCAGCTGTTCATCGGTACGGATTGCAGCGGCAATCGCGGCTCCTGTCGGAGTAACTAATTCCCCTTCCACGTCTGTTATATGGAGATTCAGATTGTGTGCCAGATCGATATTTTTCACCGCCGGCACCGGAACAGGCAGCAGTCCGTGGCGGCAGCGGATGGTGCCCGTTCCATCACAAATCTGAGGAATAATCGTTCTGCTGATTCCCAGATTGTCAAAGCAGACCGCCGCCGCAACAATGTCCGCTATGGAATCAACTGCTCCTACCTCATGAAAATGTACCTTTTCTACCGGAACCTGATGGGCCTTTGCTTCCGCTTCTGCCAGAATTGAAAATATCTTTCCAGCCAGTGCTCTTGCACCCGGTGTCATATCGGCTTTTTCAATAATTTCATTTATTTCAATAATTCCCCTGCACTCATGGTCATGATGGGCGGCTTCCTTATGGGAATGGTCTTCTGCTCTGCCGTGAAGATACTGCATGTCATGATCATGGTTTTCATGCTTTTCATCTAAAACAACACAAAAATCACAGGCATTATGTCCTGATTTTTCCACTCTGCTTACTTTTACTTCGAACCCATGAACCAGAAGACTGTCTAGCGCTTTTTGCATAACCTCCCGGTCAGCTCCCAAATCCAGCAGGGAAGCGACAAACATATCCCCGCTGATTCCAAAACTGCAATCCAGATATAATATGTTATCCATACCTGTTACCCTCCTTTCTGTTTCAAAAAGTTCAGCTTAAAACTTCTTTTATCCGTTTTATCTCTGAAATCAGCTCCTGCCTGTCCGGCGTATGACTGTTGCTTATATAGAATCTGGTGGCTGCATTTGCTATGGCAAGACGTTCCACCGCGCTCAGATTACCAAGGCAGGCGGCAATGTATCCGCCGTTAAATGTATCACCGGCCCCCGTGGTTATCACGGGTGCTACACAGTAATCCTGCTCTAATAACTCCACTCCCTCTGTTTTGGAAGATAAGACCGCATATTGGGGCGTGTGTATAATCAGCTCATCAAGCCCTATGATGTTTCTGATATATTCCGTGTCCCTTGCCACCTCTTCACAGTCATCAGAAAATTTCCGGTCATAATAAGAGAACAATATAACAGCTTCATGTTCATTTAAGCTGAGACTTACAGGAATTTTATCATTTACTCTCTCTAAAACCCGGAAGGTGCCGTTGATTGCCTCCACACTTCGTTTCTTAATATTGGCAAAATCAAAGAACAACCGTTTCGGCCTGTCTGTATGAAAATAATTCTCATCAAGTTTCGTGATAAACGTGTCAAAATCAGGCATATTGGACCAGTACCCTAATGATACAATATCAGCGTTTAATAATATCTTTTGTAATTGATCATGTCCGAGTATGCTGAGGAAATCATTCCATGTAAAATTCAGCAGTTCGTCTAAATTTGGCATCATGATTTTTCCGTCAGTAAATTCAAGAATTGTACTGACTACAGGATCTCCAACGGATATTAAATTACACTTCTCTTTCAGATCATGAAATATCTTATCAACTTCTTCTTTACCATACATTCCAATCAGGGTCGTTGACAAATCCATATTTCCCAGAGCATTTCCGGTATTGGCAGTAAATCCTCCGTAGCTTCGCCTCTTTTTAATCAGCTCATTTGCCATACCGCCTTCCCTGCGGCTGACAATCAGATTTCCAAACTCCTGCATCTTTTCAATCAGAATGCAGTTATTATCCGGTGTTCTTGTTTCAACCACCTGCCACACCTGATCAATAAATCCATCTATTCCAAGAACAATTTCTCCGCTAAGATTCCGTATATACGTTTCTAAAATCTCTTCTTCAATCGTATCCCATTTACTACGCTGCATTAATCCACCAATCCTTATTCCAAGTTTTAATCTGTTAGTGATGATGAAACATATTGTCTCCGGTGTATATTTCATCCTTCATCATAAGATGAACGGCTGCTGTTTTAAATGTTTTTGGCAGAGCCAGAATATTTGGATTCGCTCCCACATATTTGAGTTTTGCATCAGCAAGTGCTTCCTCAATCGTTGCCCTTGTCTTTAATCCCATTCCTCTGGCATAGCCTGGCTGCTCTGCGCCAACAATGTAAATGGCTGATGTGTTTTTCTCTGCCAGATGTCCGCAGGAAATCATGGAAAAGCCATGGAACGGGTGAAATGCGTTAGTATAGCGGTATTTTCTGATATACTCCTCATTAGTGGCAAAATATTCCCCAAGGCGGTTCATGTCAGGGAGTGTATTCATATGATCTGTCTGGAACATCTCATACATTTCTCTGGTATAAGGCCATAATTCATCATGGAAATAGCCATTGCAGGTTGATGCACAGATAATGACACACTTGTCACTCATGACTCTCTTATGACGGATCACCTGGGCAGAAAGAGCCTGCATCAGCATGATCGGATTCGTTCCCATACCATCTCCATAATGGAAGAACTGGGGCATACCAAAAATCATTACATCATATTTCTTTTCAGCAAACGGCACATAGGTTCTTTTATCCGCTGTTTTCCAGGAAACCGGCTGCATCTCTTTTGCGTAACCGCTGTTAATTTCAATCTGCCTTGAGTAGGTATCAAGCACTGCATCACAGCAAAAGAACTTCTTGCCCATACATTTTTCCATATGCTCGCCGATCTCATCAAACTTGGATCTCATTAATGATTTTCCGCTGACAGGAACAAAATCATCCCTGTGCATAACCTCAGGAACATGATGGGAACCAATGGATTTCCAATGGGTAATACCGGTAGAACAATGCTTATAGCCGCCGGAATAACCGCCGTAAGGATTTCCCTGGGTATGCCCGATCAGGATCGCCAAATCGCTTTCATACACGTATTTATTCATGATGACCGGATCGCCCCGGTCTGTAACGCCCAAGTCAACCAGATGATCATAATCTTCACTGTCGTGGTTGATAATCTGATGGGTGAACCAGAATTCATGGAATAATTCCTTTCCAAGAATATTATAAATCTCTTCTTTGGTGTTTTTTCTGTGCAGACCATTGGAACAGATTAAAAGAATGTCTTTCTTTTCTACTCCGACACTGTACAATTCCTGAAGAATTAATTTTATTGAAATCTTGCGGTGAGCAGTGGCCTGTTCTCCGCCCTTTACTCTGTCAGGGAATATAATTGTTACTTTCGATCCCTTTTTAGCCAGCTTCGTTAACGGCTCCATTCCAATGGGATTGCGGATGGATTCAAGAGTCTTTGCCTCAAGCTGGTCCTCCGGTATATAAGGCGGATCCGCCACTGTTTCTCCTGGTATAAATACATCTGTGCTGTCCGGCAATTCGGCATTTACAAAACCATGTCCATATTCAAACTGTAATTTCATTCAGGTTCCTCTCTTTCATAACGAATTTTCATCTATCCTAAATATGTACGTATAATCTCAAGATATTCCTCCGGGTAAAAACCGATCTCTCCCGAAAATCTTGTCAGTGCGATAAGCCCGCCGTCAATTTCAGGTATGGAGGCCAGCATGGCGGCATTGTCCGTTTTGAGTCCTCCGCCGTAGGTTACTGCAATCCCGTTTTTCACCTCTTTGATAAAGCATGCTATTTTTCTGATATATTCTCTGTCAGGCGGTGTTTTACCAGGTCCGATGGCCCATACAGGCTCATAGGCGACTGCCACTTTGCTGATATCCACTCCATCTAATCCAATGGTCAGCTGTCTTTTAAGAACTTCCCTCCAGTTTTCCTGCTGGTCTGCCGTCTCACCGATGCAGTAAAGCACGTCCAGTCCTGCCTTTATTGCTGCCTTGATCTCCCCGTTTAAAATCCGGTTAACTGCATCAGAGTCATTCACTCCGGCTTCGGACAAAATGCCTGACTTGTCCTTTCTTTCTTCAAAATGACCGATCATTGTGCTGTCACAGCCGATTGCTTTCATGGAATTACCGGTTCTCTGCGCCGTAAAAGCGCCAAAGTTTCCACCTGGTGCGGTATCCTCACGAAACACGCTCTGACAGCCGATTTTAAGGTTGGAATCTTCTTTTCTTTCGTTTACAGCAGTGATAATATGTGCTTCCGGCATATACATCACAAATTCCACTTCATCTTTGTTATACTGTTTTAATTCTTCCTGCACTTCATTAACGATATAGGATCCCCATTCACCTGGCCTGGCAATACTGTTTACTCCGCTGTATTCCCTTGGAATATCAAATCGTTTTAGATTCAAAAAAATATGCTTCATGGTATTCCTTTCCAATTACTTTTTATATTTTCTGATCATATCATCGGTTGTCAGCTGCTCAACCAAAGATGCTCTGCCTGCAGAACCGAATTCGACAATCAGGGTTCCCACAACTTCCTTTACGCCCTGTTCGATGCTCTCTCCCAGTGATCGAATGTCGTCATCCGTTTCAATCCCCTTCATCACTGTATCCATGATGGGTGTCAGGAAAACTCTTGGATCAAATGCTGATTTCTTTTCTTCCAGCAGATCATATATTTTACCAACGGAAGGACTGCTTTTCTTATCCGGATGATGATAGAAATATTCCCGTAAATTTCTTGTTACTGCCAGACGTAAATCTGTATCAACATTGATTTTGCCGATTCCGCATGCAATTGCCTGTTTAATTTCGTTTAGTGAAATTCCGTCTGCATTGGTGATCTCTCCGCCAAGGGCATTGATTTGATCTACGATATATTTGGGAACGGTTGAGGAGCCGTGGGATACCAATACTCCAAATATTTTTTCATGTCTTAAGCATTCTTTGATGGCAATCACGATTTCTTTCCGAAGCTTTACATTCTTTCCTTTTACAGCTCCATGCATGGTTCCGTAAGAAATAGCCAGACAGTCAGCCTCCGTTTTTTTGAAAAATTCAATTGCCTTCATCGGATTGGTGTAAGTAGATGCATCGGAAAATACATGATCTTCCACTCCGGCCAGAACCCCCAGCTCTCCTTCAACCGATACACCGCGTTCATGCGCGTATTTTACAACCTCACGGGTCAATTCCACATTTTCATCAAATGGAAGGGACGAACCATCAATCATAACCGAAGTATAACCACCGTCGATCGCCGCTTTTACTGAGTCAAAATCTTTTCCGTGGTCTAAATGCAGTACAATCGGAACCGGAGAATATGCGCCGTATTTATGAACGGCAGCTCCGATATTCTTTGCACCAATGCGTTTATCCTCAATGGTTGAGTTTAAAAAATCGGTTCTTCCGCCCATAAAACCATTGGCTAAATCTGCCCCCTGTAATATGACGGGACTTCTTAACATTTCATGAACCTCAATTGCTGCTTTGATCTGGGATACTGCATTTACATTGAATGCACCCTGCGCAAACTGATATTTTTCGGTTGCCTCCAAGAGAGGTCTTAGTGGTATGATTGGCATAGTTTTTTCCCCTTTCGAATGTTCATCTGAATTTAATTATTCTTATATCTGATCTGCCGGTACTAAATATTCTTTAATTTTCTGATAGTCCTCTCCGTTGTAGCAGACGATTTCATAGGATTCTATTTCAGGATTGCTGAATACTCTGGTAAGACCTATAAACTGCGTCAGCTTGGAAGCTAAATTAAGTACATCCTTATCATCTGTAATCAGCTCCACTCTGCCCTGACAGGTTGCCAGCGCCTTAAAAAAAGCGTCGACATCTTTAATCTGTTTTACTCTCATTGTAATTTCCTCCCTTTTTTGTGACTATATCTCATTCAGCCGTTTTCTCATCTGTGTTGCCCAGGGTGTCGGCTGAAATGGTTTTTTGCTTTTAACTGGATGATCAAGTTCCTTAAGGCCGGATGGAATCCATCTTTCATCCGGGTTATCGTAATCACACTTCATCAGGATGCGAAGCTGCTTCATCACCCAGTTTTCATGCTCCATTACCTCATCATAGCTCTTATAGGAATTGGCCTTCTGCCTGAGCTTTTCTGCAATCTCAGGAAATCGGGTGATTACGTTATTCTCTTCATTGGAATCGTGTTCCAGATCATATAGCACATCATCCTCTGGGAAGCCGGAATAAGTAAAATACTTCCACTGTTTAAAACGGACCAGCCTTCCCAGGGTTGTCTCTCCATTACTCAGATAGCTATATAGCTCACTGACCACCATTCTGTCTTCATCCTGGCTGCTTTCCAGAATCTGTTCAGAAATATCTTTTCCATCCCCTTCTAAAACCTCCGCTCCAGTCAGACCACAGACAGTCGGGCCTATATCTAAAAGGCTGGCAGGACTGTCAATCGTTCGTCCGGCTGGAATCCCATGTCCCTGAATTAAGAATGGAATGTGGGCAGACGGTTCATAAAACACCTGCTTGCCGTAATAACCATGTGTGCCATTCATGTCACCATGATCGGATACATAGATAAATACTCCCTCATGCCCCGTACGTTTTAAATATTCTTTAAATGCCTGATATACCGTTCCAATATGCCGGTCCTGCTGCTCCACCAGTCCGTAATAGGCCGCACGTGCCGCTCTGGCCACCTCCGGATCTGCCTCCTGAAACTTACCGTCAAGAGCCGGGTGCCCCTGATAGGTTTCTGAAACATCCTCCAGGCTGACTTTGTCATAGTAATACTCATAAAGTTCCTCTGGAGCGACATACGGGAAATGGGGTCCATACGTACCTACTGTGATGAACTGCGGTCTTTCATGTTCCTGCCCTAAATATTCCAGTGCTTCTTCTACCACATAACGGTCATAAGCCAGAACCGGAGAATCGCCACCGCCGATATAGTAAAGGGAGCTGTTCTCATCAAACCCTGTTACCTTCGATTTGTTTTCCATCTCCCCTTTCGCTTTTGGGACATGATTGTGGTATACAGGAGTTCGCTCCTTTGCGATACGCTTTGCATAACCATGACGCTGATCCGGTCCGACAAAATGCATGCGGCCGCAAAGAACCGTCTCATAACCGGATGCAGTCAGACTGTGAAGAAACGTAGCGCAGTCAGAGTTAATCGAGTTAAAATTAAATAAAACACCATTGTTGCTGGGAAGCTGTCCTGAAATCATGGATGCGCGGGCCGGTACACACAGCGGACATGCCGTATATGCATTTGTCATCGCAGTCCCTTCCCTGGCAATGAGATCTAAATTGGGAGTTCTTACTATTTTGTTTCCGGCATACCCCTGCAGATTATAGGAATGCTGATCCGACATGTAGAGCAAAACGTCCTTCATAACATCAATTATCCCTTCCGTTCTATTTTTTAATTAATTTAATTTATTATATCATCAGTAAGTAATAATTTCAATATCTACCGTAAACAAATATTTTCTAAAACTTGTATTTTCATAATTATTCTGTTATTATGACTATTAATTAATTTAATTATTGCCAAACAGCCCGGGAGGAAATATGAAAACACATATTTTAAATAAAATGAGAAATATTGAAGTTGAGGAATATTTAAACCGCGGCAGAGATGTTATTTTCATCCCTGTGGGAACTGTGGAACTTCATGGTGATTTACCACTTGATTGTGAAACGGTTTATGTGGAAGCGATTGCTGAAAAAATGGCTGAAGCCACCGACAGTCTGTCATTAACCGGTCTTCCGTTCTTCTATCCAGGTGCGACACGGACTGGACGGGGCACTGTATACATGAGCATCGCAGAAGGAGCCTCTTATTTGAGACAACTATCTGACAGCCTGTTAAAACAGGGATTTCGCAAGCAGATTTATGTTTCCGGTCATGGTCCTGCCTATTTAACAATCAACAGCTTTATTATGGATGCATTTCATGATAAAAAGGTCCCATTTGTTCATATAAGTCTGCTGCAGGCGATACATATTGCAAAAGATAACGGGTGGCAGGTAAAAGGAATTCCTTTAAAAGAGCTTATATACGGTGCTTATAAGCAGATGAACCAGCTGGATTATCTTTACGTTGACCCGGAAGTGGTGCAAAAGGAAGATCCGTTTTCAGTTTCTTCGGACAATCCCCTGAAATCTGCAGTTCAAAGGCTGAACTCCCTGGCTACTTCACCTGGCAATGCGGGATTCTTCTATGAAGAGTTTTCAGATCATGGCGGCGGGGAAGGCTGCCGCTCCGTTGCCGAGCGGGATGCTCTTGCTCTTAAAGGGACGGAAATGATTGATGATTTTATCCGCTTCTTTCACCCCCAGCAGGTGATCGACGACCTAAACGAGGTTGACCTGGCAACACAGAAACATATCATACCAAGATATCCTCATTTAAAATAATAAATCAATCTATGATACATATACAGAAAGGAACAAAACAACATGCAGATTGCCAATGGAAATAATCTATCAAGAGTTAAGGTCACAAACCAGTCCGCGATTCGCCAGATGATTTATCACGATGGCCCGATTTCCAGAATTGAAATATCAGAAAAACTGTCTCTCACACTCCCGACAATCACCACCACTGTGAATTTTCTTCTATCCAAAGGTCTGATAAAAGAAGTGGAAAATACGAAGGCTTCCGGTAAGACACTTGGCCGTAAGGCATCTTTAATTGATATTTCAGACGATTGCGGCTATTTTATCGGTATCGAGATGCGCGGTGCACTCCGCCGTGCCTGCATCACAGATTACCGCGGTAATATCATCAAATCCATATCAGATGATACCCCCTACAGTGACTATGATGAAACAATAACCGAAACCTGTGAGCTGGTGAAAAAGCTCCTTCGTTCCAGCAAAATGGCAAAAGCTAAAATAGCAGGTATCGGTCTGTGTCTGCCTGGACTGGTAGACCGCAGCGAGGGTATTCTGACCGTTCACCCGGGATATGACTGGGAGAATAAAAATGTGAAAAATGATGTAGCCAGGCTTCTTAACTACGACGGGCCTGTTTCAATAGAAAATAATGCCTGCGCAAGAGCCTATGGTTCCTATTTATTCAGCCATGAGCTTATGGACCAGTATCCATCCTTCGCTTATTTTTTCGTATCAACAGGTATCGCCTGTCCTTTGATGTATACTCATCTCCGCTTTCATGAATCCATTATCGGACAGGGAGAGGTGGGACATATGATCATCGATTCCAAGGGACCTCTCTGTAACTGCGGAAACCATGGATGCCTTGAAGCATTTTCCAGTGAACGTGCAATCATCTCCAATTGTGTGAACGAACTAAGGAAAGGTAAGGCAGAAATACTCAGAGGATTATGCAGCAGCACCGCTTCTCCCACAATATATGAAATACTGAATGCACAGGCAGAAGGTGATCCAAGTGTGAATGCGATCCTGAAGGATGCGATTTTCCATATGGGGATCGGCATCGCCAATATTGACAATTTTGTAAGACCCCAGTGTATCCTGATTGATGGTCATATTTTCCAGAACCAGAAGAATAAAGACCAGCTTATGGATGTGATTGCGCAAAACTTATATACTGCTACAAATATGGATACCAATTATATCTTTGTTGAGCCTGATGAATTCAGCGGGGCTGTGGGTGCAGCAGCCGTAGCAGTTCAAAATGATTTAAAAACATTCATTGAATAGCGGCAATTAATTTCCACATCAAAAAAATGCGGTTTCCATCATCTTTCTATTCAGGAAAAATGATGGGAACCGCATTTTTAATCTTATTCCTCCGTCTGCATTACTGCCAATTGGGCTTTGATATATGCCATGCCCTTTCCATCCCGGATCATTTCGAAGGCCTGTTCCTCCAGGTTCGGCGGACAATCCTGTTTTATCTTGGCCCACATCATCCGATCGCTCATGCGTCTGTCACAATCCCTTGGGACAATATCGCAGGTCTGCTGATACCAGTCCAGAAGGCGCAATCTTAAATCAATTGTTTTCTCTTCATACTTATGGTCCCCATAGACATTATTTTCCTCCAGAGGATCAGACCGCAGATCATAAAACTCATGTTTTCCGTTTGATCTGTGAATATATTTATAAAAATGATCCCGTATCATAGTCCCTTTACAGTGGGCATCTGCATTAAGCTGGGCTGTCTGCCTGGGCCAGTACATGCTTGTTTTTGGAATCACACCGGAACTGCCGGCTGCCGGATGATACTCATCAGCCTGTGTCTCCCACGGCATTCTGCCGCCCTCGCAAAAGACATATTCACGCAGCTGTCTGCTCCGGTCCCCGAGAACAGGTTTTAAGACCTTTCCAAAATGATCATGGCTGGGGGGGACTTTTGCATAATCCATCACAGTGGCATAAAAATCCACCAGTTCTACCAGAGAATCAGAAATTCCCGCATCAACAGGCTCTCCCATGGGCGGTTTTATAAGCAGAGGAACCCTGGTCAGGCAATCTTCAAACGTATTCTGGGATTTTTCCGGCAAATCAAAGTCACCGGTATAATCACCGTGATCGCTTAAGAAAAAGATCGCGCAATCGTCATAGATTCCCGCTTCTTTCAGCGCATCACATAAGCGTCTGAACTGTTCATCCACCTTCATGCACATCCCTAAGTAACAGGCGCGCAGCTCGTCCCAGTCCTTCTCCGTATAAGAATCCATAGCCATCAGATTTTTTAAGGCTAACTCCATCTCTGGCTTATCTTTTCCGGCGGCAGCACGTTTTGGCAGCATGCTTCGGTCAATCGCTGAAAAATAGGGTTCCTCCACTGCATAGGGTGTATGCGGATACATTAAGCCAAGAAACATACAAAGCGGCTGGTCATTCACCCGATGAAATATCCGGTCAATCGCTGCATCCACGACTCCGTCATCATCAGAATAATGGATTCCGTTCTCATCTGTCAGCAACCTGCCTTCATAATGAGAGTAATAGTTCTTATCTCCCATCTGCCCTCTGAAATCTTTCTTTTCCGGCCCCGGCGGCTTACGACATTCCTCCCCATAATAGATCTCCGTTGCATGTTCTTCCATAAGACCGGGTATCTGTCCTGCAATCAGATCATTCCGGGTGTTCATCCAAACATAATAACCTGCAGCCTTCAATTCGGAAAACAGGCTCGGTTCATGACCCCGCAGCAAATGCTGCATGGTACGATGTCCGTTGACATGGGGGTAGAGACCTGTAAAAAAGCTGCAGCGGCTGGGAACGCATACCGTATTCTGGCAGAAGGCATTTCGAAACGATACGGCTTCCGATCGGGCAAATTCATCTAAGAACGGAGTTTGGGCGGCCCTATTCTGCCCCAGATGAGCAAGGCTGTCCGAACGCATTTCATCCGGATTAAAGATAATAATATGTGGTCTTTTCTCCATTCGTTTTTATTCCTTTCTCGCAAAGCAGCAAAAGTATACTAATGCACTCTGGCATGGCATACATAAGAACGTCTACCCGCTACATCTGCCGGTTTTCCAGTCAGCGTCACACTGCTGTTTAACGGAAGATCTGCGGAGCTTGTGCCCGCCATGAGGTGCAGCGTTCCCGGTTCAACCACAAATTCCATACCTTCGTTGTAATACCCCAGTTGTGCCATATCCAGACAGAATACCACCTCTTTTTCCTCACCTGGTTTCAGAGACACACGCAGGAACCCGGTAAGCTGTTTGCCTGGACGTGTAACATGTGCCTCAGAGAAACTGGTATACAGCTGTACTACCTCATCACCAGCTGCATCACCGGTATTTTTTACTTTACAGCTGATTTCCAGTTTTCCGTCGGTGGGAATTTCAGCGGCCGATACTTCCATATCGGAAAGCTCAAATGTGGTATAGCTGAGACCATGACCAAAACAGTACAGCGGATCAGCAGGACCATCCACATATCCCCCTGAGAAGATGGAGGAAGCAGTGATATCTCCTCCGCTGTTATAACCGGATCCGATGCGGTGATTGTAATAGATGGGAATCTGCCCGGTTGTTCTCGGCACAGTCATTGTCATCTTTCCTCCGGGATTTAATGTTCCGTCTAACACATCAGAAATAACCTTTCCGGCAAATGGTCCCGGCATAAATGCCTGCAAAATCGCTCCGCAGTTTTCCTGAGCCCAGTTAACGGCAAATACGCCCGGCCCATAAAGTACGAGAACAACTGGTTTTCCTGTCGCTGCTACTGCTTCCAGCAGCTCCTGCTGAACGCCTGGTAAATCAAGGAACTGGCGGTCCTTGCCCTCTCCTCCGGTTACATTGACCCAGCCGCAGTTGCCGCCGCATGCCATTACGATCACATCTGATTGTTCTGCAGCTGCCACTGCTTTGTCAAAGCCATCTGTCTCTTCTCCTGTAATGCTGCAGCCCTGTGCATAGGATACGGAGAAACGCTCTGATAGAACCTCTTTCAGACTGCGGGTTCCCGTTCTCCTCAGAGCTGATTCCATATCATTCATGGAATCCTTTTCTTCCTTTGAGAACATATCAAACATAACGGCAAATGGCCCTTTGTATTTCTTTTCACTGCTCTGGGCTTTTTCCTGCTCATCAGCCAGGCCGTTAAAACCAGTTGCCTGACCGCCGGCACCGGCCTTCATCATTTCTACGTATGCCGGGTAGGTGTAACCGCTCACCGGATATCTCAGGGAATCCGCATGGGGGCCAATCAACGCTATCTTTGTTCCTTTTTTCAGGGGAAGCACACCGTCATTCTTTAAAAGAACCATTGATTTTGCTGCAATTTCTTCACTTAATTTATTTTTTGAAGCATTGCCCAAAGCCATCATAACCTTCTCTTCCTCACAATAAGGATTCTCAAACAGGCCATGTTTGAATTTTACAGTCAGTATACGGCGCACAGAAGCATCGATGCACTCTTCACTCAGTTCTCCGGAACGTACGTACTTCGGCAGCTGGCGGAAGGCGGCTCCTACCGGAATCTCAGTGTCAGTACCTGCCTTTTTCGCCAGATATCCAGCTTCTTCATAGGTTTTTGCAACCTTGAAGAATTGCCAGGTCTTTAGTACAGCTGCACCGTCGGACGTTAAAACGCCGTCAAAGCCCATGGTTTTACGCAGCAGATTTTCAATAATGTCCTTGTTAACAATCACCGGAAGTCCATCAATCTCTCCGTAATTCGCCATCATGGCATCCAGGCCCGCCATCTTGTCCGCTGCTTCAAAAGGCGTTGCGAATATTTCATAAAGCTCCCGTTTCCCCATACGGCATGCGGATGTATTTAAACCGCCCTGTGTTGAGGAATACCCTAAGAAATGCTTTGCTATACAGCTGACGCCCTGCTCCTGCATTCCCTTTACGTAGTGAATGCCAAACTGACTGATCAGATAGGGATCTTCACCAAAGGTCTCATAGGTTCTTCCCCACCTGGGATCCTGAGCCACATCGATTACCGGGCTCATGGCAGAGGTGATTCCCACACTGCGGCTTTCCTGACCGATAATCTCACTCATCTTCTGTGCAAGCTCCGGCTCCCAGGTACACCCCATGTTAATCATTGCCGGGAAAAGTGTACCGCCTGCTGCAGGATAACCGCAAAGATTCTCTGCCTGCAATGCAACAGGAATTCCAAGTCTGGTTTCTTCAACAAAATAACGCTGTACCTGATTACTGATTCTGGCGATCTGCTCCGGACTCACCAGACCCACAATGGAATACTGGGTGAAACGTCCATGGCCATCAGGGAATTTTTCTTTTAACAGATTTGTATTTACTTTCCCGTCTTCAATAAAGGAAGCCGGTAAATCACCGCATAACTGGGCAACTTTCTCTTCAAGAGTCATTCTGGAAAGCAAATCCTCCACTCTTGCCCCGATCGGCTGATGTGGGTCCTTGTATAATTCCATATCAAATACCTCCAATTATATTTATAATTTTATTCTTATATCCAGAATCTGAGTCCGGATTAAAAGAATGTGCAGTTTATATCTTTATAATTTGACACAATGCAGTTATCTGGTTATAATAATATTAATTATTTAAATTGTTTAATTTAAAGAGAGGAATATTACTACATGAAAAAAACATACCTTGTTGATACCTTTAAGGCGGCAGTCAGCATCGCCACTATCCTTTTTTCTCTCATCATTGTTATCAGTCTGATAATCCTTCATCGATTTGGGTCAGCCGCTGCTTTTTTCCTGGTCGGTCTTGTCTTTATAAAACCAATGCTCACCTATGGTGCCTCAGTCTCAGTGGACCAGACAGGTGTCCGCTGCTTTCTGCCCTGGAAAACGCTTCAAACCTTCACCTGGGATGAAATTGGGGAAGTGGGTGTTGCAGGAACGAAGCTGTTTACCAGAAAAGATGCCAAAAATACAGGAGCACTCTATATCTACCTTTCAAAAACTGCTTTCACAGACGAAGAACGGTTTGATTTGATGCTTAACTGGCCGCCGAAGAACATGATTTTTCTTACCTACTCAAAACAGCGCCTGGATGAAATTCAAATGCGTTTCAGCAATAAGATACAGACCTATAATGCAGGTGACATTCATCTCTGATCCTGCTATAAAGACTCCAAAAACACTGATTCATCATTAGCGTTTTTGGAGTCTTCTTCGTTAATTATACGAGGAATTAATTTCGTGCAGACGGCAGCATGTCACGAAATGTCCAGGGGATACCTCCGCCTGCTTCTGCTGTTTTAAGCACTCCTCTTTCGCATAGGGACAGCGGGCCGCAAAGCGGCATCCTGGTTTTGGATTGACCGGCGATGTAATTTCACCGCGCAAAATCTCACGCTTATTCGGTTTATCAATATCTGTGGAAGGGATTGCGGAAAGCAATGCTCTTGTATAAGGATGAAGCGGATTCTGAAACAGCTCCTTAGAGGAGCATTTTTCAACAACCTGTCCTAAGTACATAACACAAATATCGTCGGAAATGTGACGGACCACAGACATGTCGTGAGTCACAAACATATAGGTCAGTCCCTTTTCCTTCTGTAGCTTCTTTAGAAGGTTGAGTACCTGTGCCTGAATTGATACATCAAGAGCAGATACCGGCTCGTCGCATACCACAAACTCAGGCTCTAATGCCAGAGCACGGGCAATGCCCACTCTCTGTCTGCGACCGCCGTCAAGTTCATGGGGATATGCTTTTCTCAACCGCTCATCTATACCAACCAGATCCATCAATTCCTGTGTCTTCTGATCAATCTGGTTTTTTGTAAAACGCCTTGATACGATTAAGGGTTCCCGAATCGTACTGTCTATGGTTTTACGGGGATCAAGAGAGGAGTATGGATCCTGGAAAATAATCTGCATTTTTTCACGGGCCTGCCGTAAATTTTTACCCTTTAAGTTTGTGACATCCTGTCCATTTAATAAAATCTGTCCATCTGTACTCTCATGGAGATGAATTATCGTTCTTCCAAGGGTGGATTTCCCGCAGCCTGATTCTCCTACAACGCCCAGAGTACGCCCTTTTTCAATGGTAAATGTGACGTCATCAACAGCATGAAGCATGCCGCGGGGGGTTGTAAAATATTTTTTTAAATTCTTTACTTCAATAACCGGATTCATTTAATCCTCCCCCTTCATAACGGCTTCGATACGGCAGCAGCGGCAGTCGTGTCCATCCTGAGTTTTGTACATGCTGATTGGTTCCTTCCGGCACGCATCCGTTGCATATTTGCACCGCGGAGCAAACGAGCAGCCCTGAGGCAGGTTGGTTGGATCCGGCGGCAGTCCGTCAATTGGGTGCAGCCACTCTTCATCCTCATTCATATCAGGGATTGCCCCAAACAAACCGATGGTATATGGATGGGAGGGATGTTTAAAAATCTGCTGCTTCGTTCCGTACTCAATAATGCTGCCTGCATAGATAACTGCCACTTTATCACACACCTGTGCAACAACACCCATATCGTGGGTAATTAACAGCATGGCTGTATTATATTTGTTTCTTAACTCTGCAATTAAATCAAGAACCTGTGCCTGTATGGTCACATCAAGGGCGGTTGTGGGTTCATCTGCCAGCAGAAGGTCGGGATTGCATGCCAGAGCAATGGCAATGACAACTCTCTGCTTCATACCGCCGGAGAACTGATGGGGGTATGCATAATAACGTTCTGCAGGGATACCGACTATTTCAAGCATCTCCTTTGCTCTTTTTTCATGTTCTGCACGATTGTTGTTATCACTGTGCAGGCTCACTACCTCGGCGATCTGATCGCCCACACGCAGGACAGGGTTTAACGCTGTCATAGGATCCTGAAAAATCATGGAAACCTTGTTGCCCCGGATCTTTCTCATGTCGGTTTCCGACAGCTTCAAAAGATTTTCCCCTTCCAGGTAAATCTCACCATTGGCAATATGACTGCCCACATCAGGTAAAATCCTAAGGATAGATTTTGCTATGGTGGTTTTACCCGCACCGGTCTCACCAACCAGCCCCAGGGTTTTTCCTCGCTCCAGCTGAAGGCTTACGTCATTTACGGCATGTACAATCTGTCCATCCGACTTGTATTCCACCTTTAAGTCCTTTATCGAAAGGAACGGCATTTCTGTATTAATTTCTTTCTGATGCACAGCTGTTCCTCCTTCCTTAATTCTTCAATTTGGGATCCAGAGCATCTCTTAAGCCGTCTCCCAATAAATTCAATGCAAGTACCGTCACCGCAATCGCAAGCCCAGGGAAATAAACCAGATGTGGAGCCTCACGAATAAACTGGCGGGCTGCTGATAACATAGCACCCCATTCAGGAATCGGTGGCTGAACACCAAGACCGATAAAGCTTAAACCAGCCGCAACCGTTATGGTCTGCGCCACTCCCATTGTAGCAGATACAATCATGGGGGAAATACAGTTGGGAATCAGATGGCTTGTAATGATACGGAATTTACTGCAGTTAATGGACTGGGCTGCCTCAATGTACTCGTTTTCCCTCTCCTTAAGCATCTGGGCACGCAGCATTCTTGCCATACCGGAAATACTTCCAATGGATAATGCGACAATTGTATTAAAATAACCAGGCCCCAGTACGGCAGAAATAACGATCATTAAAAGCATTCCGGGAATTGCCTGAATAATATCTAATAAACGCATGATGAGATTGTCCACCTGCCCACCGAAAAAACCGGCGATTGCACCAATGGTACAGCCAATAGCGGAACCGATGGTAACAGCTACGATACCGATGGAGATGGAATATCTGGCACCATAAAGCACACGGCTGAATATATCTCTTCCCATATCATCACATCCAAACAGATGGGAAGGTGATGGTTTGGCAAACATATATGCCATGTCCATAAAGGAATAATCATAAGGGATTATATAAGGTGCCAGGATTGCCAGGATAATTTCAGTTGAAAGGATTGCAAGTCCAAGCATTGCCGCTTTATTCTTGCTCATCTGCTTCATAACAGTTGCAAATCCGCCCTGTTTTTTAGCATGTCCGGTTGTCTTAGGCATTTGCTTTCACCTTCCTTTTCTTCCTGCCTGATGCATACTGCGCTTTAATTCGCGGATCTACCAGAGCATAAAGTAAATCTACAATAAGCATGCAGAAGCTGAATGTAATTGCAAGGAAAATGGAGCCGCCCTGCACGATGGGATAATCACGGCTGTTTACAGCACCAATAATATAGGTGCCCATACCTGGAATTGCGAAAATAGTTTCAATGATCATCGCGCCTCCAAGAAAATGGCCAAACATCGTTCCCATAACAGTTATAATAGGAATTAAACTGTTTTTTAAGGCATGTTTCATGATTACGTCCCGTTCCGGCACACCTTTTGAACGGGCAGTTGTAATATAATCGGCACGGATTACATCTAACATGGCAGACCGGGTTTGTCTCGCACAGCTTGCAAGACCTCCGGTGCTTCCGGAAATAGCTGGCAGAATGTAATATTTAATTCCGGCAAGTCCTGTTCCGATTCCCAAAGCAGGTAACCAGTTGAGTTTTACGGAAAACTGTATAACCAACAGCAAAGCAAGCCAGAAATTAGGAATTGCCACACCGACCAGGGCGAGCACCATACACATGGAATCCTGCCATTTATTCTGCTTAATTGCGGCTATTACACCCAATGGAATTCCAATACCAACGGATATTAATAAGGTAGTAACGGTCAGCATCAATGTTCTGGGAAGACGTTCCTTAATAGAACTGATTATATCCACATTAGTCAGCCAGGATTTTCCCAGGTCAAAATGGATAAAAACATCACTCATATACCGGCCGAGACGAAGCACAAGCGGATCATCCAGTCCCAGTTCCAGACGTTTTGCTGCAAGCTCTGTCTCCGTCGCCGAGGGACCAAGGATAATCTGCTCCGGCTTTCCTGGGCAAAAGGTCATCATAATGAAAACAAGAATTGCAACTCCCAGAACAATCGGTATCATCCAGATTAATCGTTTCAATACATATTTTAACATATATTATTCTCCATTGAAGCTGACTGGTGCGCAGCCCTCACGTTTCCTGCGCACCCCAGCTTAGAATTAGTATAAAACTGTTCTGCTTCTGATATTTTTAATAATTAGTGAAGCTACTGGATGCCGGAGCAATATACCCCTGGTACTCAAGCACTTCTTTTTCCAGACCTGCGTCTTTTCTAATGACACAAATTGTCTGCGGATTAAACATTCCATAAGCAATGGCATTATCTTTTAAATACTTATGAACTGCATCAATGTTCTCTTCTGTATAACCGCTTGGTGTCCAGGCCTTATATAAAAGTTCTGCCAGAGTATTGTCATGACGGCTTGTTGCGTCTCCAGTCTTATAAGCAGCCGGATCATACCGGATTGACCAGTGGTCACTTAAGAAAGTTCCGCCGATTGTATTAATTACAATGTCATACTGTGTACCATCAAGACGGATAGAAGTATATAAAGCCATATCAACAAGTTTTAATTCAACCTTGATGCCGATTGCCATCATATAGCTCTGCAGCATCTGCGCCATTCTCTGTGTTAATGTATTGCTGGTTCCAAGAATGGTAATAGTTTCACCATTATAACCGGATTCAGCAACCAGCTGTTTCGCCTTTTCAATATTATAATTGTAGTAATCTTCTTCCAGCCACTTCTGATTAAATCCATTAAACATAGGCGGACAAACATCGTACATCGGAGTACCGTAACCCTGAAGAAGGCCTGTAATCATACCATTTTCATCAATACTATAGCAGATTGCCTGACGAAGTTTCACATTGTTTGCAACCTCACTGTTATCTGCACCAGAGAAGAAGATCTGATATCCCTGAGAACCATCTGCCAGTTCAACCGTATAATCTTTGTTATCAACGAACTGTTTGGCAGAAGACGGATCTAAGGCAATTACCATATCCACAATACCGGTTTCCAGAGCGATTGCCATCTGGGAAGATTCTGTAATACAGTGATAGCTCAGTTTCTTAACATTTGGACGTACACATTTTGGCATGTTGGCTTCATCCTGCCAGTAGTCGCTTCTCTTTTCAAACGTCAGGATTGAATTTGCCGTATATTCTGTGATCATGTAAGGTGACGTGGAAACCAGTGATGCGCCAAATTCATCAGGGCTGGCTTCAAAAGCCTTTTTGGATATGGCGTATGTATCTCTTAAAAGAGATTCAAAGGTACCGACGATATTGGATTTCATCTTAACTGTTAATGTATAGTCGCCAGTCTGTTCCACACTTTCAACCTTTGCAAATACAGGCTTTAATGCCCGTTTCATGGATTCCTGCATAAACCACACAATATCAGATGCATCAATTTTATTTCCTGCAGAATCGCTTACTCTGTCCCAGATTTCAATATTATAGGTAAACCCGTCATCGTCTGTTTTCCATGATTTTGCTACCAGTGGTTCCATTTCCCGGATCTCATTTACAACTGCCAGGGATTCATATAACTGGGTCATAAATGGGGCATTTCTTAAAGTATTACCACGGAATGGGGTTAAGCTTTCCACCAGTGATGCGTAACCAATATCCAATACACCATCGCCGCCTGTTGCTGCTGCCTGAGTATCACCGCTGCCTGCTGTTGTACTTTCAGATGCTGCACTGCTGCCTGCGCTGCTTTCAGATGTTTCTGACTTAGAACCGCCGCAGCCTGCCAGTGTAGAAGCTGTCATTACCACAGCAAGGGCTAACGAGCAAATCTTCTTAAAACCTTTTTTCATAAAAAATTCCTCCTTCTCTGATGCCTTATTATTTCAAGTGTGTTTCATGCACCTGATATTAAAAAGAGATACCTCCGGCACTTCTGTCACCGACAGCTGCCCCATAACTGTTTGCCTGAGTCCGTTGTCTGTTCTTTCCCAGAGCCTGAAACATGTGCTGTTTATACGCTTCCACTCCTGGCTGGTCAAACGGGTTAACGCCCAGTATCTTTGCAGATAAATAGCAGACAAACTCAAAGAAATAAAACAGCTGGCCAAACGTCTCCTCATCAACAGCAGGAACACTTATTTTCACACAGGGAAACTTTTTACTGTGTGCTGTTATTGTCGCCTCAAATGCTGCCCGGTTTATTTCATCGAAATCCTTGCCGTCTAAATAATCAAAGAGATCGTCCACATTATCATTGTGTAAAACATAAGATGCACCCGTATTCTGAATATCTAAAAAGGTCTCAAAAATAATATTGGATCCATCCTGTAAAAACTGGCCAATCGAATGCAGATCCTCAGAAAAATTTCCAAATAAAGGATATAACCCTTTGTTGTCTTTTCCTTCGCTCTCGCCAAACAGCTGCATCCACCACTTTGCGAAGCGGAAGTAACGCGGCTCGAAATAAGAAAGCATCTCCATGCCAAATCCCTTCTGATACAGCAGGTTTCTTATAACCGCATATTTCAGAGCCATACTCTCAGAAGCACTTTCCTTAAGCAGCCTCTGGCGCATGCACTGTGCGCCTGCGGCAATTGCTCCAATATCAATTCCAGCCACAGCCATAGGGAACAGTCCTACCGGGGAAAGGGCCGTAAATCGTCCTCCGATATTAACAGGAAACGGCAAAAAGTAAAATCCGTTCATCTTGCAAAGCTTTTCCAGATGACTTCCTTCCGTTCCGGTACAGATCACGCGCTTTGCATATTCTTCCCCATATTCTTTTTTCATAAAACTGCGAAGAGCGCGAAATCCGATGCCAGGTTCCAGCGTTTCGAAATTTTTAGCGATTAAATTTATGTAAACACTTTTTCCTTTTAATTCCTGCAGGACATTACGGATACTGTCTGCAGAAATACTGTTTCCCGCCCATACAATTGTGACCGGCCCCGTTTCCCCAATGGCATCCACCACCGCACGCGCCGCCTGATTCGATCCGCCGATACCGATCACTACGAACACATCTGCATTCTTCCGTACATCCGCTGCTAATTTCTGATAGTAAGTGATCCACTTTTCACCTGCCCACTCTTCTACATCCAGCCAGCCAAGGTTTTCTTCATACTGCTCTTCCCCGTACTTTACTTCATCAAGGTAAGAGGCGTATTCCTCCATTTTGCCTGTAATTTCCTCAGGCGTAAGCCATGAGGAACCGTCTATCAATTCCATACTTATTTCTTTCATATTTCACCTCTGAAAAATGTAAAAGCAATTAATTAATTAATTTAATTTATACATATATTACTTTACATTCGGATTTTATTCAAGATGTGAAATTTCATAAAAATATGCCATTCATTTTGTGCACTTTTTACAGCAAAATACTTTATTCGGCAAAATGCATTAGATAACCGTTCTATGAATGAATTTCCAACTGCCGTCTTATGTTGTTAACTTTGATAGTGCTGTCAAAATATGGATAACGGCCAAAACTGTACTATATGTAAATAAAAAAAGTCCATCAGACTGCTGTTTCAAACAACAGATCCGATGGACTTTTTTTAATATTTTTAATTATGCATTCATAAATAATTCGATATCATCATCCACTTCTCCGATTCCTGCAATACCGAAGGTATCTACAAGCACCTTTGCAACATTAGGAGATAAAAATCCTGGTAATGTCGGTCCTAAGTGAATGTTCTTTACGCCAAGATGAAGGAGTGCAAGAAGCACGATAACCGCTTTCTGCTCATACCAGGCAATGTTATAAGCGATTGGAAGCTCATTGATATCAGCCAGTCCGAAGATTTCCTTTAACTTCATTGCAATAACTGCAAGGGAATAGGAATCGTTACACTGACCTGCATCAAGGACTCTCGGAATACCGCCGATATCGCCCAGATTCAGCTTGTTGTATTTATATTTTGCACAGCCTGCTGTCAGGATTACCGTATCCTTTGGAAGCTTCTCTGCGAACTCTGTATAGTAGTTTCTTGATTTCGCTCTGCCGTCACAGCCTGCCATTACAAAGAATTTCTTAATGGCGCCGGATTTTACAGCATCAACCACCTGGTCAGCCAGTGCAAATACCTGATTATGCGCGAATCCGCCTATGATAGAACCAGTTTCAATTTCTTCCGGACTTGGAAGCGTCTTTGCAAGCTCGATGATTGCTGAGAAATCTTTCTTTCCATTTTCATCTGCTTCAATATGTGTGCATCCTGGGAAGCCGGTAGCGCCGGTTGTGAAGATTTTAGCTGCTGCCTCCGGTGTTCTTGGAGGAACGATACAGTTGGTTGTAAAGAGAACCGGACCATGGAAGGACTCAAACTCTTCTAACTGTTTCCACCATGCATTTCCGTAGTTTCCTGCAAAATGATCATACTTCTTGAATGCAGGATAGTAATGGGCAGGAAGCATCTCGCCGTGGGTATAAACATCTACCCCTGTTCCGGCAGTCTGCTCTAAAAGCTGTTCCATATCTGCTAAATCATGACCGGAAATTAAGATGGCCGGATTCTTTCTGACACCAATATTAACGGAAGTGATTTCCGGATTACCATAACGGGAAGTATTGGCTTCATCAAGAAGTGCCATGGCTGTTACGCCAACTTCTCCTGTCTGTAATGTTAAAGCCACCAGATCATCTGCAGAAAGGGTGTTATCAAGAGTTGCTGCCAGCCCTTTATACATAAATCCATAAATGTCGGTGTTTTCTTTGCCAAGATTCATTGCATGCTCTACGTAAGCAGCCATACCTTTAATACCATAGATAATCAGCTCTCTTAAGGAACGAACATCCTCATTCTCTGTGGCAAGAACGCCTACTGTAGCTGCCTTATCAAGCATCGCTTCTCTTGTAGTCACATGGAAAACGGCTGCATCGTGATTACCTGTGTAACCTTTTTTTGCTGCAAGCTCATCTCTTAAGCCAAGTACCTTTAAAATCTGTGCTTCAATTGCCGCTGCATCAAAGTTGGCATTTGTGATGGTGATAAACAGGCTTTTTACTACTTCATGATTAATTTCTGCGATCTCAGCTGCACTGGTTCCTGTCTTAACCACCACCTCAGAAATTCCTTTTACTGCATAGATAAGCAGATCCTGCAGCTTGGCAACCTCTTCCGTCTTACCGCATACGCCTTTCACTGTACATCCTGTGTTCTTTGCTGTCTCCTGACACTGATAGCAAAACATGCTCATATTCCTTACCTCCTAAAGTAAATTTATACACACCCCATTTGGGAGTTTGTGCGCTTTTCAACAATGTGCTATTGCCCTGTTGCTCATTAAGAATATCATCGAACCTCATTTATGTCGGTTGTTATTACAACACAACAACATCTATTTTAATTTTTTTTATTTTTTATTATTTTAAATGTATTCCTGTCAAAATCAATCAGCCCTTCCGACCTCATGGATTTCAGCTCCCTTGTCAGTGCACTTCTGTTTACACAAAGAAACTCAGAAAGCTCCATTCTTCCCATATTCACAGTAAAATACTTACTGTTATTCTTTTGCGCCTCTATGGAAAGAAAACAGCTGATCTTCTCGCGGAGTGTTTTCTTTGTGGTTACCTCAAGCTTTTCAATCAGCTGGACATTCTTATCCGCAAGAAGGGAAATCAGATTTCCAGTCAGCTTATGATGACAGGCGCAGGAAATGGTGCAGGAGCTCCATAATTTTTCAAAGGGAAGAAACAAAATTTTTGCTTCCCTCCCGGCGATAAAGGTTACCGTTGCTGTCTGGGCATGGCTGCAGGTAAAGATCTCCCCAAACAGCCCCCCCTCTTCCATGACTGCCAGAAGAGTTTTATTTCCCCATATGTCTTCCTTAATCATTTTTACGGAACCGCTCAGAATGATGCCCAGACTTTTTACCGCATCTTCTGTCAGAATAATGATCTCGCCGCTTTTGTAGCTTTTTTTGTAGCTTCCAAGACAGTTTAACATGGGCAGCAGTTCCTGATTGCTGATTCCGGAAAACAACAGGACATGATTATATTCATTAGACTCTGATTCTGCTGATGTATTCATTTTTTCTCCAGATCTGTCAATTTGTAATTTGTTATAAAAAAAATGTTTTTCCTATGAAATCATATCATAGGAATTATAACAAATACGTTGTATTTACAACTTTTTTTCATTCAATCTGAAAAATACAAAGCAGGCGCATACAGACAGGCTGACATCGAATGGATTTCATTCATATAATAAAAAGTAAAACAGCAAACTAAGAGGAAGGTGGTAACATGTATATTGAAAAATGTCCCAGACTGACTGGGCGGGTGGTTTTGCCGGAAGATCCTCAGTATGAATCTGCACGACAGGTATTTAACACCTTTTTTAGTAAATATCCGCTTATTATTGTTTTTGCGCAGGAAGCAAAAGATGTAAGCAATGCAATAAAATGGGCCCGCTGTCAGGATATCCCCATACGGCTGCGCTCCGGCCGGCATAATTACGAAGGTTTATCAGTCATTAATGCTGGTCTTGTCATTGATGTCAGTGAAATGAAACAGGCAGAGATTGATAAGAAATGCGGTACTGCTACGGTTCAGACAGGCCTCAGGGATTATGAACTGGCAATTCTGCTGGGTGAACAGGGCCTTGTCGTCCCGCCAGGTCTCTGTCCGACTACAGGAATAGCAGGATTTACACAGGGCGGAGGTCAAAGCAGTCTGTCGCGTCCCTGGGGGCTAATTATTGATAACTTGTTGGAAGCGGAAATAGTAAATGCCGACGGCTGTCTGCTTCATGCCAGTGCAGATGAAAATCCGGATCTGTTCTGGGCACTGAGAGGAGGCGGAGGGGGCAATTTTGGAGCCTGTACCTCGTTTCGTTTCCGTACTCACAGAATTGACACTGTAGCATATGCACAAATCACCTGGCCGCTTTCTGACTTAAGACCAGTTCTTAAGATTTGGCAGAAATATACGCTTCCCTGTTCAGACAAACGGCTTACCCCGCTGCTTACCATTGCATCGGGAGATAATACTCTGCTTATGATGCAGGGAATTTTTCTCGGATCACGAACAGCGCTTCAATCACTTTTGAATCCTCTGCTTGAGGCCGGATCTCCTCAAGCGGTGTTTATTGAGGAGATCCCCTGGGTGGAAGCCGCTGCTAAAATCGCCTCCACTCAGCCAGACTCACCGGAACCATTTAAAAGCGTAGGGCCTTTCCTCTACGAACTGCTGCCTGATGAAGCAATCGATATTATTGAACGTTATATAAACGAGCCTCCCACCTATTCTGCCTCTGTGTTTTTTCACGGACTGGGCGGAGCAGTCGCTGAAATTCCAAATGACGCCACGGCATATTTTTACCGTAAGGCACTCTCAAATATCTCTTTCTACTCTACCTGGAATAAACCGGAGGGGGCAGCCCCGGGAATTCGTTGGGTGAAGGATTTCCGCAAGGATATGGAACCCTTTACCAAAGGGGTATATGTCAATACTCCTGACCTGTCCTTAAGAAACTGGTCTAAAGCCTATTATGGAAGGAATTTCAAAAGACTGACTGAAGTCAAGGCCAAATACGATCCGGAAAATGTCTTCCATTATCCCCAAAGTATTCCCCCTTCCATTAACTGCATAAAATAGCGTTTCAATGCTGAACAGATATCTTCCCCCACTGGCTAAATGTAATAAAGAAACGAGGACATTATCGATTCAATGTCCTCGTTCCGTTCTTATGCTTTATTTCATAATGACTCCATTCACCGCCCACTGGTAGGTATCATAGGCCTGATAAAGAGACCCATAGGCATTTAGTTTTGCACTTTCTGCTTTCAAATATGATAACTGGGCTTGTATATAACCGATTTTACTTAAAATTCCAATCTGATAGGAACGATCTGCTTTTTCTTTTTCCAATACTGCCTTTTCAAAAGAGGTACAGGCAGCCTCATACGCATTTTTTTCCTGCAGCAGCGCCTGATAATAGGACTGCATCGTAATTGCGACGTTTTGTTCTCCCTCCGAAACACGGGCTTTCTTGTTATTTATTCCGGTTGTGGAGTGATTGGAGTCTGTATGCCGTTCTGATAATAGATTGTAATTATTTCCTATCGCCTTTGCAGTATCAGCTTCTAAGCTGATGGCAGAAATTGCACCGGGATCGATGGCTGGAAGATTACCAATTAAAGGAGTTTTATCCTTAGAATATCCGGTCATAAGACAAAGGGAATTACGCAAACTGTCAATGGTTTGATCAAGCTTTAGAAGCGAATTTTGAGCTGACTGAACCTCCTTTTGAGCAGACAATACATCTGTTTCTGTTGAAATACCCTGCTTTACGCTTATTTTCTGAGTTTCCAGTGCAGCATTGCTTAATTCTGCTGCCTTTATCAGTGTATTTCGGTTCGCCAGTGTATTGTTATAACTGATCATAACCTGATTCGCATAATATGTATTTGATTTTACTGCCTGTGTAATGTTTGATTGAACCGAGGAATTGGACCGGTCCATATAATCCAGTGATCTTCCCATTTTTTCTGCCGACGCTTTCATACTCTTTACCGTCTGGCTCAGAATCATATACTGTTCCATTCCATTGGCAGTGTTTGCCGCACCCGAATCTTTTAATTCATCCGCTTCATCATTTAAATCCATAATGTAACGTTTCATTTCATTTTGTATATATCGCTGATTATCCAGAGAGTCATAAATAGTATCTGTTGTATTTTGAATACCCGGATTAAAATAACGTACCAGATCCGATAGTTCATCAAATTCAATTGTCTGATCATTTAATTTATCCCACTGCTCTTTTGTTATTCCATTTGGAATGGGATTCTCCTTCTGACCGGGTCCGGTTGAACCGTAAACAGGAATGACGAAAGAAACCGCAAGTCCTGCTGCCATACAGAAAGATAAAATAGCTTTCTTTTTCATCTCATCCTCCTGTAGAAGCAAGACCATTCACTGTATTATCATAGGTCTGGACAGAGGAGAAAAGAGTAAGCTGTGCGGACTTTACCGCAATACTTTTTGTTTTGCATGCATTCTCCTGCTTTTGATACACCAGAGGGCTAACCATGCCAAGCTGGTATTTTTGTTTCATGATATCCATGTTTTTACTTTCCAGATTAGCTTCCGCAACTGCCTGTTCATAGGCGGCATTTGCCTGCATAACTGCCTGATAAGCCTTTACAAGCGCTGTGCTGATGTTTTGCTCATTGCTTAATATGGTTCTTTTTAACGTCTCCTTTGTAATATCTGCACTGGCATTTTCCAGCTTTCTCTTATTTATATTTAAAGTATAATTATTCATCAGAGCTTTTTCCTTATCTGCCTCCGGGTTCAATGATTGAATGTGTCCTGAGTCTGCTGCCGGCAGCTCCCGGATTTCAGGAGAATCATTGTAATTCCATCCCAGCATTACGCAGAGCTTTTGTCTTGTTTCTTCCACCGATGCACGAAGCTTCTCAATCTCGACACTGGTGCTTTGTATGGTTTCCTGAGCTGCAAGTATATCAGCCTGGGTTACCATACCCGCGCTTTGCTTTGCCTGTATTGTCTGATAATCTGCCTCAGAACGCTCTAATTGTAATTGAGAGCTTTCCAGTTGATTCTTCTGTTGAAAATAGGTAATCATTAAGGTCTGAGCCTGCGCTGCCAAATTTGCCTCAGTCTGATCATAGGTGAGTCTGTATACCTCCAGATCTTCCGTATTATCATCCGCCGCTTTATCCGCCTTTGCAGCGCTCACTGCACTTTTTGCATCAGTGACCGGATCATCTCCTGATATGGCACTTCTTGCATCATTTGCTGCATCCCTGTAATACTGGGCATACTGGTCACTGGTAATCAGATCATCTTTCTTCTTATCATTTAAATCCAGCTGGTTTTTTTGAACAGTTACATTGTATTCATGGATCAGATCAGCCAGTTCCTCATATTCCACCACATTATCCCTAAGCTTCATCCACTCCTCCTGTGTCCTGGCAAACTCCGGGCTGCCGGCCCAGACGTTTAACGCCTGGCCGGAAAAAGAGAGCACAGCAGCAAGGCTGAATGCGGCAATCCGCTTTATATTTCTCATTTTTTATTCCTTTCCTGTCTTTGAAACTTTTTTTCTCTCTTTTTTGCTCATAAGATTATAGTATACCGGAAGCATAAGAAGACTTAAAACTGTGGAAGCCGTCAATCCTCCAATATTGACAACTGCAAGTCCCTGCATCATTTCACCGGAATGTCCTAATGCAAGCGCCATTGGGATCATAGAAAGTACAGTGGTTAAGGTTGTCATTAATATTGGCCGGAGTCTGGTCGCTCCAGCTTCAATCATCGCCTCTTCTGGAGACATTTCTGCTCTATACTGGTTGACCGTATCCACATAAAGAATACCGCTGTTTACTACTGTTCCGATTAACATTAAAAATCCAAGCATGGCAACCATACTTAATTCGCAGCCTGCAAAAAACATCAGGCCAAAAGCCCCTATCAGGCTGAATGGAATGGTTGTCATAACCATAAAAGAAAATCTTGGTGATTCAAACTGAGCAGCCATTACCACAAATACCAGAAATACTGCCAGCATAATTGCATACAGAAGAGAAGTAAGTTCCTCTGTCGTCTGATCATCCATTGCACTGGATCCTAAGCTTACGAAAGAATTTAAATTTGGTGTTACAATCTCCCTGTTGATTACGGATTTTGTATTTTTATCCGCTGATGACGTATAATCCCCGGTTATGGATACTACATATTCCTTATTTTCTCTTGTAATACTTGCCGGACTGTCCTGAAAGCTTATTTCTGCAACATCATTAACAGCGGCAAACCCTCCGTTTGAAAGAGACAGTGTCATATTCCGGATCTGATCCACTGACTTAAATTCATCATCCGGATACTGGACTTTTACATCCACATCATCTCCATTTACTTCTATGGTTTTTGCAGTCACTCCATTAATAGCCTGGTATATACTGTGGCCGATTGAGGAAGGACTGATCCCTTTTGCCTTTGCCTTTACCGAATCGACCCCTACCTCCACAACAGGTGCCGCATTTTCAAGAGACGAGTGGATACGGGTAAGTTCAGGCCTTTCCATTAATTTTGATACAATCTGCTGGGATGAGTTTTTCAACTGATCGTAGTCTGTACTTCTCAGGACCAGCTCATAAGAATCTTCTGAACTCATCATGCTTGCATAGGAATTTTCTTTTACCGTAATCTTACAATCCGTCAGCCTGCCAAGCTTTTCTTTAAAAATATCCACCGCCTGTTTCGTGGGTGTTTTTCTGTTTTCTTTCAAATAAACAATGATTGATGCAGAGTTTCCTGCGCTTACACCACTTCCTCCATAACTGGTTACATAGGACTCCATCTCCTGATAATCGGAAAAGGAATCTTCTACTTTTTTCAGCAATTCATCCGCATCTTTTGTCTTTAGTCCGGGAGCCATATCCACTGTAACAGCAATCTGCCCCTGGTCATCGGCAGTGATCAGGCTTACTTTAAGCTGTCCGGCCATAAGAAAAGATACCAGTAGGAGAAGGACCGAGACTGCCATGACCGTTTTCTTCTTAGGAAGGATATGACGCATCACGTTTCTATACAGATTCTGAAGCTTGCTAATCGGGGCTGATAAGGGTGCCGGGGTCTCTTCCGGCTTATACATCAGATAGCATAAGGGTACCACCGTAATGGCTGATATCAGGGAAGCTCCCATGCAGAATACAATGGTAAATCCCAGAGGCATAAACATCTGTCCTGCCATACCGTTCAAAAAAGCCAGGGGAAGGAATACCACACAGGTAGTCAGTGTGGAGCCAAAAACGGAAGCTGCCACAATTCCGGTTCCTTTTAAGGCGTCCTGAAAATAATCAATGAAATCCTTCTTTTCCTGTGATGTCACACGGAAACAGCTTTCCATTACCACAATTGAATTATCCACCATCATACCGACTCCCATGGACAGTGCTGCCAGTGTGAGCATATTTAATGAAAAATCCATAAATTTCATTAAAATAAGTGCGGTCAGAATCGAAACAGGTATGGAGCTTCCAACGATTAAGGAAGCTTTTAAATCCCCAAAGAAAAGCCAGATAACCGCCATGGAGATCAGGATAGCAAGAATAACGGTTTCTGCAATGGATTCCAGAGAAGCCAAAATATCTTTGGAGCTGTCATTAACTATCTGAATATCCAGATCAGGTTTTGTTGCCTCAAGTGTCTTAATTGCCTGATTTACTTCTTTTGAAAGCTCTGCTGCAGTGGAACTCTGCTGCTTGCTGACAGATAGGGAAACGGTATTCTTCCCATTATAATGGGCTACGCTTCCTTCTTTTTCACTTGTTGTATAAATATCTGCTATATCTCCAAGATAAACAATATTATTGCCCGGCACCGTAAGCGGTACATTCTGCAGGGAATCTTCTGTATCAAACTTCAGCCGTGATGATATGGCGGCTTTTTTTCTGCCCACTTCGATTGTACCGCCAGGCATCTTTACATCCGATGCGGAAATATCATTCGCGATGGAGGACATGGATATCTTATACTGCTGCATTTTTTCTGGATTCAGTTCTACTTTAATATAATCCTCGCTGCCTCCCGCTATGGATACTTCGGCTGCATTGGACAGCTTTTCAAATTCCGGTACAATCTCCTGCTTCACATAGTCATACTGATTTGTCGTCTCTGCCCCGGTAACAACTAATTTTATATCAGCGGAAGATCCGGTATCCAGTTCCATTACAACCGGCGTTTTGGCCTCACCCGGCAGTTCTGAAGAAACTTCGTCTATTTTCTTTTTCAAATCATTATAGGACTTATCTAAATCTGTGCCATATTCATACTGTATTGTTACTGTAGAACGGTTTTCAGAGGATTTAGACGTTACTTTTTTTATACCGCCGAGTGAACCAACTGCATCTTCAATCTTTTTACTGATTAATTCATCTACATCCTTTGGCTGAGCTCCGGGGTATGCGGTCACGACCATAAGCATGGGCATGCTCATCTCCGGAGTCAGTTCCTGCCTGGAATTGATTACAGAAGAAACACCAAATACCACCAGACATAGAAGACACATGATAACGGTAACCGGCCGTCTTAAGACGATTTTTGTTAATTGATTCATGCCTTGGATTCTCCTTTTATTTCTTCTCCTGAATTCATTACCGATGCTTTTGCTCCTTCATAAAGCTCAGGGCTCCAGGTGGTAATGACATCCATATTTTTCTGTATTCCTTCCTTTACCTCCAGGCGGCTTGAATCGTAGATACCAGCTTCAATAAAAATTTTATGTACTGTACCGTTTTCATACGTATACACATATGGTTTACTGTTCTCATAGTAAACAGAATCTACGGGTACTGTAATGACCTGGTCTGCCCTCTCAGAGCACAAAGACAGCTTGACACTGGTTCCGGTAGATAAATCGTTTGCGTCGGCTAGCTGTATCTTAATCTTAAACAAACCGGTCTTATCATCTGCCATCCCGCTTATTTCAGAAATAGTTCCCTGCAGATTGTTTCCGTCTTCCTCAACAGTAACCGGATCACCAGGCTTTACCTGGCGTTTCAATTTCTCTGTCAGGCTTGTAGAGATGATTTTATTTCCCTCTCCGGATATGACAAAGATCTGATCGCTGGTGGACACCTTATCAAACTGCTCAATACTGCAGCTTTCTATCTTTCCGCTGATGGGAGACTTGACATTACTGTAAGAGACCTGGTTTTCGTACTCCTCCTTCGCCTGTTTGTATGCAATCTCCGACTTTTTTGCTGAATTTACATATCCCTGATAATCCTGCTCCGAGACAGCACCGCTTTGATAAAGCACTGACATACGCCCCAGGGTATCATGTGCTTCTTTATAAGTAACTTGTGCATTGTCCATGGTATTCTTTGCATTCTGTACTTTATTAGTGTCAATTACGCACAGAAGCTGTCCCTGCTGCACCATATCACCAGCCTTTGCGGCTACCTGCGTAACTGTTCCTGATGCTTCAGGGGATATTCTGACAACAGTCTCAGGTTCTATGGTTCCAATCAGACTGGTGTACAACTCAATTGTGCCAACTTCCGGATTAACGGTTTCCACAACAGGCAGAGTATCTGCCTTGACGGGAACTTTCATTCCATTAATCCGAACCAATATCACCGTAAACAATATCACTGCGATCACTCCAGGTAATAGTACTTTTTTTTTCATTTTCTGCTCCTTAAAAATTAATTTTTATATGGTCCTGTTTTATCTACAGGGATCCTTCGTTCAATTACACAACTTTTTTTTGCAGCACATTGATACCCGATGCTACCAAACCTCCGTCGCATAAAATATCCACTCCAGTCAGATAACCGGCACTTTCGCTGACACAGTATGCAAACAGACCTGCTATTTCTTCCACTCTTCCAACTCTTTTAACAGCACAGTATTTTACGTAAGCCGAGGCTTCTTCCTTTTCAATTTCTCCCATAGGCGTGTCAAAATTGCCGGGTGACACCGAAAGTACTCTGGCTCCGATCTTTCCGAATCTGGCGGCATCCTGCTTTGCATACCAGATAACAAAGTTTTTTGAAATTCCATATGCGATACCGGATTGATATTTTTCAGGATAGAACCTGATGCGACGCATCATTTTTCTCATAAATTTTTCCGGGTCGTTCCGGCTGTACTTATATATTCCCACCGGCATTACCATTTTGGGAGTTAAATATGCAGACATAGATGACACATCAATCAAACAGCATCCCTCTTCCATCACCTTGTAAAAAGCATTATTAATATAAATGGTACCAAGCGCATTTACCTCCATAATAGTTTTTGCATCTCCCATATGAGGTGACATACCGGCTGCGTGAATCACTGCTGCCACAGTACCCTTGGCTTTCGAATAAGAAGCCAGCTTCTCTACACTGGCCAGATCAGAGACATCACAGGAATATGCTTCCGCCTGTATTCCTTCCGCTTTCAATTTATTTACTGCAGCTTCCAGCTTCTCTGTATTTCTCCCGCAGATGATAATATAATAATTTTTTCCCATTATCTTTGCAGCAGCGAACCCCATACCGCTGCCTCCACCCGTTATTACACAAATTTTTCGCATGATTGGTTTTCTCCTTTTTACCGTCAATGACTGTTGGCTGCCATCACCTTTCGAATTAATTTCATCGCCGATTCCGGTCTTAAACGATACAGCACATTCATTATCCTGCAATCCTTACCTATAAAAACCTGGAAACGATTCTTCTCCATCGCTTCTATAATCTGTTTAGCTGCCTGTTCCGTTTTTATGATCTGCTTTCATTGAATCTCCTCCCAAGCCTGTTGAATGACTGCTTCTGCATTGTAATAAGTGTTTGTAAACTGAACGTAAACTAAAATAAAAACAGCAAATTTTTTATAATACAAAAAAAGAGGCATTACACGATCAACGTCCATGTAAAACCTCTTTCTTTTTATTTGTTTTTTTGATTTTGTAATACTACTGAAAATGTGCTTCCTCTACCGGGAACACTGGTTACAATGATTTCACCCTTGCACAAATCCACAATTCGCTTCACGATAGAAAGCCCAAGTCCAAACCCTGCGGTAGCATGAGATGAATCTCCCTGATAGTATTTATTAAATATAAGCCTGGCAGTTTCCTCATCCATCCCGATTCCTGTATCCGATATATTAATGGTGATCTGATTTCCTACAGCAATCATTATAATAGTAATCTCCCCGCCATTGGGAGTAAATTTAATCGCATTACTAATGAGATTCATCCATACCTGATGCAGCAGTTCTGCGCTTCCATAATATGTTACGGGAGCCAGCTCCATATTTAATATGATTTGTTTCTTTTCTATTTGCCGGAATAATAAAATTGCACATTTTTTAATCTGCTCATCTAATTGAAATTCCTTTTTATCCGTTAAAACCTCCTGTGCATCCAGCTTTGAAAGTAATAACGTGTTTTGAGAAAGTGATGCCAGCCGCTGGGATTCCTCCAATATAATCTGAAGGTATTGTTTTCTATCCTCTACGCTTATATTTTCTTCTAACAGCAGTTCTGCAAAACCATGAATGGATGTTATGGGGGTTTTAAATTCATGGGAGAAATCATTCATGAAATTCTGCATTTCTGTTTTCGTATTTTTAAGTTCCCTTACCATACGGTTAAAATTCTCGTACATTTCTCTATATTCACCGGAATTATTTAAATCTATCACAACATCCAGGTCGCCTTCTGCCACACTGGTAATGCCATCCAGAATTTTTTTCATCCGAAGTTTGAGAATTCTTATTATTTTTAGCAGGGCTGCTCCTGCAATTATACCCATACAAGGCATCATGGCCAGCATGTAAATCGCATCATTGCTATCCATATCCAATTCAAAATATGCAATAGTTCCGAATGCCATAACAGAACTAATCAGTATTAAAATGTAAAACCACACTGCCCAATGTATAGTAAGTGGTTTTTTCTTATTAAATTTTCCTGTAATTTTTGTCTGCCTCCCTTTCCTGTAATTATTTTTCATGGATCTCCGCTTTATACCCCAGTCCCCTGATTGTAATGATTTCGAACTCCGTGCAGTCTGCAAATTTGTTCCTCAGTCTGTTTATATGGGTCTTAATCGTTGTTTCGTCGCTATTGGTTTCATACCCCCATATTTCATCAAGAAGCTGGGATTTCGTAAAAATCATACCAGGATAGGAAAGCAATTTAAAAAGAAGATCGAATTCCTTCTTAGCCAGTTCTGTAATTATTCCTTCTCTTGTTACGGTATAAGCGGCAGAATCAAGAGTAATATCTCCAATTATAATTTTTCTCTGGCTGACTATATTAGCCCTTCTTAGAAGTGCTTTTATACGCCAGAGAAGCTCCTCATAATCAATCGGCTTTGTCATATAATCATCGGTACCAGAAGCGAAGCCTGTTCTTTTATCATCAAACGTGTGCATTGCTGTCAGCATGATAACTGGTATTTGTATCCCTGATTCCCGCAGTTCCTTTACAAGATCATATCCATTCATAACAGGCATCTGAATATCGGCTATAATGAGATCTATATGATTTTGATCCAGCATTTTCAACGCTTCTTCCCCATTTTCCGCTTCTGCCACTGCATAATACGGTTTCAATCTGGCGCAGGTAAGCAGTCTTGTATGTTTATCATCTTCAACTACCAGAATTGTTGCCATATAACACCTCCAAATCTAATTTATATAAACTAATATAACTATTGTACTTAAATTAGTATGTATATTAAGCTAAGTCCCATTAAGATAAAAACTACGCCCAAAAATTTAACAAGTTTTGTTGTTTTCATTATTCCCCATAAAAGGTACGATTCCGAAGTGGCAAAGGGAAAGAAGAACACAGAGATCCCTTGAATAACCAGCCCCCCTGTCATGCACAACGTCATGAGAGACTGGGAATATCCTAGTGCAGCCACTACTGTTCCTGCAAGAACAAGGCCCAGCGACAGGAAAATACCCATATAGAACCAGCGTTTCATTCTTTTAAAATAATTTAAAAAATCTTTCGTTTTCTGTACACATTCCCCGCTGCAGCAAAGCAGTTGTTCCTCTTTGTCTCCTGTAGGCAGCGTATGAGCAGTTAAAATTTCCTTATGGCAATAAATGCATCGATCCATCTTCATGATTCTCCAATTCCATCATTATTAAGCGAGATATTACGGACATACAGTAAAATTTTAACACCAAGTGCTCTGACATCACAAGCAGTATTTGATAAAATAATGATTCCAGTTTCATGGTTTTTATCTATTGCGATATAGCTGCTGTAGCCTCCTGCCATTCCATTGTGCCAGATGATATCATTTAATCCCAGAAGCCTTTCTCCAAGCATTGGAAAATGCCACCCAAGACCGGTTTTTCCATTCATCTGCTTTACATGGGTTTTAAACAGCGAGGCGGAAAGCGGAGTTTTCTCTTCATCCAGATTTGCCTTTATAAATTTCACCATATCTTCCGCATTTGATAAAAACGAACCTGCACCTGTCAGAACATAATCTTCCCAGACAGGATTGGGAGCGCCTTTTGCATCATAGCCCTGTGCCAGAAGCTTTTGCTGGCTTTCATTCAGGGTTATCGTTGTGTTTTCCATATCTAACTGGCTGCAGATCTCTTTTTTTATAATATTCTCATATGTATCTTTATATTTTAACTCAAAGATATGACCTAATAGTCCCATGCCGAAATTGGAATACTCATAATGCCCTGCTCTCTTTTTTCCTTTGCAGGTGGAAAGATATTCATAAAGATCTGCCTTTGTCAGACTTTTATATGGATTCTTCTGATCTTTCATCCTTCTTCTTAAGCTGTCAGGTATGGAAGGAAAGCCAGAGGTATGGGTGGCCAGCTGAATTAAGGTTGTGGCTTGCGCTGTTTCGGGAAGTTTTACTTCATCAGCTAAATATTGATCGATTCTGTCGCCGGCAGAAAGGTCTCCTCTGTCTGCAAACTGCGCAAGCGCTGCAGCCGTAAAAAGCTTTCCAACCGATGCCAGCTCAAAAAGGGACATTTCATCAGGCCTCTTATCACTTTCTTTACTGATTCTTCCGTACCCCTGAATAGAAACGTTCCCTCTTTGAACCACTCCAATAACAAGACCCACACCATTATTTGATTTTAAATAATCCTCTCCAAACTGATCAATTCTCCCCTGCAGATCCCCTGTATCCTTTAAATTCTTCAAACGGTTGAGTCTGATTCGGAACAGATAGGACAGAAAAGCAGCCGCCAGTATAACCAGAATAAGAAGTATTACAGCTATTTTCTTCATAACTGTCCCCCATAGAATGTTTAAACTTTAATGGAAATAAATTTCTTTATTACGTAAGAGGATTTTTATCCTGCTCTTTTTTATAGAGGGAAAAGGAATAAAAAAAGGGAATTGCAATGATCAAAGCTGTTATAACAACAATAATTGAAACTCCATGTATAACAGCTATTTGCTGCAAATATCCGCTCACCAGGATAATAACTCCTCCAGCCACCATAATATGGCCGGCCATCCGGTTTGTTTTATTCCAGTTATCTGGATCATGAAAGGTCCATGGAAGCCTCACTCCCATCACGTAATTTCTCCTGCTTTTCGGTAAGTAATTTCCAGTTACAATAAGCAGAATACCTACCACGGAAGATGATAATGCAGACATTGGAATTTTAACGCCAAGTGCGATAAACAGCGTAGCGGGAATCAGAATCAGGGAAGTAAGCGGTATCGTCCAGATACTGATTGCACGGAGAACTTTCGAGTGCCCCTCCCGTCTGGGGTCATAGAGCAGCCGAATGTTTGAATAGAAGTTTAACAGCAGAAATACAAAAGGCATTCCAAACGCTGCCAAAGCTTTTGGAAAATATCCGTCAACCTCACCTGCGCTGTTCCAGTGTACAGCGATTTGTTCCGGAAGTCTCTTATAGAGTATAACAGACAGTATCTCTGGAAGCATACACATAACAGAGGTTAAGATAATTGTTCTTTTATTCTTCATCATTTCCTTCCTTTCCCTTAAATTGAGACAGCCAAAGCATAAGTTCCTCAAAAACAGATGTATTCAGTTCATAATAAATAAAATTTTTATGCTTTGTTTCAAATACCAGGTCTGCCTTTTTTAACTGTGCAAGGTGGTATGAAATCGTTGCATTTGTCATATCAAATTTTTCTGCTATCTGTCCGGCAGATAAGCGGCCGTTTCTCAGCATCAGCAGGATTTCCCGCCTGACCGGATCTGAGAGAGCCTTAAACGTATCTGGGAAGCCCAATATTGTCCTCCTATCTATTTAGATATTTTTCTAAATAGATATTACTCCCTGTATGAATTCCTGTCAAGAGTATCTGCATTTTAACTTCCTGACATTTTATTGCAAAACAGGGACATGCCAAAGCAATATGCCTTCTGCATGTCCCTGTTTTTAGATTTCTATATCTGTTAAATCTCCCCCATTGGTTTCGATTACTTTTTTGTACCAGTAGAATGATTTTTTTCTGAACCGCTTCATGGTCCCATTTCCCTGATCATCTTTATCCACATAGATAAAGCCATACCGTTTTTTCATTTCTCCTGTACCGGAGCTTACGATATCAAGAGCCGACCAGACTGTATATCCCATGAGATTCACCTTACCGGCAATGGCTCTTTCCATTTCAGTTATGTGCTGTCTTAAATAGTTAATCCTGTAATCGTCATGGATACAGCCATTATCATCCGGCTCATCAACCGCTCCAAGTCCGTTCTCAACAATAAAAACAGGAATACCGTAACGGTCCTGAATCTTATTGAGTGTATACCGAAGACCTTTCGGATCAATCTGCCAGCCCCACTGACTTGTTTCCAGGTAAGGATTTTTCACTCCGCCCAGCAGATTTCCAAGGGTGGTGGCATGGCCTTCCTCTGTGGTGACGCAGTTGCTCATATAGTAGGAAAATGAATAAAAGTCCACGCAGCCAATTCGTAATACAGCCTCATCCTCCGGCTCAACAGTCAGATCTATGTTATTTTCCTCCAGATAGCGCAGCGCATATCCGGGATAGCTCCCTTTTATCTGGACATCTGCACAGAAATCATTGATTAAATGGTCAAGTTCCTGCAAAAGAAGCATGTCCTCCGGTCTGGAAGTCAAAGGATACATGGTGATATGTGCGATCATGCAGCCCACTTTAAAATCCGGGTTGATTTCTCTCGCTGCAGCCACTGCTCTTGCACTGGCAAGAAATACGTGATGCAGCGCCTGGAAGCGGAGGTTTTTGTCATCTAACGGATCAGCCACCTCATCGTCTTCCCTGTTAATGATGCCAAGCACCTCAAGATTCCCCATAGGCATGGTAGCAAAATTGATCTCATTAAAGGTCAGCCAATACTTTACCTTATCCTTATACCGTTCCATTACGCACCTTACATAGCGTTCAAAAAAGCCAATCACCCTCCGGTCTGAAAATCCTTTGTAAGCTTTCACCAGATGGTAGGGTATCTCAAAATGGCTCAGTGTCACCATTGGTTCAATTCCATATCTGCGGCATTCGTCAAAAACCCGGTCATAGAACTGTAAGCCTTCCTCATTGGGGATTTCATCATCTCCATTGGGGAAAATCCTGCTCCAGGCGATGGACAGCCTGAATACCTTAAACCCCATTTCTGCAAATAATGCAATATCTTCTTTGTAGCGGTGATAGAAATCAACTGCGGTATGGCTGGGATAACTTTCCCCCTCAAGAATCTCAGAAGTAAAAACTCTGTTCTTATGCAGAGATCCTGCCGTTAAGTGATCACAGATGCTCTCTTTTTTTCCATCAGCCTCCCAGGCTCCCTCACACTGGTTGGCGGCAACAGCACCGCCCCATAAAAAATTATCCGGAAACAATTTCATTCCTCCTGTCTGTTATAATATGGCAATTAACTCATCACCATGGTGGACGGTTGAACCGCTTTCCATCATTGCTATGATATCCATATAATCATTTGTATTGGTCACGATAACCGGGGTATCAAGAGAATATCCTTCCTTTTCAATGGCATCTTTATCAAAGGTAATAAGAAGATCTCCTTTTTTAACTTTGTCTCCCTCTTTCACATGTGCTTCAAAATGTTTTCCATCTAAACGAACCGTATCCATTCCTATATGGATGATAACTTCACAGCCCTGATCAGACATAAGCCCTATGGCATGCTTTGTGGGAAACAGCATCATAACCGTGCCGTTAAACGGAGCCGTCACTTTTCCTTCTGCTGGTATAACTGCAACCCCTTTTCCAAGAGTTTCATTGGAAAATGCCGCATCATCAATCTGACTAAGGGGTTTCACCCTGCCGGTTAACGGAGAGGCGATCACTTCTTTTTTACATTTTACAGAAATACTTTCCTCCCCTTTCGTCTGAGAATGCTCCTCATCTTTAAAAGTTACAAAGGAAACTACAAAACCAATTACCAGTGAGACAGCTGCAGCAATTACCGCTCTCACCAGACTGACTCCAGGCTGTGCCGGATCAAGAAGTGCCGGTATCTCAAACAGTCCCATACCTGCCATTGTGTGGTATTTTAATCCCAGAGCAGCTGTTGCTGCACCTGCAATAGCCCCGCAGAGGCAGGAAAGAACGAACTGCTTCATTCTTGGAAGTAAAATACCGTAGATAGCCGGCTCTGTCACTCCGAAAAAGCCTGAAATCCAAGCAGGAAGAGCGATCTGCTTTAATGTCTTATCCTTTGTTTTCAGCCACATGGCAAATACCATACCGGTAGTTGTAAAGGTAACAAAAGTGGTAAATGCCAGAATTGGGTCAGGAGTTCCGGATATAATATTTGTAATACACAAAACAACTAATACAATATGAACACCAAATACAATCATTACCTGCCAGAATCCGCCCACTAAAAATCCGGCGGCTATAGGGCTTAGCCTGTATACAGATAATACTGCCTGCGAAATGGCATTAGACAGCATATTGGCAAGAGGACCGATTACCACATAGCCAATGGGTACAGATATCAAAAGCACAAGCATTGGCGTGATGAAGGTCTTCACCATATCAGGGATTACCCGGTTAAAAAAGCTCTCCAGAGGCTTTGCCATGGCTACGATCAAAATTACTGGAAGCAGTGTGGAAGTATAAGTCGCATTAAACACATGGCCAAACAGCGGCACATCCACTCCGTTAATAGTTGGATAACACAGCGCAGCACCTATAATCAGACCCAGGAATGGATTCATCTGAATCTTCTTTGCTGTATTGTAGCCGATGACAACCGGGAAGAAATAAAAGATGGAATCTCCGATTGCATTGAGCAGTATATAGATTCCATCCGCATTGGAATAAAGTCCAAGGTAGGAAAAAATGGAATTAAGTCCTTTTAACATACCGCAGGCACAGAGGAGGCCGATTGCAGGCATCATAATCCCGGAGATTAAATCCAGTGATTTTTCCCTGAAACTCATTTTCCTTTTTTCTGCAGCTTTCTCTGTTGAGATATTTGCTATTCTGCACACATCCGCAAATACCTGTGGAACATGGTTTCCGATGACTACCTGATACTGTCCGGAACTGCGCATAACTGTTATGATACCTTCTGTCTGTTTCAGTGCCTCATCATCTGCAAGACTTTCATCTTTTAATTGAAAGCGCAGACGGGTCACGCAGTGTACAAGGCTTAAAATGTTGTCCTTGCCGCCGACTTTTTTGATAATGTCTTTTGCCAACAGGTCATATTTTCCCATTGTTAAATCCTCCATTTTTCTTTTTTATTTGAAATATGAAAGTTTAGCCAACCTAATGTAACCATCTTGTCATAAAACAGTCTTATAAACAACTCGTTCAATATGAAGCGTTAAATACAGCTTTTCATCATTGGATACCTGATAGTTATATTTCTTTTTGAGGAACTCACATATCTTTTGGGCACACTCATAGGCATTCACATATTTTTTCTTAATGATTATAAGAAGATCATCCTGTTCATCATCAAGATAGGTTTTTCCCTCCAGCAGTCTCTGGGCGAAAAACTTCAGATGAGTGATAAAGCGGTAATAATATAAGGAGTCTTCGTTAAAAAACAAGTGAAAATTATAGGAAACGATGCTTGTAATCTCAGCGATCAGCTCAGCAACCTGATGAATCTCCTCAGCGCCTTTTTTCGTCACAGCTTCCACAAAGTGAATGGCAATAAAACCGGCTTCATCTTCCGGCAGACGGATGGAAAAACGTTTTTCTATCATATCCAGAGCCTTTAAACCAATCTCAAATTCCTTCTTATAAAACTTCTTTATATCCCAGAGAATGGCATTTTTTATTCCAATCCCCTCCTGAAACCGTTTCACTGCAGAATAAATATGATCGATTAAGGATAAATGGATGGTATCATTTAAGTCTGCCTCTAAAACCTTTGAAGCATATTCAATAATCTCCTCACCAAGTTCCACATAACTGATGGGAATATTGGCAACCAGTTCCTGAAACCGATTGTTAATCAGGGGGTCGGACAAAACAAAAATCTTATCAATCTTACTTTCATCAAGTTCATCTCCGTTCTTCTTTTTAAACGCCAGGCCGCAGCCCATAACAACCTTCTCCACCCCGTTTTCATCTTTAATAACTACAGCGTTGTTATTAAAAATTTTGTAAATGATCATGCTTCTCACCCCTGTCCAATGGTATAAACGATCCTCAAGTTCCAGTTTTTGGCGAAAAAAAACCTGTTTACCATGTATTATGAGCAAAAAATGCCACAATAACATAATAAACAGGTATAGCTTGCAAATGCAATCACCATCCACTTGACCATAGTATAATATAAAAAAATGATTTTAGCAAGATAATTTATTTAACTACTCGAATATTCTCCACGCTACAATAAAGTTATTTCTCCACCAGTCTGTCCGCTGCCTGTAGACTACTTTTCCGTTGCTGGAAGAAGCATCAATCACCTTTCCGCCCTCTGCTGCAATCCCCATATGACCATTTTCCACCACAATATCACCTGGCTTTATATCGTTGTAATTGGATATTCTTTTGTATTTTCCCATGCTTTTCCAACCGCTGGAAGTAAGGTAACTCTGTCTTACACCGATCTGATTCAGACTCCAGTAAACAAAACCGGAACAGTCAAACGAATTGGGTCCTTTGGACCCCCATACATACTTTGAGCCCACCTTCGATGCTGCGATATCAATAAATGCCTTTACATTTCCATTAACTGTTTTACCTCCGCCGCCAGTGCCTGCATCTCCTGCTGCGGGGAGGGAGCCCCTGCCCGTTTTGGCAGCCTTATCTGCGGTAAGCAGCGAAAGAGTCCGGATACCAACCGACCCGTCTGCTTTCAAACCATTATCTGACTGAAAGCGCTTCACTGACTGCTCGGTTACCTCTCCAAAGTACCCGGTAACATTAGAAGAGGACAGGTAACCATATTTATTTAAAAGTTCCTGAATCCGCTTTACACCCTCTCCCTGTTCTCCCAGCATGATTCCATTGGGTGTGGCTTCCTCCTGTTCTAATGCAATTCTTGTAGAAGGTCCCAGGTATCCATCCACTACCAGATCATTTCTGCCCTGGAACTGCTTTACTGCAGCTACTGTGTCTTTTCCATAATTACCATCTGGTACAGTCGTTAAATACCCCAGACTTTTTAAACGCTTTTGTGCGGAAAGAACCACTTCATTTTTCTCTCCGTAGGCCAGATATTCAGGTTTCACCTCTTCACTGTAAAGCAGACTGATTGTCATGCGCCCTACCTTTCCGTCTATTGACAGCTGGTTGAGCTCCTGCAGTTTCATTACCGCTTTTTCTGTTGCTTCGTTAAATTCTCCGGTTACCTCCTCTTTCTTCGCCAGATAACCCAGCTCATAAAGTCTGTTTTGGATTCGTACTACATCATCCCCGGAAATTCCCAGGGATACGGCATAATATTTTGCTTCCTGGGAAAAAAGTGCAGCCAGTGTCTCCGGTCCCGCAACTCCATCCTGTACAATATTATTCTGCCTTTGGTATGTCCTGATGGCATTGGCAGTTACAGGTCCGTAGAACGGAGTCGGTTCATCATTTTCCATAAATCCCAGTTCCATCAGGCGCTCCTGCAATTCAGCAACAAAAGGATGCTCTGTCCCTTCTTTTAAATTATCCGGTATGGGTGCTTTCCGTGCTTCACTTTCTGTAGCAGGCAAAACAGCTTCGTTAACCGTTTCCAGTTTCATGATCTGACTGCTCTCATCAGGAGTTACCGCTTCTGATTTCTGTCCAAATTGAGAACTGGTTTCTGCCTGTTTGTATACAAACATACCGTACACTGCTGCAAACAATACAGCTGCAGTAAGAATAAGAACTGCTCGTTTATGTGTTTTAATGATATTTAACATGATTGTATTCTTTAATCCTTTCCGTTGTCCAATGTATGATTATACTCCTGGTCCCAGAGCCTTTGCTTTGCTCTCTTTTGTTTCCCCGAGGGAAGGAATTATGACCGCTTCCGTTTCCTGTTCTAATTCCGGTGAAGGAGCAGGCGTCTCTTCCGGGACCGTTTCCCCCACCGTCTCATTTGTATTTGTAATAACAACACCGGTTGTATTCCTTTTTACCAGACCTGGTTTTCCTTTATAAGTGCTGGTATGAAAATAAACCTCTTTTACCATTCCCCCGTCCTTTGATGTAATTAAATAAGTCTTCCAGACGGTTCCCTTTAACCCTTGTGTAATTACCACTTCCTGATCCGGCTGCAGGGTCTGGTCTTCCTCATAGTTTGGTTCCGGTGGATCATACTCTTTTACTTTCCCGGAATGCATGGACACAGTAACTCCTTCCTCCAGAATCGGTCTTGCAATTATGGAAATGGTTATCTTTTTATCTTTAAAAACTGCCCGGATTGCAACAGAAGTTGTATCTTTATTAACAAACCGAAGATCCGGACCGCTGTAACCATCATAACTCACCATTGCATCTTCTCCCGGTGTCACATATGACGGCTCAAAGCTGTGGGGATGCCGCTCCGTTGTTGTTATTCCTGAAAGTATAATCGCATTATAAAGAGTGGAGGAAACCTGACATACACCACCGCCCGGCTCTTCTACAAATTCGCCGTTTCTATATGCTCCTGCGGGTTTATATCCACGCTCTACTGTCCGATTCCCGGTAGTTTTATTAAATGAAAACTCCTCTCCTGGGAATATCACAAGACCGTCTAATGCCCTTACAGCAAGCTGTATATTATTATTTCTATTTTGATTATTGGTGGCATCTGTGGTAAACGTACCAATTACCTGATATTGCTTCCTGGCTTTGGAAACGGTTAAATCCGGAGAGTTCACTATTGTTTCCACTTCCACCTCTCCCTCAAACTTCTTTTCCATGACCAGATTCATTATCTTCTTAACTGTATTTTCTTCGTCAATTTGGATTCCGCTCCCGCCCTCTGAATAGATCCATGTGTCATTCTCCTTGTCGCGCCCGGTCAATTGGGCATTTTGCGGCTTTTTATTCCACTTAGAGGCTGCATCTGCCACCTGATCCGTTATATCCTCTTTTACAGCCGACAAATCCAGACTATACGCTCCGCCTTCCTTCTGTAAATAAATGTCCTCCGGCTGCTGGCCCATGTGCCCAGACAATGGATTTTTTAAGGATACAGTCTGTTCCTTATACTTTAGTTTTAAGTTCCATGAATAATGATCCAATTCCCGAAAATCGGCTGAACGGTCTGTTTCTTCCTGCTGTTCTTTTTCCTTTAAAACAAAAGCCAGTAAAAATGCTGCCAGAGCAAAAATACAAACCCCAGAAAGCACAGCCAGTGTCATATAACTGCTTTTCACCTTTCTTTGTTTTCCGTATTTTTTTCTTTCTCTTCTGCCATTCTGGCGCATATTTAACACTCTCCTTTTTTTGCCACAGGCAATATACAGACTTGTTTTTTAATTTATCATAGAGATATGGAGATTTTATGGAGAAGAAAAAAGCAGCGCCTGATGCAGAAGCACAGGCGCTGTATGATATACTATATTTAGTGTTTTACATGAATCAAAGCATTTTCCATTATCTCAAATACATGTTCATCATTCAGGGAATAATAAACAAATTTCCCCTCTTTTCTTGATTTTACCTGGCCGTATACCTTAAGAAGCTTTAATTGATGGGATATTGCTGATTTCGTCATATCTAAAATGACGGCCAGATCATTCACACATAATTCACTTTTTGATAATGCATACATGATCTTTATTCTGGTATCATCACTAATTAATTTTAAGAATGCAGAGAGAATAGAAAAACAGCCGTCATCTTTCATTTCTGATTTCACTCTTTCTGCCAAATCCTCATTAACCGCCTGGCAGTCACACTTATTAACTGAACCTCCCATACTGCACCGTTTCCTGATCCCTTCTGAACTTCAATTATTAATTATACGCAGATATTCCATTAAATGTACTGATTCTATGATACATAGCTATCAGCTCTTTTAAGTGTACGGTTAATGTAGGCAGTGACATTTCCAACATTTTGGTTTAGGAAAAAATGCCCTCCGCTAAAATATACAATTTCTGCCTCATTTAACACATTTTCGTTCCACGCTTCTATGCCTTCTTCGGTGATCGTATCATCCTTACCGCACAGAATCGAAACTCCGCACTCAAGTTTGCTTTTTCCAGGCGTATATATGTACTTTTCTGTAATTTTATAATCTGCCCTTATTAACGGAACAAAAATTTTAGCCAGCTCGGTGTCCTCAAAAACAGCTTTCGGCGTGCCCCCCATTTTTAAAATGGCATTCTTAAATTCATTTTCCGGCAGATTATGGATTATTCTCTTTCTTTTCACATTCAGCTGAGGGGCCCTGTTTCCGGAGAAAAAAACATGTTCCGGCATACGAAGACCTGACTTTTTTAACTCATGATATAATTCAAATGCAATCCAGCTGCCCATGCTGTGCCCGAATATGGCATATGGCGTATCTTTTATCTGATTTTTTATTGAACAGTACACATCCCGTGCTGCTCCATTCATACTGTCATATAAGGGTACATCAATTCTGCTCCCTCTTCCTGCTAATTCCACAGGCTGCAAATCAATATCCTTATCCAGAAATTTGCTCCATTGATAGTATATCATAGCTGAACTTCCCGCATAAGGCAGACAAAACAACTTAATTCTGCTCACGTTCTCTCTCCTTTACAAAACCATTAATAAATCCCACCTTCATGCAATGCTCAAGCATTAATGTTACCTTCTCACGATCAAGCCTGGACCATTCAAAGCCTGCAGCTTTTAAAATCACATCCGTTTTGTTGTTTAACAGGGTAAATGAGGTCTTTTCCATGCTTCCGGATAACATATTGGTGTGAACAAGAATCTGGGTGATATCATCCGTTTTATCTTCATCATCATATTTTTTAAGCAGATTCTCCACAAATTCTGCAGGAGGAATGATCTTAACCTTCACCCCGGCCTGATTGATCAGTCCTGCAACGAAACTCATGCTCACGGTGTGACTGTTATACAGGTGATACGTTTCATTCTGCAATTTTTTCCTGTCGAACAGCAGTACAACCGCTTTGGCCACCTGATCGATGAAAGAGAAATTGATGTTCTTTTCTGTCGTCTCAGGAAAATAGCCAAGATTGATACAGGATCTGATCACAGCATAGAACGCGTTGTTTGTGATATTTTCCTGAAAAATGCCTGTGGCAGAGTCAAATACCAGATTACCTACCCGGAACACATTGGCGTTTACTCCTTCTTCCCGGGCTTTTACAACCATCTTCTCCGCTTCAAATTTCGTCTGTGAGTAGTAATTTTCCGAATTCTGCCCCAGATCACAATCGTATTCGGTAAACAGCTCTCTGGCCTTTCCCTCTATATTCCCCTCTCCAATGCTGGTTGTGGAAATGAGGTTGTACGCCTTTTTCTTCCCTGTCCGGGCAAATTCAATCAGCCTTTCATTTCCTGCCACATTGGCGTCGTACAGCTCAGAGTAGTGGCCGTAATGCTTCACATTCGCCGCTGAATTAATGATCACATCGATTTTATCTGCCAGCGCTTCATACAGTTCCTGACTTAAGCTCATATTGTCTTTTGCCAGATCTCCGCTAAATGCACAGACTCTGTCTGCCAGAATATTCTTTAACTGCGCATCCGGATTAAAGTAATACTCAAGCTTTTTACATAGCCTTTCAAAGGCTTCTTTGTCATCCTTACTTCTGATTGGCACATAAAGCTTATAACCGGTATTTTGCAGCAGCTGGTATAAAATGTGTATTCCCAGATAACCGGTACTTCCAGCCAGAAGGATATTTTTGTAATCTGCTTTTTCTGATAAGTCCATTTTTTTATACTTCTGAATCCTGGTCTTATATTTAATGATACGCTTTTCCATGCCTTCCTCTAAGGCAGACACTCCGCTTTGTGCTGTAACAGCTGCTTCTTTATAGGCACTCAGCATATTCTTCAGCCTGTCTTTGGAATATCTGATATGATCCGATAAAACCCTTATGGTTAAACACTTAAAAATATCGTTGATCTCTATTTCAAACTCCATAGCCAGTCTGGATACTGTCTGGATCGCTTTAATGGAATTGCCGCCAAGCATAAAGAAGTTGTCATCGATACCGATCTGTCCGATTCCCAGGACCTCCTGCCATACCTTCTGGATTTTGGCATCTGTGTCATTTCTCGGTTCGATGTACTCTGCTTCCCCACTTCCGCCTATTTCCGGCTCCGGTAATGCTTTTTTATCGATCTTACCATTGGCAGTCACAGGCATTGCATCCAACTGTACAAAATAGGACGGCACCATATAGTCAGGCAATGCTTCTGCCATCTGTTCCCTGAGTTTTGCTGCTTCCAGTTCTTCTTCTCCGGTATAATAGGAAACAAGGTACTTATCTCCATAACTGTCTTCGCGGGCTATCACCACTGCCTCGCGTACAGACGGACACTGAAGCAGCCGGGCTTCGATTTCTCCAAGCTCGATCCGAAAGCCCCTGATCTTTACCTGGTCGTCAATCCTTCCCATATACTCGATATTTCCATCCGGAAGCCATCTGGCTAAATCTCCCGTATGGTACATTCTTTCACCGGCCATAAATGGATCAGCAGTAAACTTTTCAGCTGTCAGCTCCGGTCTGTTTAAATAACCTCTGGCAATTCCGTCTCCGGCTACACACAATTCACCTGCCGCTCCTGCCGGCAGCAGATTGCCGTTTTTGTCCAGAATATAGATTCTCGTGTTGTCCACAGGTCTCCCAATCGGTACAGAATTGTAGCACATCTCTTCCTCCCTGTACTTCCAGGCGGAGGTTATAATACTGTATTCCGTCGGACCATAGGCGTTCATATATTCAACACTGTCCTTCCACTGATCCGCCATAGTCTTTGTAATAGCGGAACCGCCGGTAACCAGTTTTTTCAGTGTACGCAGTTTTCCCGGTTCAATTCCGGCTAAGTAAGTAGGCGGAAGCAGTGCTATGGTTATTCCCTTTTCATTGACGTATGCTTCAAATTCATTTAGGTTGTTTATGGTGTCTTTTGATATCAGATACAGGGTCCCGCATCCCAGCAGACTGGTGAAGATCTCCCATACCGATGCATCAAAGGAACTGCTTGCAAACTGAAGCATCCGCTCATTTTCGTCCACCTTCCAGTATCTCTTAAAATAATTCCGGAGGTTTATGATACCATGATGTTCTACCATAACTCCTTTGGGTTTTCCCGTTGATCCTGAGGTGTAGATAATATACGCTAAATCTCCTGCACTGCTTAAGTTCTCAGGGTTTTCCCCACATTCACCAATTTGGTCATCGAGGAAAATCACCTCACTGTCAGTCACAGCCTTCTCCTTAAGATGCCTTTGTGTCAGGACTACCGCTGCACCGCTGTCCTCCAGCATATACCGGATTCTGTCCTCCGGATAACTGGGGTCTACAGGCAGATAGGCTCCTCCTGCTTTTAAAACTCCAAACATTGCAACGATCATTTCCAGGGAGCGCTCCGCCATAATGGCGACAATCTTATCCGTCCCCACACCCTTGTTTCGCAGTATTTTAGCCAGACCGTTGGCCCTTTTGTTCAGTTCCAGATAGCTTAAACTGCTCTCACCAAAGACTACCGCCGCCTTATCCGGAGCCCTTCTCACCTGTTCTTCAAAGGCTCCATGAATGGTACTGTTTTTTGGATACGGCTCCACAGTCCTGTTAAAGCAATATAATATCTTTTTACGTTCTTCTTCATCAAGAATCTGAATATCCTTCAGCTTCACCTCAGGATTTTCTGCCACCTCTTTTAAAATATTGACAAAGTGTTCCGAAAGAGCTTCCATGGTTTCCTTCTTGTACAGCTTAATCCCATATTCCAGTTCAAAGGAAATGCCTTCCTGTGTTTCAATGGCAGCCAGAGTGATGTCGAACTTGGATATAGAAGCTCCGCTGCCATAAGGAGCAGCTTTCAATCCAGCCAGTTCAAAGATTCCGGTTTCCATATTCTGAAGAGCAAACATGGTATCAAACAACGCATTTCTGCTCATGTCTCCCTTCAAGCCCAGTTTTTCTACTATCTCTTCAAAGGGATAATCCTGGTTTTCATAAGCGCCCAGGGCCATTTCCCTGACTTCCGCCAGAAATTGTTTATAGGTTTTTTCTCCCTGGGGGTAATTTCTCATTGCCAGGGTGTTAACAAACATCCCTATTATATTTTGCAGATCAGCATGAGGCCTTCCTGCAATGGGGGAGCCTACTATAATATCTTCCTGCCCTGTGTATCTGTAAAGCAGCGTGTTGTAGGCTGCCAGCAGTACCATGTACATGGTGGCTCCGTTTTCTTTTGCAATCTCACCAAGCTTTCCGGCAATTTCGCTGCATAAGTGAAAACGGACTCTGCCTCCTTCAAAGCTTTGCACTGCCGGTCTTTTGAAATCTATCTGCATGTTAAGTACAGGTATTTCACCACCTAATGTCTCCAGCCAGTAATTTTCCTGCTGTTTCAGTGAACCGTTCCCATACATCTGATTCTGCCATACGGTATAGTCCCTGTACTGAAACTGCAGCGGTTTTAATTCCTTCCCTTCATAAAGGGCGCTGAATTCTCTTAGCAGAATCTCCATGGAAACTCCGTCGGAAATGATATGGTGCATGTCAAACATCAGGATATAGGTATCATTTTTCAATTTTACCAGTCCTGCTCTCAAAAGAGGTGCCTTGCTTAAGTCAAAAGGTTTTACAAAATTACGGACAATCTCCTTCCCCTCTTCTTCCGTGGCTTCTTCATAGCCGACTGTAAAATCGACTTGATCGTCCACCCATTGGACCAGTTCACCCTCTATTGTTTTAAAGGATGTTCTTAAGGTTTCATGGCGCTCAATCAGCTGACTGAAGGCCGCCTGCAGACGTTCTGCATCAATATTACCTTCTATCCGCAATGCAGAAGGCATGTTATAGGTAATTCCACCACCTCCCAGCTGGCTTAATACATAAACCCGCTTCTGAGCAGAGGACATTGGATAATACTGCGCTTTTTCTGCCGGCTCAATCGATGCATAGAAGTCTTCCTTTGCATTTTCTATGAATTTTTTCATTTCAGCAATTGTCGGTCCTGCAAAGATCTCCTTTAACGGAATGTTGATGTTGAATTCCTTATGGATTCTGGAAACCAGCACGGTCGCTTTTAAAGAATGTCCTCCCAGTTCAAAGAAGTTATCCCTTCTCCCGATTTTCTCAGCTTTCAACACTTCCTGCCAGATCTCGGCCAGCTTTTCTTCCACCATTCCTTCCGGCTTTTCGTATTCCACACCGGTATCAATCCTGCCCTCCGGCTCAGGCAGTGCTTTTCTGTCAAGCTTTCCGTTAAAGGTAAGCGGCAGCTTCTCAAGACGGATAAAATAGGACGGCACCATGTAGTCAGGCAGATCCTTTAACAGGTATGCTCTCAGTTCCCCAGTTGTAAGATCCTCATTTCCTGCAATATATGCACAGAGATATTTTGTTCCGTATCCGTCTTCCCGGTCAATCACTGCGGCTTCCCTGACCGACTCATGGGTCAGCAGACGGTTCTCGATCTCGCCCAGTTCGATCCTGTATCCGCGGATTTTTACCTGATAATCAATTCTTCCAAGGAACTCGATCGTTCCATCAGGCAGCCATCTTGCCAAATCCCCTGACCGGTACATCCTGCTTCCGGGGACAAAGGGATTTTCCACAAATTTCTGTTCTGTCAGTTCCGTCCTGTTTAAATAGCCTCTTCCCACTCCGTCACCGGATATGTACAGCTCTCCTGCCGCGCCAACCGGAAGTACCTCTCTGTCTTTTCCAAGAATGTAGACCTGGACATTGTTAAGCGGCACTCCGATGGGAATGGAGTTCAGTCCGGATGCGGTTTCATAATCAATGGAAAATAAGGTGGAATCCACACAGCATTCTGTGGGGCCGTATACATTGGTGATCCTGGGTTTTCCGCCGGAAATCCGGTCATAAAAACTTTTTACCGTTTCTATCCCCAGCGCCTCACCGCCGATTACAAAATGTTTTACCGTCAAGGTATCTTTCCCACTTAGCAAGGCATTCTCCAGAAAACGGATATGTGCCGGGGTACCATCGGAAACATCCACGGAATGTTCTTTATAGTAACGGAGCAGACTCATGCCGTCCAGCCTTGCTTCTTCCGGAACGATGCAAAGTGTATGCCCCAGCATCAGAGTCGGGAATATCTGCTTGACCGATGCATCAAAGACGTAGGGTGCCACCAGGGCAACTTTTAAATTACTGTCATACTTTCCGTAAATATGCCTGTTTAAACCTGCTGTCAGATTCAGCACATTCCTGTGCTCGATCATGACTCCTTTCGGCATACCTGATGTTCCTGAAGTGTAGATGACGTAAGCCATGTCCTGTGGAGTATTAACGGGTGCTATATTGCCTGCCTCTCCCTGATACAATAACTCATTTTTTAAGTCCAGTATTTTTCCAGTAAATTGTACCTTGTCCAAAACTTCTGTCTGTGTCAGAAGGATTTCCGTCCGGCTGTCTTCCAGCATATACCGGATCCTTGCTTCCGGATAAAGGGGATCGATGGGCAGATAAGCGCTTCCTGCTTTCAGTACTGCCATAATTCCCACTATCATTTCTACCGAGCGCTCAGTCATGATACCTATCGTCTTGTCGGCACCGGCTCCATTTTCTCTCAATACTCCTGCCAGCTGATTGGAACGTGCATTCAATTCCCCATAGGTCAGGCTGCTTTCTTCAAATTCCACAGCCACACGGTCAGGATTTTTCTCCGCCTGTTCTTCAAATACCTCAATGATGGTCTTATCTCTGGCATACTCTGCAGAGTTGTCATTAAAGCCATATACGATTCTTTGAATTTCTTCCCTTTCCAGCATCTGAAGATCCTTAAGCAGGGTCTGCGGATCAGAGGCAATCGCTTCCAGCAATGCGCTGTAATGGATTGCGGCTTTCTCCATGGTTTCTTTACTGAACAGCCTGGTACAGTATGCCAGCTCAAACTCGATCCCCGATTCCTCCTCTTTGGCAGTCAGGGCAATGTCAAATTTGGACATTTTCACTTCATGGCTGTAAGGCGTGATGTTTAGTCCATCCATCACCAGTGCGGCTGAATCCACATTAAGCAGCGCGAAGAAAGCATCAAAAAGGGCACTCCGGCTGATATCCCGTTTCAGCTTAAGCTTTTCCACCAGCTCTTCAAAGGGATAATCCTGGTTTTCATACGCACCCAGGGCCATTTCTCTGACTTCAGCCAAAAATTTCTCAAAGGTCTTATCTCCCTGGGGATAGTTTCTCATTGCCAGAGTGTTGACAAACATTCCTATCATGTTCTGAAGATCTGCATGAGGTCTTCCTGCAATCGGTGATCCGACTATAATATCTTCCTGTCCTGTGTATTTATAAAGCAGTGTGTTATATGCCGCAAGCAGCACCATGTACATGGTTGCGCCGTTTTCCCTGGCCACACCCTGAAGCTTCCCGGAAATCTCCTGGCTTAAATGAAACCTGATTCTGTCTCCTTCAAAGCTCTGTACTGCCGGTCTTTGATAATCAAGCGGCAGGTTGAGTACCGGAATTTCACCTTCGAAGGTTTTCAGCCAGTAATCTTCCTGCTTTTTCAAGGTTCCATCCTCGTACATCCGATTTTGCCAGGCCGAATAATCCCTGTACTGGAGTCTGAGCGGATTTAAATCCGTGCCTTCATAAAGGGTGATAAATTCCCGGATCAGGATTTCCATGGAAACTCCGTCGGAGATAATATGGTGCATATCAAATAAAAGAACATGACTGTTTTCCCCGGTCTTTACCAATTCTACTCTTAAGAGAGGTGCTTTGCTTAAATCAAAGGGCTTTATAAATTCACCTAACAGGTCTTCTGTTATTTCTCCTGGTGCCTCTTTGCAGGACACACAAAAGTCTGCCTCATCATGCACTCTTTGCAACGGCTCTCCATCTATCATTTCAAAAGAGGTTCTTAACGTCTCGTGACGTTTGATGAGTTTTTTGAACGCAGCTTCTGTTTTTCGTCCATCCACACCGCCTTCAATCATAACAGCCCCGGGCATATTATAGACCGTCCTGCTGTCCTCCAGCTGCCCCAATACATATACTCTCTTCTGGGCTGAAGACATCGGATAGTATTCTGCCTTTTCCACTGGTTTGATGGAAGCATAAATATCTTCTTTTGCATTTTTAATATATTCTGCAGCTTCCTTTATTGTCGGTCCTGCAAAAATCACTTTTAACGGAATGTTGATGTTGAATTCCTTGTGGATTCTGGAAACCAGCACGGTCGCTTTTAAAGAATGTCCTCCCAGTTCAAAGAAGTTATCCATTCTACCGATTTTCTCAGCTTTCAACACTTCCTGCCAGATCTCGGCCAGCTTTTCTTCCACCATTCCTTCCGGCTTTTCGTATTCCACACCGGTATCAATCCTGCCCTCCGGCTCCGGCAGTGCCTTTCTGTCAAGCTTTCCGTTAAAGGTAAGGGGCAGCTTTTCAAGCTGAATAAAATAGGACGGCACCATATACTCAGGCAGATCCCTTAACAGAAACTCTCTCAGTTCCCCTGTCGTAAGATCTTCTTTTCCTGCAATATATGCACAGAGATATTTTGTTCCATATCCGTCTTCCCGGTCAATCACTGCGGCTTCCCTGACCGACTCATGGGTCAGCAGACGATTCTCGATCTCGCCCAGTTCGATCCTGTATCCGCGGATTTTTACCTGATAATCAATTCTTCCAAGGAACTCAATCGTTCCATCAGGCAGCCATCTTGCCAAATCCCCTGTCCGGTACATCCTGCTTCCCGGAACAAATGGATTTTCTACAAATTTCTGTTCTGTCAGTTCCATTCTGTTTAAATAGCCTCTTCCCACTCCGTCACCGGATATGTACAGCTCTCCTGCCGCGCCAACCGGAAGTACCTCTCTGTCTTTTCCAAGAATGTAGACCTGGACATTGTTAAGCGGCACTCCGATGGGAATGGAGTTCAGTCCGGAGGCGGTTTCATAATCAATGGAAAATAAGGTGGAATCCACACAGCATTCTGTGGGTCCGTATACATTGGTGATCCTGGGTTTTTCGCCGGAAATCCGATCATAAAAACTTTTTACCGTTTCTATCCCCAGCGCCTCACCGCCGATTACAAAATGCTTTACCGTTAAGACCTCCTCCCAATCCAGCATGGCATTCTCCAGAAAGCGGATATGTGCCGGGGTACCATCGGAGACATCCACGGAATGTTCTTTATAGTAACGGAGCAGACTCATGCCGTCCAGCCTTGCTTCTTCCGGAACGATGCAAAGTGTATGCCCCAGCATCAGAGTCGGGAATATCTGCTTCACCGATGCATCAAAAACGTAGGGCGCCACCAGGGCGACTTTTAAATTCCTGTCATACTTTCCGTAAATATGCCTGTTTAAACCTGCTGTCAGATTCAGCACATTCCTGTGCTCGATTATGACTCCTTTTGGCATACCTGTTGTTCCGGAGGTATAGATCACGTAGGCCATGTCATCCGGGAAATTAAGAGGAGCTATATTTGCTGCGTCTCCCTGATACAATGACTCATTCTTTAAGTCCTGTATTTTTCCGGAGAATTGCACCTTATCCATTAACTCTGTCTGCGTCAGCAGGATTTCCGTCCCGCTGTCTTCCAGCATATACCGGATTCTTGCTTCCGGATAAAGGGGATCGATGGGCAGATAAGCGCTTCCTGCTTTCAGTACTGCCATAATTCCAACTATCATTTCTACCGAGCGCTCTGTCATGATACCTATGGTCTTTTCCGTACCGGCTCCATTTTCTCTCAATACTCCTGCCAGCTGATTGGAACGTGCATTCAATTCCCCATAGGTCAGGCTGCTTTCTTCAAATTCCACAGCTACACGATCAGGATTTTTCTCCGCCTGTTCTTCAAATACCTCAATGATGGTCTTATCTCTGGCATACTCTGCAGAGTTGTTATTAAAGCCATATACGATTCTTTGAATTTCTTCCTTTTCCAGCATCTGAAGATCCTTAAGCCGGGTCTGGGGATCAGAGGCAATTTCCTCCAGCAATGTGCCGTAGTGAATTGCAGTTTTCACCATGGATTCTTTGCTGAACAGCCTGGTACAGTATGCCAGCTCAAACTCGATCCCCGCTTCCTCCTCTTTGGCAGTCAGGGCAATGTCAAATTTGGACATTTTCACATCATAGCTGTAAGGCATCATTTCCAGCCCATTCATTGCAAACGCTGCAGTATCTACACTCTGAAGGGCAAAGAACGCATCAAATAGAGCATTACGGCTTACATCCCTTTTCAGCTTAAGCTTTTCTACCAGCTCTTCAAAGGGATAATCCTGGTTCTCATACGCACCGAGAGCCATTTCCCTGACTTCCGCCAAAAATTCCTGAAATGTCTTCTCTCCCTGGGGATAGTTTCTCATTGCCAGAGTGTTGACAAACATTCCTATAATATTCTGCAGATCTGCATGGGGCCTTCCAGCTATCGGTGAACCCACTATAATATCTTCCTGGCCGGTGTATTTATAAAGCAATGTGTTATACGCTGCAAGCAGCACCATATACATGGTCGCTCCGTTATCTTTTGCCACACCCTGAAGCTTCCGGGAAATCTCCTGGCTTAAATGAAACCTGACTCTGTCTCCTTCGAAGCTCTGTACTGCCGGTCTTTGATAATTAAGGGGCATGTTAAGTACAGGGATATCACCTTCAAAGGTTTTCAGCCAGTATTCTTCCTGCTTTTTCAAGGTTCCATCCCCGTACATCTGATTCTGCCATGCGGAATAATCCCTGTACTGAAGCCTGAGCGGATTTAACTCCGTTCCTTCATAAAGGGTTGAAAATTCACGGATCAGTATCTCCAGGGAAACTCCGTCAGAGATAATATGGTGCATATCAAACAAAAGAACATGCCTGTTTTCTCCGGTTTTCACCAGACCTGCCCGTAAAAGAGGGGCTTTGCTTAAATCAAAGGGCTTTATAAATTCATCCAGCAGGTTATCTGTTGTTTCTTCCGGCGCTTCCATGTAAGACACACTGAATTCTGCCTGTTCATGCACTCTCTGGACCGGTTCCCCATTCATCATCTCAAAGGAGGTTCTTAAAGTTTCATGACGTTCGATGAGCTTTTTAAAAACAGCTTCTGTTTTTTGCACGTCAATACTGCCTTCAATCAGTACAGCCCCCGGTATGTTATATACTGTCTTCCCGTCCTCCAGCTGCCCTAATACATATACTCTCTTCTGGGCAGATGACATGGGATAATATTCCGCCTGTTCCACCGGTTTGATGGAAGCATAAATATCCTCTTTTGCATTCCTTAAAAATTCTGCCATTTCTCTTACAGTGGGACCTGCGAAAATCTCTTTTAACGGGATGTTACTATTAAATTCTTTGTGGATTTCAGAGGAAAGTACAATAGCATTTAATGAATCTCCCCCAAGTGCAAAAAAGTTATCATTAATGCCCACACGCTCAGCCTTAAATATTTTCTTCCACAACCGGCAGATACCTTCTTCCAGTTCATCAGAAGGCGCTTCGTACTCTGCACCTGTATCCATAGTCAGATCAGGTTCCGGGAGGGCTTTGCGGTCAATTTTTCCATTGACAGTTAACGGCATCTGGTCAAGCTGGACAAAACAGGAAGGTACCATATAATCCGGCAGTTCCTGTAACAGTTCTGCTCTCAGCCTGTCTGACGGTAATGTTTCTTCCCCCACAATATAAGCTGCAATATATTTATTGCCCCGTGAATCATCCCTTGCAACGGCTGCTGCCTCTTTGATCTGCGGCAGTTTCAGCAGCTGGCTCTCGATTTCCCCCAGTTCAATTCTGAAACCTCTGACTTTTACCTGATCGTCAATTCTGCCAAGGAATTCAATATTGCCGTCTGGCAGCCATCTGGCAAGATCCCCTGTCCGGTACATCTTTTCTCCTTCTTCAAAGGGGTTATCCACGAACTTTTCTTTCGTAAGCTCCGGACGGTTTAAATAGCCTCTTGCAAGTCCGTCACCTGAAATGCATAATTCACCCGCTGCACCGATTGGCAGTATATGACGCTTTTTGTCAAGAATAAAAATTCTGGTATTGTTCACAGGGGTTCCGATGGGTACCGATTCATATTCCATCTCTTCCTCTTTATATGTCCACGTAGTAGTAATAACGCTGTATTCCGTAGGCCCGTAAGCATTGATATAGGTAAGCCCATCCTTCCACTTTTTCACCATTTCTTTTGTGATTGCGGACCCTCCGGTAACCAGTCTTGTGAGAGTGGGCAGTTTTCCTGGTTCTAAGTTAGATAAATAGGTTGGAGGGAGCAATGCTATGGTGATACCCCTTATATTTACATATTTTTCAAACTCCATTAAATTGTTTATGGTTTCTTTAGGTATTAAGTAAAGGGAAGCACCGGTAAGCAGGGTGGTGAAAATCTCCCATACGGAGGCATCAAAAGAATTGCTTGCAAACTGCAGCATTCTGTCATTTTTATTCATCTCATGCTTCTGCACAAAAAAGGCCTGAAGGTTTAAGATTCCCTGATGCTTCACCATAACTCCTTTGGGTTTTCCGGTAGATCCGGAAGTGTAGATGATATATGCCAGGTCCTCCGGATTACTTCTGTTCTCCGGATTGTCTTTGTTATCATGAAAGCTTTGGCTGTCATCAAGCAGGATCACTTCACCGTTAAAATCTGCTTTATCCCTCAGATGCTTTTGAGTCAGCAGAATTTCCGACGCGCTGTCTTCCAGCATATACTTGATTCTTTCTGAAGGATAGTTGGGATCAATGGTTAAATACGCTCCGCCTGTTTTGAGAATTCCCATCATACCTATGATCATTTCAAACGAACGTCCGGTCATGATGGCAATGATCTGATCTTTTTTTACCCCCTTCTCTCTCAGGGTCCATGCCAGCTGGTTAGCCCTTTGGTTTAATTCACGGTACGAAAGCTTCTCATCTTCCAGACATACGGCAGCCTGTTCCGGGTATTTTAAAACCTGTTCCTCAAACAGAGTGTGTATGGTCTTGTTTTTGGAGTAATCCGCAGCAGCTGCATGAAACTCTTCTGTCATTTTCTTTTGTTCCCATTCAGGTACAATTCCGATTTCTGATATGCCGGATTCGTGATATTCCAATACCTGGCGGAATAAAAAGTCAAAATGAGAGACTACATTTTCAATTGGAATGAATTTGTCAAATACATCCATCCGGTAGGAAAAATCAATATAAACCTCTGCATCCTCATACTCTCTTAAATAGACTGTCAGGGCATTGCGTTCATGATGATGAGGCAGCATTACATGGCTTCCAATTTCAGCATCCACAAAGCTTTCCGTCGCCCCATGCTTTTCATAGGAAAACGAAAGATCAAAAAGACTGCTTTTTTCGTTTGCTGTACTGAAAACAGACCGGTAGATTTCTCCGGTGGAAACCCTCATGTGCCTGTAGCAATCCATGAGCTCATTTTTAATATATTTCACAAGTTCCTGGAAGCTTATATCGCTTCCCGGAGATATCCTTAACGGTATCACATTGGCAAAATGCCCCATTGTCTGCTTGTACTTTGTTTTACTTCGGTTTAGAACCGGTACGCCGATTACTACCTCTTCCTTATCACATACTCTGCTGAAATAGGTAAATAAGGTTCCAAGTACAAAGTGAAAGACAGAACAGCCCCTTTCTTCACTAAACTGAATGATCCGGTTATATAATTCCCTGTCTATCTTTAAAACACGCCTGCCGCTCCAGTCTGACTGCCCGTCCGGATCGGTGCCGTTCGCGTTTCGGTTAAATAAAGGCTCGGGAATCGTTAAGTACTTTTCCATCCAGAATTCCCGGTCTTTTATATAGCTTTTTGAATCATGATAGCTTTGATCTTCCAACAGGAAATCGTGATAAGAATAGACCGGTTTCTCTTCCGTTTTTCCCTCTCTGTATAATTCATTATAGTTTTCTATGATTTGTTTGTGAGTGAGAACAAAGCCCCAGCCATCTATAATAAGATGAAAGGCTTTGATGAATACAAAGTACTGGTTATCACTCCATTTCAGCAGGTCAAACTGGAAGAGCTGTTTTCCCATATCAAAGGGCTTCTGAAACTCTCCCCGCATCCATTCCATACAAAACTCACGGGAATTTTCCTTCCCGGAAAAATCATGCACAGGCAGTTCATATAGAGACTCTGATAATATGTTCAGATATGGTACTCCATCCCTTTCTGTCACGTTAGCCCGCATCATTTCATTGCGGTTTATAAAAACCTGAATGGCCTGGTTGAATATTGGTACATTAATTTCGCCTTTTATTTCTGTATATCCGCCAATATTATAAATCGGCTTACCGGGATACATACACTGTTCCAGCCATATGTCCTTCTGGTATGAGCTTAACGGATATTCTGTAACGTTTTTCATTTCTGCTTCCATACTGATTGATCTCCCCTTATTACTATGAATTTAACAAATGTTTCTCAGATAATATCCGGTCAAAAAGAGAAATAACTTCTTCCGGATCGTAAAGATTTTTTGAAACGCAAAGTTCCATCATTAACCGCCCTGAAATGGTAGCCGACGAAAGGAAAAGTGACTGGGCTCTCACAGAGATATAAAACGATTCCACCCATTTTTCCATAATCGGATATGAAATAATGCCAAGGTTAGAAAGAGTGATGGACGTATTCATCAACGGCCCCCTTTCGGACATGGTTTTCTTACATGATTTTAAACATAGTCTCTTGTATTTTTTCAATGAATTGGAGAATACAGCTGCCAGACGCAGCAAGCCGTACGGGACTCCTCTTTTGAACCATTTAAATTCTTCTTTTACCTGTTTTCTCAAATCTCCCTCCCGGAAGAACTGAGCCGGAAGACTCGCTACATAATTCCCATGCATGGTCTGCGGCGAATAGGAATGCAAAGGCTGTATGTCCATTGGCATGGAGACAAGCACCCGCTGTTTTCCGGAATCATGCTCCAATAATCCATCCGTCATTCTGTAACAGAGATATTCGCCAAATGTCATATCATTGCGTCTGCTCTGGCGTAAAATTTCCCGGGTTTTTTCAGCACTGAAGCTGTAGGATTTTTTCACATAGCCTCTGCCTCTCTTTGGTTTTCTGTCATAACTTAAATCTAAAGTTTCGTTTTTATCCTTCTTATTAGCATTGAATGCAAAGCCTGTTAAAAAAACAGGCAGCCACAAATAGGCAGATATTCTTCTGCCGGTGCGAAGAATCCGTTCTCTTACGCCGGAAGAGACGTCTGTCTCTCCCGGCACTGTGTCAATTTCACACGAATAATATTCAAGCCACTTCTTAATCCAGAATATCAGTCCCCGGCCATTTGTCACGGCATGATGCATGGAAAATACCATCGTATTCTCATTTACAGGAAACAGATGAAAAACCAGCCTGGAATTGGTGGAATCGTATCGTTCCAAAACCTCTTCCTCGGTATAATACTTAGAAAGCTGCTCCTTTTCAAAATCAAGCAAAGCTTCCAGCTCCTCTTTGGGAAACCGGTTCCATTTAAACGTATTTTTTTCAGGCTGTTCCACCATTTTAGCCTGCAGCAGCGGATTTTCCATAACCAGCGCCCGGTAGCTGGGATACAATCGATCCGGATCAATTGTTTTCTTAAAGCTGACTGTTGCTATCATGCAATTGGACGAATTGAATTCTTCTGTTCCAAAAAAATATAAACTTGCAAGTTTGATTGCATCCATCTATTACTGCCTCCAGCGTATTTTTATTGCATAAACCCTACATTTCTGCAATGTTCAATCATGAGCTTTACTCTGCTGCTGTCAAGCTTCGGCCACTCAAATCCCAGCGCCTTTAAGATACCGTCAGTCTTTCTGTTCTTCACCAGGAATAATGTTTTGCTGGCTCCTTCAAAGAATATATTGGAATGGACAAGTATTCTGGATACTTCCTGATTCGCCTCATTATCATCGTATTTTTTTAGAATAAATGAGGTGAACTTATCCACGGGCATCGTCTCCACTTCCACTCCCGCCTGATTTAAAAACCGGGCAAAGGAAATCATATTGATCCGATGGCTGTTAAATAAATGGTACGTCTCATTCTTTAAATTCTTCCTGTCAAACAGCAGTACGACTGCTTTGGCCACCTGGTCTACAAATGAAAAGTCCATGGTTTTATCGGCAATCGCAGGGACATATCCAAGTTTTATCAGGGATTTCACCATGGTGTAGAACGCATTATCCTGAATATTTTCCTGGAATATACCGGACTTTGAATCAAAGACCAGATTCCCTACCCGGAACACATTGCATTCAATACCATTTTCTCTCGCCCTGACGATCTCCTTCTCAGCCTCCAGTTTCGTCATTACATAGTAGTTATCGGAGCTCTGTTCCACATCACAGTCATACTCGGTAAATACCACGCTTGACTGGTCTTCTATGAATCCGCTTCCCACACTGGTGGTAGAGATGAAGTTATACACCTTTTTCTTCCCTGTACCGGCAAATTCAATGAGCCTTTTATTTCCTTCCACATTAATCGCATAAAACTCTGAGTAATTCCCGAAATGCTTTACATTTGCCGCCGAGTTTATGACTGCATCAATTTTTTCTGCCAGATTGTCATAACGCTCTTTGCTCAGCCCCAGGTATTCCTTTGTCAAATCTCCGCAGAACACACACAATCTGTCTTCCAGTGTTCCCTGTCCGCAGATCTCATCTCCGAAGTGGAACTTAAGCTTTGCATGCAGCCGTTCCCGTGCATCACTGTCATCCGTTCCCCTGACAGCTATGTAAATCTTATAATCAGTGATCTTCAGCAGCTGATGTACAATCTGTATTCCAAGATAACCGGTTCCTCCCGCCACCAGTATATTCTGGTAGCCAGCCTTTTCTGAAATCTCAACTTCTTTATACTTCTGATTTCTTTTATGGTATTCTTTCAGGCTTTTAAGGATTCTGCCATCACTGGCTCCCCTTCCTTCAATCCTGGTGACTGCTGTCTCCTGAAGTGCTTCAATCGCTGTCTTCAGCCTGTCTTTGGAGTATTTTATCTGATCTGACAGACTCCGTATTGTGGGATATTGGAAAATGTCGTTGATCCCAATTTCAAATTCCGACGCCAGCCTTGATACTGCCTGAATTGCCTTGATGGAATTACCGCCCAGCATAAAGAAATTGTCATCAATCCCAATCGATTCAATTCCCAGTGTATCCTGCCACACTTCCTGAATCTTCTTATCCGCATCGTTTCTCGGGCCTATGAAATCTGCCCCGCAGTTTCCACGCATTTCAGGCTCCGGAAGTAGTTTTTTGTCTATCTTGCCGCTTTGAGTCATGGGCATAAGCTCCATCTGCATAAAGAAGGATGGTACCATATAGTCCGGAAGTTCCTTTAAAAGATGTTTTTTCAATTCTTCCGCTTCCAGCTCATCTTCCGCCGTATAATATGCTGTGAGATATTTCTCTTTCTTTTTATCCTCTCTGGCGATCACTGCCACATCCCGGATCAGCGGATACTTATGTAAGTTTGCTTCAATCTCCCCCAGCTCGATCCGAAATCCCCGGATCTTTACCTGGTCATCGATTCTTCCTAAATACTCCACATTCCCATCCGGCAGCCAGCGGGCAAGATCTCCTGTCCGGTACATCTTCTCTCCGGCTTCATACGGGTTATCAACAAACTTTTCTGCAGTCAGGGACTGGCGGTTTAAATAGCCTCTGGCTATGCCGTCTCCTGATACGCACATCTCTCCGGCCGCTCCCACCGGTAAAAGCTTCTGGTCCTTATCCAGTATATAGATTCTTGTATTGGACACAGGCTTTCCAATGGGTACCGAATCATATCCCATCTCCTCGTTCCGATATTTCCACGCTGTTGCAATTACACTGTATTCGGTAGGACCATAGGCATTCATATAAGAAGCCTTGTCCTTCCACTTTGAAACCAGTTCCTTTGTGATAGCCGATCCGCCGGTTACAAGCTTCTTTAATGACGGAAGGCTCCCCGGCTCAATGCCTGAAAGGTATGCAGGCGGCAGCAGGGTGATGGTGATTTTGTTTTCATTGATGAAGTTCTTAAAATCATCCAGATTATTAATCACATCCCTGGAAATCAGATACAGCGTTCCCCCGCCCAGCAGAATGGTAAATGTCTCCCACACGGAGGCATCAAAGGAACTGCTGGCAAACTGAAGCATCCGGTCTGATCCATCCACGCCCCAGCTTTCCTTAAAATAATTATGGAGATTTAAAATTCCGTGATGTTCTACCATGACCCCCTTCGGTTTTCCGGTAGAGCCTGACGTATAGATGATATACGCCAGGTCATCTGGTGTATTTACAGGCTCCGGATTGACATCCTCTTCCAGATAAGCCTCCTCATCATCCAGACAGATTATAATACCGTTATACTTAATTCTGTCTTTTAAATGCTTTTGCGTGAGCAGAACGCCTGCGCCGCTGTCCTCCAGCATATACTCAATCCTGTCCTCCGGATAGCCTGGATCTATGGGCAGATAGGCACCTCCGGCCTTGAGCGTACCAAATATACCTGTTACCATATCTAAGGAACGCTCCGTCATCACAGCAACTATGCTGTCCGGTTTCACTCCCTGCCTTCGCAGTACATTCGCCAGCCTGTTCGCCTTCTTGTTCAGTTCCCTGTAGGTCAGCTTTTTGTTTTCAAAAACAAGCGCGGTATGATCCGGTCTTTGTTCTGCCTGCTCCTCAAACAAACCGTGGATGGTCTGATCCTTTGAATATTCCACCACTGTCTGATTAAAATCATGAAGCAGCATCCGCCTTTCTGCTTCCGGTACTATATCGATTTCTTCAATGGCCATATCCGGACGCTTTACAATTTCATTGATTATGGTTTTCATCTGCTCAGCGATCCGGGCGAGAAAGCTTTTGTTATAAGCCAGACTGTTGTATCGGAACTTTATTTGCAGATCCTTTCCAGGCATTATAATAATATTTAAATCAAAATTCGTCTGCTCAGATACCGTTGCGGAAAGTACGGTGATATCGTCCTTACCGTTGTCATCTCCCTTAACCGCTTCCTCCATGGGATAATTTTCAAAAGCCATAAGATTCTGAACCAGTTCCCCTTTGCAGGATGTTCTGGACTGGATTTCTGCAAGCGGATAATAACTGTGTTTCTCAGACTCCAGCGCCGCCCTTTGCTGTTTTGCAATAAGAGAGGAAAAGCTTTGACCTTTTTCTGCCCGGACTCTGACTGGAATGGTATTGATAAAGAGCCCTACCATTCGTTCAACCCCCTCTACCTCGGCCGGTCTGCCTGAAACTACTGATCCAAACACTACATCCCGGGTATTGCTGTACCTTTGCAGTAAGATTCCCCATACTGCCTGCATCACCGTACTTAAAGTGGCGGCGTTATCTCTTGCGGTTTTCTCAAGCCTTGTTTTCATTTCTTCATTTATTGTAAAATCGTATTCCTCCTGAAGATATCCCTGCCCGGCAGTTGTGGTTTTCATTCTGGAGAGCTGTTCGGTCTGCTCATATTCCATGAGATACTCTTCCCAGTAATCCGATGCTTCCTGGTCATCCCTGTTTTCCAGCCATTGTATATACTGGCTGTATGGGAACACCCTGCCTAACTGGGGGGCGCTGCCTTCCCGAAACGCTTTATAAGATTCCAGAAGCTCCTTAAATACAACAGGCAGACACCAGCCGTCCATGATGATATGATGGAAGCTCCAGATTAAATGGTATATTTCCTCACTCACTTTAATCAGCGTGATCCGGATCAGCGGCTCATGGGTTAAGTGAAAGCCCTTTTTCCTGTCACCAGCCATCCATTCTTCCAAATAGGATTTTTTTTGTCCTTCTGATAAAAGGGAAATATCCTTATAGTCTATTTTGGAGGTTCTTTCTTTTAAGACCACCTGGACCGGCTTCTCTACTTTTTCATAGATAAAAGCCGTTCTTAAAATATCATGTCTTAAAATCACCTGCCAAAACGCACGTTCAAACGCGTCTTTATCAACACTGCCCTTTAATGTGATCACTGCCTGCTCAAAATAAGCATTGGAATCTTTTTCCCTGAGGAAATGATACAGCATTCCAGTCTGCATGGGTGTCAGTGAATAAATATCACTGATATTCTGTTTTGATGCTTCCATCACGCTGTATACCGTCTCCACTTCCCGGGCCGTGATCTTTGAAGAGCTTAAATCACCAGGTGTCAGTTCGGTATAATCCTGAGATACGCAATGTTCAATCATTTGTATCAGGCTGCGTTTAAAATTCTCAGCAATCCGGTTTATTGTGGTCTTTTCATATTCGCCCCTGTGATATGTAAAATGAAGCCCCAGCTTCCCGTTATTAATTCCTCCATAAATATCGAGACAGTATGGCCGCTGCATTTCCGGTGAAATGGTTTCGCCTGCTGAAATGTCCGATAAGGTAAATAAGCCGCTGTCAATATCCTGGTCAAATTGTCCAAGATAGTTGAAACTGATCTCCGGATTTAAATTAAACTTAAGCATTTCTTCATCTGGAAGAATCGTCTGATATTTTAAAATACCATAACCCATTCCCTTCTCCGGTATGGTACGCAGACTTTCTTTCACGGATTTAATCCTGGAAGATAAGGACCCTGTCTCTTTCATATCCAAAATCACGGGATACTGGGTGGTAAACCATCCTACGGTTCTGCTGATATCAATATCCCCGGAAATCTCTTCACGGCCATGTCCTTCTAAGTTAATAAGAACTTTATCCTCCCCGGTCCATTCCGAAACAGCCTCGCCCAGCGCAGCCAGAAGAATATCATTAATTTCGGTATGATATGCCTTGTTCACATCCCTGATCAGCCGGGAAGTCCGGATCTCATCAAGCTCCATGAAAACCTGGTCACTGTCCTTATATTTTCTGCTGCTGACAGTATGTTCCTTTGGAAGGGGCTTCACCTCAATCTGTTCCAGCGCACTCCAGTACGGAATTTCCTTTTGAAGCTCCTCACTGTCGGCATACGCATAAAGTTTCTCCGACCATTCCTTAAAGGAGTCTGTTTTTGCGGGGAATTTAATCTCTTCTCCGTTAACCGCCTGCCGGTATCCTGTAGAAAGATCCTCAAAGAGAATTCTCCATGAAATTCCGTCAACCACCAGATGGTGGATGGCAAGTAGCAGATAGTCTCCCTCTTTCGTCTTAAATAAACCTGCATTGACCAGCGGCCCCTGCTTTAAATCCATAGAGGACTGAAGAATCCGGGCTTCCTCTTCCAATGCTTTCTGGTCAGCCTGCATACTTGTGAGATCTTTCACAGCCAGCGGGCAGAGATTGCCTTCCATCCCGCGGTTAAGAAGGACAATCCGCCCCGCTTTTTCCCTCATTACTATCCGCAGCGCATCGTGGTGTTCTGCCACACGGTCAAGTACTTTTCTCAGCGCCTCTTCGTTGAAGCCCTCTTTCCGGTACAGCATAACTGACTGGTTGAAGTGATTTCTGTACTCAGAATACTGTTCAAAAAACCAGCTCTGAATTGGTGTAAGAATTACTTCTCCTTTTACAATCTCCTGAGCAGCGGTACGTTCCGCTGTTTTAGTATAAGCACTCAGTTCTTCGATGAACGGGTGTTCAAAAATGTCCTTCAGCTCAAGCTTTAACTGATAACTGTTCAGTTTGGATAATACCTGTATGGCTTTAATGGAATCACCGCCCAGATTGAAGAAATTGTCTTTGATCCCCACCCGTTCCAGTTCAAGTACCTTTTCCCATACCCGTACCATTATTTCTTCTGTTTTGTTTCTCGGAGCCGCATACTCCACTGCAGCACACATACCTGTATCTGGTTCAGGAAGGACCTTCTTATCAATCTTTCCGCTTTGATTCATGGGCATATGCTCCAGCTGTGTAAAGTAAGACGGCACCATATAATCCGGCAGTTCCTTTAAAAGATGTTCCCGCAGTTCATCTGCTTTCAGCGGGCTGTCCGACGTATAATACGCAGAAAGATACTTTTCTTTCTTTTTATCCTCTCTGGCGATCACTGCTACATCCCGGATCAGCGGATACTTATGTAAGTTTGCTTCAATCTCCCCAAGCTCAATCCGGAATCCCCGGATCTTTACCTGGTCATCAATTCTTCCTAAATACTCCACATTCCCATCCGGCAGCCAGCGGGCAAGATCTCCTGTCCGGTACATTTTCTCTCCGGCTTCATACGGGTTATCAACAAACTTTTCTGCAGTCAGGGACTGGCGGTTTAAATAGCCTCTGGCTATGCCGTCTCCTGATACGCACATCTCTCCGGCCGCTCCCACCGGTAAAAGCTTCTGGTCCTTATCCAGTATATAAATTCTTGTATTGGACACAGGCTTTCCAATGGGTACCGAATCATATCCCATCTCCTCGTTCCGGTATTTCCACGCTGTTGCAATTACGCTGTATTCAGTAGGACCATAGGCATTCATATAGGCAGCCTTGTCCTTCCACTTTGAAACCAGTTCCTTTGTGACAGCCGATCCGCCGGTTACCAGCTTCTTTAATGACGGAAGGCTTCCCGGCTCAATGCCTGTAAGGTATGCAGGTGGCAGCAGGGTGATGGTGATTTTGTTTTCATTGATGAAGTTCTTAAAATCATCCAGATTATTAATCACATCCCTGGAAATCAGATACAGCGTTCCCCCGCCCAGCAGAATGGTAAAGGTCTCCCACACCGAGGCATCAAAGGAGCTGCTGGCAAACTGAAGCATCCGGTCTGATTCATCCACGCCCCAGCTTTCCTTAAAATAATTCTGGAGATTTAAAATTCCGTGATGTTCTACCATAACCCCCTTCGGTTTTCCGGTAGAGCCTGACGTATAGATGATATACGCCAGATCATCTGGTGTATTTACAGGCTCCGGATTGGCATCCTCTTCCAGATAAGCCTCCTCATCGTCCAGACAGATCATAATACCGTTATACTTAATTCTGTCTTTTAAATGCTTTTGCGTAAGCAGCACGCCTGCGCCGCTGTCCTCCAGCATATACTCAATCCTGTCCTCCGGATAGCCTGGATCTATGGGCAGGTAGGCACCTCCGGCCTTGAGTGTTCCAAAAATGCCTGTTACCATATCTAAGGAACGTTCCGTCATCACAGCAACTATGCTGTCCGGTTTCACTCCCTGCCTTCGCAGTACATTCGCCAGCCTGTTTGCCTTCTTGTTCAGTTCCCTGTAGGTCAGTTTTTTATCTCCGAAAACAATCGCTGTATGATCCGGTCTTTGTTCTGCCTGCTCCTCAAACAAACCGTGGATGGTCTGATCTTTTGGATATTCCATCACTGTCTGATTAAAATCATGAAGCAGCATCCGCTTTTCTGCCTCCGGCACCACTTCTATTGCAGAGATCGGAATATCGCCATTTTCCATTGCTTCTGTGAATAAATATTCAAAATGGGAAATGAAGTTTTTAATGGGAATAAACTTTTTAAACACATCCAGCCGGTAATCAAAATTAACGCATACATCCGCTTCCCCCTCATGTCCCCAGATCAGAAGCATAAGAGCATTTCTTTCATGTTGATGCGTCAATGTTACATTCTGGCATTCATCAGCAGTAACAAATGTTTTTCTGATTTCCTGTTCTTCAAAAGAAAGGGATATATCAAATAAATTCCCCTTCTCACTTACCCCTTCATAAACCGCACGGCTGATGTCCCCAAAGTTGGTTCTTTTATGGCGGTAGCATTCAAAAAGACCATGCCTGATTATTTTCATGAGCTCTTTAAAGCTCATATCCGTCTCCGGATTTATTCTCAGCGGTATTACATTTGCAAAATGTCCCATGGTTTGTTTATATTTTGCATTGCTCCGGTTAAAAACAGGGACACCGATCACCAGGTCTTTCTGATTGCAGACCTTGCTGAAATAGAGATATAAAATCCCTAATAAATAATGAAATGCCGAGCTGTTTTCCTCTTTGCAAAACTCAAGCATTCTGTTATATAGCACTTTTTTAATTTTTAAAGTACTCCTGTCACTCCAAATGGAGCTGTCATTTTCATAATCATATCCGATCCCTTTGCTTAAAAGTGGTTCAGGAATCGTTCGGTATTTGTTCTTCCAAAATTCAATGTCTTTTAAGAAGGCCGGGGAATTTCTGTATTCCTGATCCTCGGCGATAAAATCGGTGTAGGAAAAGGTATCTGCCTTTACTTCCAGATTTCCTTCCGACAGTTCATTGTAGGTATCAATCATCTGGCTGTACAATAATGCAAAGCCCCAGCCGTCGATGATCATATGATAAACTTTCAGGAAAATAAAATATTCATTTTCTCCACTTTTTAATAAACAAAACTGGAAAAAATAATCGTCAGGATCAAATGGTTTTAAAAACTCACTTTTAATCCAATCGGCACAAAAAGCAGCTTGGTTTTCTTTCATTGAAAAGTCCAGATATGGAGCTTTATAGTCGATTTCCGGCAGTATGGACAAATAAGCTTCTCCTGCCCGGTTCATAAGACGTGTTCTCAGCGTATCATTCTGATTGATGATTCGCTGCATGGTATTTCTGAAGATTTGGGTATCAATGCTCCCTTTAATCCTGATATAACCACCAAGATTATATATTGGTTTTCCCGGATGCATGCACTGCTCTAACCAGATATCTCTCTGATAAGAGCTTAATCTGTATTCTCTGGCATTCTCATTTGTACTCATATATATCTCCCCTCATAAAAAAAAGCAGACTGTCCCCATAATAATTATTGGAACAGGCTGCTATCACTGCCTGTTTACTTCGGCGGCCTGGCAATCCTGACTGTTTGACCAGTTTTAGACCCATAGCTTTGCGTCCACCGCTTTCGCGGTGTTTGCTGTTATCGGTAAACCATAAATTAAATTTTATTTCACAACTTAAAAGCGGCGTAACTTTTTAGCATTGTCCGGAAGCTTGGGCTGATGAACAAAAAGCATACATGCTAAATTCATATTTAATGATGTAAAGCCCAGCGCAAGACTCGCCAATATTTTCACTAGTTTAAAAAATAAAAGTTCTATGATTTCTCCTCCTCTCTGTCTTTTCGTCTACTTTCAGTCTATATTTTATCAAAAAAAAATCTATAAAATAACTTAATGTAGTGAATGGTAGTTTCGGCTGATGTGAAATGTAATAAAAATCAGTTGTTTTTTCCTGTGGGTAATCCTTAAAATTTAATGTAGCAAAAATGACACAATTTGCTATAATAAGAGTGTAATCGACAATTATTTACATATTTATTAATTTTTTACAGAAAGGAGTATCTATGATTTATATTGCTATATGTGATGATGACAATGCCATATGCTCTCAGATGGAAAGCATTATATTGGATTATGCTTCCAGAAACTTTTTAAAAATTGATCTGAGCATATTTAACAGCGGCGAAAGTCTGATGAAATCGTTCAACCAGGAAAAAACCTTCGACTTGATTTTTCTGGATATTGAACTCGGAAGCATGAATGGTGTGGAAGCAGGCAGGCAGATTCGAAAAGTGCTGAAAAATTATAACACGGAAATCGTTTATATTTCAGGAAAAGATGCCTATGACAGACAGCTGTTTGATATTCAGCCGCTGCACTTCATACCCAAACCCATCAATCCCCTGATTGTCATCGAAGATTTAAAACTGGCTTTGGAACGGACACAGAGGCTGGGAGGATATTTCAGCTATCAAAAAGGTTATGATACTCACAAAATACCGATTAGTGAGATTATATATTTTGAAAGCTTAAACCGGGAAAACAGAATTGTGTTTACAACAGGAGAGGATTTTTTTTACGGTAAACTGGAGGATACTGCATTAAGTGTTACGAAATATCAGTTTATACAAATACATCGGTCCTATTTAATTAATTATAATCATATTGCAATTTTACGTTATACCGAAGTAGTGATGTCAAATGGTACAATACTTCCGATCAGCAGGTCAAAGCGTCATGAATTCCGGAAACTGCAGATCAGTGAAGAATAAGGGGGATACTTTATGAATATGGAAAGCTACAATGCGATCTATTGTCTGGGCAATCTGTTCATGACTTTTGTCATTTACAAATACATACATATTTTCTACTCAGACTGCAGGGTGAATTTCGGGCTGGAACGTTTGGCTTATCTCGGCTATTTTGTGTTGATCACATTAACATATATCTATTTGAAAATTCCTCTGACCAATATGGCAGTCAATCTTATAACGCTTTTCTTAATTGCAATTTTATATGAAGGCAAAATCAGTAAAGCGCTTCTTTCCATTACCATCATATATTTTTCATTGATGATCATTGAAACACTAGTTGCATTTTTAACCAGTATACTGGAGTTGAATCTCCTGTCTCCCTTTAAATATAAATCGGGATTCGGAATTGTGGCAATTAACATATTGTCTTTTTCTTACGTGCTGTTTGTACAGGGGTTTAAGAATGTGAAAACGAAATACCCTCTCCCAAATGTATACTGGTTAAGCTTAATAACAGTTCCTTTGGGTACGATTGTCATGCTTCTTACGGTTTTTACAAACAACTCTGTTTCCCGCACTATTATTTTTATTTGTATGGCAAGTGCATTTGCCATAAATATCGTTACCTTCTATCTGTATGATAAAATTTCCGACTTGTTGGTTGCACAGATGAACAGAAGAATTATAGAAGAACAGAATCGTTATTACGAAAATCAGGTGGAGATGATGGAATCGGCCTTAAAAAACATGAGAATGCTTCGCCATGATTTTAAGAACAAACTCTCTCCCCTGTGTGAACTGGCAAAATCCGGTAAAATAAGTGAATTAACCGAGCGCCTTTCTGAATTGACCGATATGTGCCGGATTACAAAAGAATATGCCGTTTCAGGAAACAGCACAATTGACAGTATCATTAATTTCAAATTACAGCAGGCTGAAAAAGAGAATATCAGAATCAGGACTGATATTCTTATTCCCGCTGATTTAACTGTGGAAACCTTCGATATGGCAGTGATTCTTGGAAACTTTCTGGATAACGCCTTAGAAGCAGTCGTCAAAACAGAGGACCGCTGGATTGATATAAAGATAAAATACACAAAGGGCCGCCTGATTATTGTAATAAGCAACTCCTTTGATGGACTGGTTAAAAAAATGCAGGACAGCTATATTACCCGGAAAGCTGATGAGAAGAACCATGGCTTAGGACTTAAAAGCGTTCAGAAAGCCATACAAAAATATGACGGCGCCATGCAGGTATTCCATGATGAAAAAAGCTTTCAGGTAAAGGTTTTAATGTACATGAAATTATATAACTGGGGAGGATGCCATGGAACACTTAGCAAATGCACTAACGGATAAGTTAGTAGACTGGGAAATAATAAACAGCGAGGACCGGGAATTATATGCTTATGGTTTCTGGCAGGGAGGTATCTATATTTTCAATTATGCCAGCGTATTTTTAATCGGACTGTTGTTTGGCATGGTGTGGCAGAGTCTTGTATTCATAATCTCCTACGGCCTGATCCGCCCGGTGGCAGGCGGCTATCACGCCCGCAGCCAAAGAAACTGCTACATAGTTTCGATGCTTCTTATTGTAATAGTACTTAGTATATTAAAGTGGTTTCAATGGAACAGCATTGTCTGCATTCTCATACTACTGCTGTCAGGAACGGTCATCTTTTTTCTTGCGCCTGTGGAGGATGAAAATAAGCCATTGGATGAAACGGAACAGATGGTTTACAGACACAGATCCCGTATTGTATTGTCTGTTCTTTCCGCGTTGACATTATGCTTCCTTGCAACCGGGCTGGCTCAGCTTGCAAACAATATTACTCTCTCTCTTTTGTCCGCAGCGGTTATGCTGATTCTTGGAGTAATAAAAAACAAAACAGCCGGCGAAAAAAACGAAATATAATAACTTATGAGGGGAATGGCTATCATCCATTCCCCTCATGATCTAACGAACATCTTTGCGGTTGGGCACATAATCCCCTGTTTCAAGAAAGAAGGTCAGCATACGCTCTTTCAGTCTAAATATTTCTTCCTTATAATCCCTGTCTTTGATTACATTATTCAACTCCATCGGATCTTTTTCAAGATCATAAAGTTCATCTGTCTCATACAAACGCCTGACGTATTTCAAATTCCCCATCCTTATCATAACTGCCTTTGTATGCTCTGCCCCCTCACTGCACTGCGTATCAAGTCGGGGCCAGTAAGGAGATAAAGGTCCGTGTCCCTTTTCCATGCAGTGCTCCTCCCCATGAAGCCTGCCTCCTTCACAGAATACCGCATCCTTATGAAATTCCAGGCCACTCACCGCAGACAGAAGTGATTTTCCAAATTGCTTATACGGCAGCCTGACTCCAGCCATATCTGCCACTGTTTCCGGAATATCCACCAGCTCTGCAAGTGCTTCCGATATACGGGGACTGCATTCATGATCCCGGGAAGGCTTTATTAAAAGCGGAACATTGCTGATGGGGTTCTCAAAACAATTCTGTACTTTTTCCGTTATGGTGTAATCTCCGGTGTAATCGCCGTGATCACTGAAAACAATGATATTGGTATCATCGTAAATCCCTGTTTCCTTCAGCTTATCTGAGATTAAACCATATTGATAATCAAATCGTGAAACCATAGCCAGATAGGTAGCTCTCAGTTCATCAAAACGCTCTTCGGACCAGCCGTTTAAGTTCTGTTTAGAATTAATCCCATAAAGCATGGACGGCTTATCTTTTAAATTTTCCACACAAGGTCTTCTTGGCGGCAGCTTTTTCCTGTCTATGCTGGAATACCATGGGTCCTCACACCCGTAAGGCGGATGGGGGAAGGTCAGCGTCACATACAGAAAGAATGGCGGGGAATCTGCTTCTTTGCTTCTTCTCTCCAGATAATCCAGTGCACTTTTCATACAGTTCCAGTCAAAACTCTCCTTCGCTTCTGCCTGATCAAGCTTTCCGGTATAGAAAGAATAATAATTATCATCCTCTTCCGGCCTGGCTTTGGGAATTTCACCCTTTCCTTTGAAACCAAAGGCATTGTTACTCTCCCCTTTTGTGTCCTCCATTACCACACCATTATAATATTCACTGCAATACTCTTCCTTGGAACGGTTTCCTGGTATTACATCGTTTCTGCCCACCCAGATCACTTCATAGCCCGCCTGCTTCATAACCTTTAAAATATTAGGTTCATCCGGATTCTGAAGGAAATGCATGGTGCGGTGTCCCGAAGTATGCGGATATAATCCCGTAAGGAAACTGCATCTGGAAGGAACACATACCGGATTCTGACAGTAGGCATTCCGAAATGAAACTCCCTCCTTTGTAAGCTTGTCAAGATTAGGAGTAATTGATGCCGGATTTCCTAAGTGACCTAATGAATCACTGCGCATCTGATCTGCTACAAACAGCAGTATATTGGATTTCTTTTCCACCGTGCCCCTCCTTTTCTATTTGTTTTAAGGTCAGGCTGTACCCTTTTCTTCCAGGACGGCCTGTTTATCAAGAACTTTAAAAAACGGAAGATAGATTATCATCTGAACTGCAATTAATACAATCTGCAAAACTGCTGTTTTCCATCCTCCTGCAATAAGACCGGCAAACACCACCGGAGTGCCAAGAGGAATGGTTGTACCATTAAGGGGAGGAATGATTCCAATCCTCATCATAAAATACGAAATAAGAAACGTGGTAATGGGTGTAATTATCAGTGGGATTATCATGATGGTATTTAATACCATTGGAAGACCAAATGTAATCGGCTCGTTAATGCCACAGGCTCCTGCCGGGAGTGCAAGTTTTCCAAGGGTTTTATACCGGGAGCTTTTTGCCATGAAAGCCATAATAATGCATAGTCCAAGAGTTCCGCCTGCTCCTCCCACAGAGGCGAAAATTAACCATGATGCATTTGTGATCAGATTGGGACCTGCCACGCCGTTTGCATATGCTTCCAGGTTTTCAAGCCCTGCTGCCGTATATAGAACATTGATAAAAGGCATAACAATCATACCGCCGTGGAGACCGAAAAACCACATGAGGGAGCCGACCAGAATAAACAGGATAAAGGTTGCAGGGCTGGCTCCAAGATTGGCCAGAGGCGCCTTCATCATTGTGTATACAAAACTATTCGCATCCCCGAAAGGTGTTAAGGAAAATAAAAACCGGATCAGACCGAAAATAAATGCGATACTAAAGGCCGGAATCAAAGCGCTGAAGGATTTTGCGATTGTGGGCGGAACCTGCTCCGGCATCTTTAAAACAATATTGTACTTAATAAATATCTGATAGATAAACGGTACAAGCAAACCGACAATCATGGCTGTAAATAAACCGGCAGCTCCCAGATACGTGGTAGGCATTGCCCCGGCGATCGATACAATTTCCTGACTTTTCTCCGCTTTACCTGAAACTCCAAGAGGAATTAAAACCAGGAATGAAAACAGACTCAGCGCCCCGACTATAGTGGAAACATTGTCATCAAAATCAAATTGCTCCGCCAACGCTTTTCCAATGAGAAAAACCGCGTATACTGCAAGCATATCCGTCGTCACCTTAGGTGCAAAACCAAATATTTCTTTTAAGTGAACAGCTTTAACAAAGCTCTGATAGGGCGCAATCTGCAGGTTGGCAAGAAGTGTAAAGATTGCACCTATCATTGTAATTGGCAAAAGCACAGAAAATCCATTGGAAATTGCTTTTAAAAACTTGTTTTTTGAAAGCTTTCCAGCCATGGGAACGAAATATTTCTCAATTAATCCAGTTAAATTATTCATATATCCCTCTCCTTTTAACATACATACCGTTTATCTGCTGCGCCCTGTTTCACCCCAAAAGTTTTAATGCATCCTCCAATACTTTTTCCCCATTCATCATTCCATAATCTTTCATATCAATAACTGACACTTTCATTCCCTTTGGCTGGAATTCTGCCTTGATTTCTTCGAAAAGATACCGCACCTGAGGCCCCAGAAGAAGAACCTGTGTCTCTCCCTTATATTTCCGGAACTTTGATTCAGGCATAGCAATGATCTCAACCTCCAGATTCTTACTTTCCGCCGCTTTTAGCATTCTCTGAGTCAGCATGGATGTGGACATTCCCGCCGCACAAATCAACGTAATGTTTATCATATTACCACTCCTTCCTTACCTGCCGCAGATATCTGATTTTTATAAAGCTTTACAAACTCCTTTGCAAGATCTCTTACGGTCATGGCATTCATTAAATGATCCTGTGCATGAACCATAATCAGGCTCATATCAAGATGTTCCCCTGAGGCCTCTGCCTGTAAAATCCCGGTTTGAAACTCGTGAGCTTTCTCAATTGCTTCATCTGCCTCTTTCATTAACTGTTCAGCCAGATCAGGCTTTCCCTCTCTTGCCGCAGCAATTGCCTGCATTGCGCAGCTCCTGGCATTACCGCCGTTTACAACCAGCTCCATCATGATTGTTTCAATAGTTAAGTCCATTTGTTATTCTCCCCCATTATCACTGTCTGATATTTTTGTCATCCATTAAAAGCTCGATCAGCGTATCAAAGGATGCTTCCTTAATAAGCCTTAACACTCCCCTCTGATTCAGCAGAAGATTCATAGTCAGCTGGTAAAAAGCCTGAAGCTGTTCCTGCTCCTCTTCACCGATAGAGACAAGAAAAACTGCCTGCACCTGGTTTGTGTTCCAAAGAATCGGTTTTCGTAAAATTCCCACGCAAACAAAACTTTCCTCAGTCAGCGTTTTATATGGGTGCGGGAACGCCGTAAGATTTCCAAAGTCTGTCTGGGCAAGTTTTTCCCGCTTTAAAACTGCTTCATAAAATCCTTTGGGCAATTCTCTTACCGTACTGATACGTCTGCATAACTCTCCAATTATCTCTTCTTTGCTTTCCCCCTGGATATCCGTAAAAAACAGACGCCTGTCGTAAAATTCATACAGAAAACTTTTATTCCCCATAAACAGGATTTTTTTAACTGCCAGAATTTCTCTGTCCCCGAGAAAATCTTTCACTGAAATAACTGGAACCGGAACAGAAATTTCCAGAGGAACTGTGGTGAAGATGTAATCCACTCTGCTTAAATCAAAATGATCCAGTTCATGTGTGTTACAGGTATAAACCTGATTTAAATAATTGCCGAACTCCTCTTTGTAGCGATAGGTTAACAGCTGGGCACTTCCCTTTCCTGATGCACATACAATCAGAATATTTTTCCTGCCGTTGTTTCCCTTCTCCTGCTCAAGGGCAAGTGCAAAGAGAAGCGCTATAAACCCCACCTCATCCTCTGACAGACTCTTGTGGTAATGTTCGTTAAGAACAATACAAGCCTGCCTGGCAATGGCATAGGCCAGAAAATAATTCTTTTTTGTTTCCTCCAGCAAAGGATTATCGATTCCCATATCGTACCGGATTCTGATGTCCAAAGGGACCATGTGCTGAGAAAGCGACAAAATTAACTCCTGGTTTTGTCTGAAGTCTATTTTAAAACTGTCATACACCGATTGCAGCATTTCCATAATCAGATCTATAAGCCGCCTGGGAATTTCCGGTTTAAGACTTTCACCGTCTTCTTCCCCAATACTTCTTTTTCCAGCCAGATGAATTGCCAGATATTTTATCTCAGGCTCTGAAAAAACGATCCCCAGACTGGCCTCCAGCCCCTTCGCCAGATCCTGTGCTATGACCATTTCTTTCTCGCCAAGGCTTATCTGAAAAAAATCGGTCTCCTTTGCAGTCATATAAAGCCCGGCTTTCATGCGCTTTGCTGCAATGTATATATGAATGATCAGATTTTGAAATAAAACCTCAGACAATTTGATGTTATGCTCTCTGATGCAGGTAAGAAGCGTGTCTCCGATGGACCTCATCTCATCTGTACTTCTGCGGCGGTGCCCCTGCAGAATAAAATCCGGCTTCATCAGATAATTGGAAATACACAGCCTCTTGTCAAATTCAGTCCCCTCTGCCCTGATGCCATAATGAGGTTTGCGCACCAGTCTGACACCGTATTTCAAAAGCATGTCCTCTGCCTTTTTTAAGTCCCCTGTCAGCACATTTCTTGATACAAACAAAAAGGAACTTAAATCATCCAGTTTTACATAGTCCCCGCTGTTAAGCAGACACGAAAGAAGATATAAAATCCGTTCCTGTGAAGATGTGGGCAATGCATTCCCGTCTGCTGACAGGGATTTGATAAGCTCCTGATATAGCGCTTTATCGGTTATGGATATGCGGTATCCATGCCCCTGTTTCGATATAATACGGGCGCCGCAGGGCAAAAGCTCTTTATCTAACTCCTTTACTCTGGTCCTGACTGTTTTTTCACTGATCCCCATCTGTTTCGCCAGTTCAGCTGCCGTGATGTACTCATTTCCGGTAAGTTTTGAGAACAAAAGCTGCTGCCTTCTTTCAATCAAGCTGCCACCTCCTTTCGGTAATTTCATTATAACATTGGGATAATGAAACTCAACCCGGTTATTTTCCGTATTCATTACGGTAATTTAGCAATCGACAATCTATTATACTCTACTTGCAGTCAATGTATTTACGTCATAAATATAGAATGCTATAATATCTATATTTACAGCATAATATTGGAGGGAAAACATTGAACACAAATTACTTGAAAACTGTCTTAAAGATAACAGGCTTATTAATTGTTTTGCAGTTACTTCGTATTGGAATCAGATACGTTTGCTTTCTTGTGATTGAAAGAACAGAATTATCCGACAGAATTATCTCATTGATTGCAATGGTACTAATTTCCTCATTTATCCTGCTGACAGCTAAATTAAAGGAAGTAAAACTTTCCGTCTTTCCTGCTCATTTTGGCGCAGGCTATCTTGTTTTCACGGTTGTTTATGCGGCTCTGCTGATTTCAACCCCCATACTTACACAAAGCACCAGTTTTACGGGAATTTTTTTATTGATTTATTCTGCAATCATCATACCTGCATTTGAAGAACTAATTTTTCGGGGATTTGTATGGAACGAGCTGAATAACATAAGTAAAAAAGAGTGGATCACATACCTCTTATCGACACTGCTGTTTGCAATCTGGCATCTTGGATATATTGATACAATCTCTTTTCGTGTGGAATCAGGACTGGCGACAGTTATGATATGGAAAGTAATTACGGGGTTCTGTTTTGGAATTGTCCTGGGAGCACTGCGCATTAAGACGAAAAACATTTTTTCCACCATACTTCTTCACGGAATACTTAATATTTTCGGCAGATGAAAAAATATTGGTTGACATTTTCCATATCTCTTCATATAATATAAAAATCTCTTTGCACTGCATTATATTCCAATGGAATTTGAGATCAACAGTACAAACTGAGCAGGCGATGCCCGAAGGGGCGTGGGGCTGGGCCGTCCAACGAACGGCAGCGGATTGCATCTTATGCACATCTGCGGGACAGTAGTATGTTCCGCCGGTGTGTTTTTTTATATTCACTTACGGAACAACGAACTCAAATGAAGTGCCATAGGAGAAATCATGACACCGCCGTAATGGCGAGAAACGGAGGATTTTTTTTATGACAGACACCCCAAATTACAACGGCCTATCCAGCGAGGAGGCCAGGCTAAGACAGCAGCAGTATGGTAAAAATGAGCTGACACCCCAGAAGAAGGAGAACTTTTTCATGAAAGTTCTTCACATCATCTGTGAACCCATGTTCCTTTTACTTATCATCGCAGCTGTCATTTATTTTATTCTGGGGGAACCCAGAGATGGTGCTATTATGCTTATTTTTGTGGTCGGCATAATCAGCATTGATGTAATTCAGGAATGGAAAACAGATAAAACCTTAAACGCCCTGAAAGACCTTTCTGCACCCACAATTCCGGTCATACGGGATGGGGCTGAAAAACTGATTGCCAGCGCAGACCTTGTGCCTGGTGATTTAATGATGATTTATGAAGGTGTGAAGATTCCGGCAGATGGTGTGGTGATCCGCTGTGCTGATTTATGTGTTGATGAATCCTCTCTGACCGGTGAAGCCGAAAGAGTCTGGAAAATACCTTCAGGAAATGAGAAACCTGCAAAGGACTATTGGCGAAAGGACTACTGCTATGCCGGTACACTGGTTATGCAGGGCACCGGAGCCATTAAAGTGGATAAGACCGGAGCACAGTCCGAATACGGCAAAATCGGTCTGGGAGTAGCCATAACTCCACAGGAAGATACCCCGCTGCAAAAGCAGACCGGAAAGCTGGTTAAAACCTGTGCCGTTATCGCCGGTGTTCTTTTTCTGCTGGTAGGCATCTTTACCTGGTTTAATATTCCTGATCACAGTTTCAGTGACAGGCTTATTGAAAGTATCCTTTCCGGCGTGACTCTGGCCATGGCTATGATTCCGGAGGAGTTTCCAGTTATCCTCACAGTTTTTCTCTCTATGGGGGCCTGGAGACTGGCAAAGAAGAATTCACTGGTGCGCAAGCTGCCCAGTGTGGAGACACTTGGTGCAGTATCAGTCCTGTGTGTGGATAAAACCGGCACTATCACCATGAATCAGATGACGGTTCAAAAAATATGGACGGTAAACCAATCGGAACTACAACTGATAGAAACAATGGGACTTGGCTGTGAAACAGATACCTATGATCCTATGGAAAAAGCCATGCTCAGCTATTGTGAGGAACATGGTGTCTCAAAAGAAAGCCTGTTTCATAATGAATTCGTAACAGAATACGCCTTTACCAATGAATTAAAAATGATGGGGCATGTCTGGCGCCGGGACGGACAGCTGGTCATCGCGGCAAAAGGCAGTCCTGAGCGGATCCTGACAATCTGTGAACTCACCGATGAAGAACGAACGATTGTTGAAAAACAGATCAACGACTTATCCAGCGAAGGACTGAGGGTTATAGGAATTGCAACTGCAAATCCTGAGAATGACGAAACGATTCCTGCTTCCATTACAAACTGCCGCCTGACTCTGCTCGGACTGGTGGGTCTTGCCGATCCTCCCCGGGAAAATGTGAAAAATGATATAGCCGTATGCAAAGAGGCCGCCATCCGTGTCGTCATGATCACTGGCGACAACGGTATTACAGCTTCCGCAATTGCCAGGAAAATCGGAATTCCCGGCAGCGACCGTATCATCACAGGAGAAATGCTGGAAGCCATGTCCGATACCCAGCTGCAGGAGGCCGTTAAAAATGTCTCCATTTTCTCCCGGGTTATTCCCGAGCATAAAATGCGGATTGTAAAAGCATTTAAGGAGAATGGGGATATTGTTGCCATGACCGGTGACGGAGTCAATGATGCTCCCGCCCTCAAATATGCCGACATCGGTATCGCTATGGGAAAACGCGGCAGCGAGGTGTCCAGAGAGGCCGCTGACCTCATCTTAATGGATGACAACTTCACCACCATCGTGGAAACGATCCGGGACGGACGCCGTATATATGACAACATCCGCAAAGCCGTGGGTTACGTGTTTACAATCCATATCCCCATTGCTTTCTCCTCCCTGCTCGGTCCGTTCCTTGGCATTGCCCCTGCAGCGCTTTTACTCCTGCCTCTTCATGTGGTGCTTTTGGAAGTGCTGATCGACCCCACCTGTTCCGTTGTGCTGGAACGCCAGCCTGCTGAAACCAATATTATGAAACGCAGCCCCCGCAATCCAAAAGAAAAACTGCTGACTGGAAAACTGCTTGCCAAAAGCATACTCCAGGGTCTGTTTGTATTTGCTGCTTCCTTTGGAGCATATTTCATCACTCTGGCCGGCAGTCCTGCTCATGCACCTGCTGCCCGTTCAATGGGGCTTGCCATAATCATGCTGGCAAATTTATTTCTTGTGCAGGTCAACAGTTCCGATTATAACAACGTCTTTTGTTCATTCAGACAGCTTTTAAATGACAAGGTCATGTGGGCTGTCAATGTGGGCACCATTGTACTGCTGGCTGTCATCCTTTATTCGCCTATTGCAGGACTTTTAAAACTGGCTCCTCTCTCTGCCTGGCAGATGTTAACTGCTCTTGGGCTGGCTGCCGCATCGGTTCTCTGGTATGAGTTGGTTAAACTGACCAAAGTAAATGAAAAAGCTGTTAAAACAGAAGAAACGTCCGCCAATCTGTAATCTTTAAATCAAACCAGTATTTAAAAACAGCCCGTTTCCAGATCAATGGGAACGGGCTGCAGTATAAAATATCATGCATCATTTTACGTGAACATTAACTACATCTCATGTATTATTTCTTTGCAGTGGCTGCTGCCTTTTTTGTTGCTGCTTTCTTTACTGCTGATTTGGCTGCCGTCTTTTTTACCTTTGCTGCTTTTTTATGTGTTTTTGCCTTACTGGTCTTTTTTGCTGCTTTTTTATGTTTTTTAACTGCAGATACCTTTTTAGCCTTTTTGACTTTTTTTGCTGTCGCTTTTTTTGCTGTCGCTTTTTTATCCGCTTTTACAGCTCCTGCTTTTGCTGAGCCGGCTTTTGCTGCTTCTGTTGCCTTTGCTGCTTCTGTTGTTTTTGCTGCTTCTGTTGCCTTTGCTGCTTCTGTTGTTTTTGCTGCCGTACCGGACTTGCTGTTCTGGGTTGTGGCTGCCTGGCTGGTTGCTGCTTTGGTCGGGTTTGCCGCCGCTGTCTGTGCTGCCTGGGCCGGAACGGTTACTGTTCCTGTAATAAGCATAGCTGTTGTCAAAAGAGAGGTAATTGATTTCATGGATTTTCTCATAATTGTTACTCCTTTCAATGGGGGAATTTGCTTTTCTTTTTGAAATATACTACCTTTCCCTGACGCATTTCAAAGGTGAAACTGTGGCAAAATTGTGGCAGCTCTATCAAATAGAAAAATAAAATGATAAAATAGGGGAAACAGCTGAGAGGAGGGGTTACAGATAAATGGAAAAGAAACGGATTTACCTTGCAGATGATGAACAGCCCATCAGGGATTTAATACAGCTTTTTCTGGCAGCTGAGGGGTTTGAGGTTCAGACATTTCCTGACGGCGATCGCTTATATGCCGCATTTGATAAAAATCCTTCCGATATGGTAATTCTTGATATCATGATGCCCGGCACGGACGGTCTGGTACTTTGCCGGGAGATCAGAAAGAGAAGCAATGCACTGATTGTAATCGTTTCTGCCAGAGACAGTGAAACCGACCGCATAGCCGGAATTACCTTAGGCTCTGATGACTACTTAACAAAACCATTTTCCCCAATGGAACTTGTAACAAGAGTAAAAGCATTATTTCGAAGAATGGAGTTAGACTTAGGCAGCTACAAGGGTGAAATCTATCTCTTTGGTAATATAAAAGCAGATGTGAATAAAAGAGAGTTCTCCGTTAACGGAAAGACACTTGATATCACCCCAACGGAATTTGCACTTATGGTCTATCTGCTGGAAAAAAAGGAACAGGCAGTGTCCAGGGAAGAGCTGTTAAAGCATGTATGGAAATTCGACTTTGATGCGGATACCAGAGCAACCGATGATGTGATTAAACGGCTTCGGAAAAAGCTGGCGGCAGCCGAAGCAGATGTGAAAATCCAGTCAGTCTGGGGCTTTGGTTTCCGACTGGAATTAGGAGATACCCATGAAGAGTATAAAAAATAAGATCCGGAAGCCATTTCTGATCCTGCTTATCGTAATCCCCCTTGCAACGCTTATATTATTCAACTTTTCCTTTCAGATCTACATCAACGCTACTGCAAAGAATGAATTAAAAGCCACAATCCGGGCAGTAGAAAAGGAAATAAAAAGTGAGTTGGAAACAGACGGAGGCCAGCCATCAGAAAAGAAAGCCTTAAATATGGCAAGAAACATCCTGATGGCCCTTAAATCCTCTCATTTCTCACAGGGGATGGATTTCTACCTTCTGGACCAGGATGCGTTGCCTGTATTTCCGGCACAAATAAAGCTTGCCCCTTCACAGATTGCATATTTAGATGTGATAAAGGTTAAGTTTCATCAGATGGAACAGGGAACCGTTTACACCATTCCTGTAAACGGCAAAAAATATTTTACCATTGCCTATTCCATGAACAATGACGATTTGAGCAATTTAACTGCCGTATTTGCTCTCCCAACAGACCATATGAAGAAATACCTGGGTGCGGTCAATCTTATCCTTTTTGCCATCATGCTTCTGGGTATCCTTATCGCCATCTATTTCTCGGAGAAAATAGCGGCACATATAACGGTTCCTGTCACCAGACTTGGTGTCTTGTCCCTGCAGATCGGACAGGGCAATTTCGATGTCAGCCATTTCACGATGCCCCAGGACACCCTGGAATTCAAACAGCTTTATGATAATATCTGCATCATGGTTGGAAGGCTTGAAACTTATGACAAAAATCAAAAGACATTTCTGCAAAATGCCTCTCATGAGCTTCGCACACCTCTTATGTCCATCCAGGGATATGCCGAAGGGATTGAAAGCGGTATATTTCCGGATGCAAAGGAAGCCGCACGGATCATCAAACGCGAGAGCATACGCCTCAATGAGCTGGTAAGCGAACTTCTTACACTCTCAAGATACGAAAGCGGCATGTACAAACCCCAATGGGAGGAAGTCAATCTCTGCCACTTATTAAAGGATTATTCCCAGCGTCTTATGGGGCTGGCGGCGAAATCAGATAAAAATTTAGAGCTGCTTCTGCCGGAATATGATGTAATGATTCAGACCGATGACATACTTCTATCCCAGACAGTTATAAATATCGTATCCAACTGTATGCGCTATGCCAGACAAAAAGTCACCATCGTCCTTGAAAAAAAAGGCGAAACTGTATTCTTAAGAATATCTGATGACGGAGACGGCATCCCTCAAAGTGACCACCCCTTTATCTTCGACCGTTTCTATAAAGGGAAAAACGGCAATTTCGGTTTGGGGCTTGCCATAGCAAAATCTGCAGCAGAACTGCTGAATGGCAGAATTGCTGCATATAACCAGGAACAGGGCGCTGTATTTGAGATTTCCTTTTAACAAACGCGGATTATTTCCTGCCATCAAATTTTTCAATGGGCTCCGGTCCTCTGACTACGGTACGGAGGACTTTCAGCCCTCCCTCTTCATCGGCTGCGATTCTCCAGTCAACCAGCAAAATCTCCCCGTTAATTATCTCAATTCCCGATATTCCCCTGGTCCGGGTACAGCATCCGGTATTAAAATACGGAAGGTCATCTGCTTTTGGAAATTTCGGCCTGTGGGTATGTCCGCAAATCAGCATGATCTTATGCTTATCAATCCATTCATCATATATCCGCTCTATTTTATGCCTTTTAAATAAATTGCGGGCAGGGCTTGTGGGATTGTCAAAACCTACAAGATGGAGATATCTCCAAAAATACCGAAGCAGAATCATGGACAGAAACCATAGCTGATCATTCATAATGTCTCCCTGATGCCCATGAATTACAAAGATCTTCTGTCTGTTATCTTTATAGTTAAGAACCAATGCCTCCTTTGGCTTTAATCCCTTAAATAAATCTACGGTTTTTTGATTATATAAATCATAATATTGATAATAATTAGATTTTACGAAATGTTTGGATTTTAAATATATATTATGGTTCCCATACAGCATGATGAACCGGCCGGAATCATAAAACTTTTTCATTACAGTAAACACATCGGTATGTGCCAGCCGGATCACACCGAATTTTTTATATTCCCATAGTTCATCGCCATCGCCAACCTCTACATATACATAATTTTCTTTATAATAATAATTTAATGCATGTAAAAAGATGTTCTGGTTCCGGATAAATTCATCTGAAACACTGTCATCACCACGGTGGCAGTCACTAAAGAATATATATTTTGAATTTTTATCAAATGTTCTGTTTTCAGCATGTTTAAATGCTTTTGTCAGTCTTTTATTTGCTTTCATCTTTGCTCCATTTTCACTTTTTTTATTAGTATTTAACTTATTTAATGTTTTATACTGATTCCATTGGATAAAAGGAATATGCCAGAACACGTAAATAATCAGAACAAATCTGATATTGACGAATTTATGGCGGCAAGTTAATATAGAAATGCAAATAAGGAAAGGGGGTAGTCATCTTGGGGCGGCCTTACACTGAGGAAGAACGGGAAGAATTAAAAAATAAAATAAAGGAAATCGCTTATCTCATGTTTATGGAGAAAGGGTTTAAAAACTGCAAAATACAGGAGATAACCAAAAAGGCCGGTATTTCCATGGGGGGCTTTTATACCTTCTACAAAGACAAAGAAGCACTTTACGAAGAAATCCTGCGAGATGAAAAAAACAGAATAAGGCAGAAAATTCTGACAATCATCGATGAGGAAAATCAGACACCTCAGGGATTTTTTTCCGATCTGGCAAATGTGTTTCTGGAAAAAACCTCAACAAACAAATTTTATGCCAGTGAATACGGCGGTCTTTTAGAATCACTGGTCTGGAATAATGATACATCTGCATTACAGGATAATTTAGACTTTATCAGTAAGCTTAAGAATATCTGGGCAGGTAAGGGGATTTCCCTGTCAGCTTCCGATGAAGAAATCGCTTCTGCAGTTGCTGCACTGGCTGTTTTATGCATGCAGAAAGAAATGATTGGTGAGGGCTTTTCTTTCTGGTATGAAAAAATACAAAAATTAATTCTAGAGACTATCTGATATTTTTTATCAAAGCTATGAATATTATTTGTTATTTTCACAGGTCAGTGTTATAATCGAAAAAGGAGGTGCTTGAACTATGAATTATGTTATGAAATTTAGTGAAATAAGAAAAGAAGATATCTCTGCTGCAGGCGGCAAGGGTGCGAATCTCGGTGAACTGTTTAATGCCGGTTTTCCGGTTCCCAATGGTTTCTGCATTACCAGCCGTGCTTTTGATGATTACATGAAACGGAATGGGTTTGATACTCCTTCATCAAAAAACAACCTTACCAGCGAAAACATAGCAAAAGGGCAGCTCTGGAAGGAACTGGAGGATGAAATCGCAGAATATTATCATGCACTGGCCCCCGATTTAAAGGTTGCGGTACGTTCCTCTGCCACAGCCGAAGATCTGCCGGAAGCGAGTTTTGCCGGGCAGCAGGAAACTTATCTCAACATACAGGGGCTGGAACAGCTTTATCTGTCCGTTAAAAAATGTTTTGCTTCACTATTTTCATCACGGGCGGCCGCGTATCGAAAGCAGACGAACTTTGATACCATAAAGATCTCGTTATCAGTTGTGGTCCAGTGCATGGTGAACAGTGAAATATCCGGAGTTCTTTTCACAGTGGATCCTGTTAGTAAAAATAAAAGCCGAATGATGCTCAATGCCTCATGGGGGCTGGGCGAATCCATTGTTTCAGGGAAAGTAACTCCCGATATCTATATATACGACAGAGACCACCGGCAGATAATTGAAAAGCGTTTAGGTGATAAAAAGATTTTGATCTGCTACAGCGCAGACGGAACCGAAGAAAAAGAAACATCCTCACAGCTAAGAAGTGAATTTAGTTTAACTGAGAAACAGGCAATAGAAATATTTGAACTGGGCAGAAAAACAGAACAGCACTTTCAGTGCCCCCAGGATCTGGAATGGGCCATCTCCCAAAACAGGCTGTATTTACTGCAGGCACGCCCAATCACCACTTTGAACGTAAAAAATAACAGCGAGATCCAGCTTACAAAATCCCAGAGAGCGGTATTAAACAACTGGATTGAGCACTGCCCCACCCCGCTTTATCCCCTTGATGTGGCACCATGCCTGTTAGTGGATGAAGCAAAAAACAAAGTGTTTCATGAGCTTGGCATCTTTGTGGAAAGCGAACTGACCATGGCTGATAACGGATTGCTTTCACTATCTGCCGGAAAAATACATATCTCACCTAAGATATTTAATATTCCCTTCCTGCTGAGAAGTTTTACCGACTATTCCATCAATTCAGCCAGGACAAACGATTCTTTTCATACCATAAGGAAGGAATTGACCACCATAGAGAAAACGGACCCTTCTTCATTAGCTTCCAAAGCATTGATCCGGCAGATCATGGAACTCATGGAACTGTCTGAGGAGCTTGCTTACACAAGATTCCGATACAATATCTTTCCGTCTGTCGCTGTCTCAAAACTCATTCATCATGACCTGAAAAAAATAGATAAAAATATGAACGAATATGATTTGCTGAGTAATCTTTCCTATAAAACCTGGAATTTAAACATTGAGTTAAAAAAACTATCCGGTTACATCCACAGCAGCCCTGAACTGGAGCAGTTATTTATGGAGCTGGACAGAACCAATCCCCGTGCCATGTCGGAATTTCTTTCTAATCAGCCTTATTTTAAGGCAAAACTACAAAATTTCTTAAATGAATTCGGCTGGAAATCAAACAGCAGTTACTGCGCCTTCGGCTCCGTTTCATGGTTTGAAAATCCGGATTCCCTGTTTTCAATGCTGAAAGTGCTGCAAAACTCCGGAAGAAACGAGGAAGCATCAGACAAGTTTCAAAACATTATGACAAAGATTACAAAGCAATTTGATAAAAAGAAAGCCAGACGGTTGAAAACAAAAATTGAAGAAATACGCGCATATCATGTGAACCGGGAAGAAAGCCTTTATATGATAGAAATGTGCTACGGTCTTGCCCGCAGGGCTGCATTTGAGCTGGCGAACCGTTTTCCCCAGCTGTTTAAACAGGCTGACGATATCCGGTATCTCACCCTAAACGAGGTATATGAATTACCGGACAACATAACGGACCTGAAAGAATTGATTTCTGTAAGAAAATTCAACCGGCAGAAAAACGAAGTGCTTTGGTCTGGGTTTTCAATCGGCACAAAAACAGGCACTCAGAATATCCTGACCGGTGTTTCCGGAAACGGCGGACGGTGCCGGGGCCGGGTACGGAAAATACTGACTCAGCAGGCATTTGATAAAATGCAGCCCGGTGACATATTGCTCTGCCGCTATACAGATCCCTCCTGGACGCCCCTGTTTGTTCTTGCTTCGGCGGTTATATCGGATACAGGCGGCCCTCTGTCTCATAGTGCAATTGTTGCCAGAGAATATAACATTCCTGCAGTTCTGGGAATTGGAAATGCCACAGATCTGTTAGAGGATGGAGATGAGGTGTTTGTTGACGGCAGTTCCGGCAAGGTAATTATATTAAAGTAATTTCAGGGCAGGCTCTGTTGAAAAAGGAGACTGCCTTTCCGTTTATCTCCTGCAGTTTCACCATTTGCTCATACATATTACCGTTTCTGACATATTCCAAATCCAATTGCTTTCTTCGGGCATCCATCCACGCATTCCAGACAGTTAATACATTCCGTACTATCCACACTTCCAGATTTAACCATATCAGCTACATTCAACCCCATTGGACAGATTCTGCTGCATTTGCCACAGGAAACACAGACATCAGGGTTTGCTTTCAGCCTGAATCTTGGTATATGAAGAAAATCTGCAATTGATTCACCAATTACCATAAACGGAGCCATCCAACAGAGGCTGTGGCACATTCCGCGTCTGCCGGTCACTAGCGTGAACAAATATATGATAGACATTACAATTACATAGATAATCAGATAAAATTTGTTAATGCCCATAAAATGCAGAAAATCTCCTTTTATCGGCCGGTTATGTATCCATAGAAAAACGATGAAAGAAAACCACACCACCCAGATCACATATTTGGACCGATTTTTCCACTTACTGTTCCAGTGGCGGTTGTTTGCAGCAGAAATGTAATCCTGTACAGCACCTCCCGGACAAAGCCAGCCACAGAAAAGACGGCTACCGACGACAGAAAACATCAGGAAAAGTCCAAAAATCATTGCGCTTCCATTTAAAACACCTTCTGCTGCGGATAAAACAATTATAAAAGGTGATAAAAGTAAGAATGTCATCGGAAACATCAGAGCGGAATAAACTAATATACCCTTGCGAACTCGTTGTCTCATTATGATGTACTCCTTTTTTAATTATTGGTATTATTCTTATTTATTTAATATATTTTTATGATATAACATTATGATATGTTAGTCAATAAAAGTTTTTCAGAGT
>NZ_JBANEW010000072.1:0-21018 GCF_049890855.1 Lacrimispora sp. 38-1 | reverse complement strand
TAAAGAAGATAGTGGAAATATCAGTATATACCGGGATTCCTTATAAATACGAGGTTTCCCGGTGTTTTTACTTTTCGTGAAATGTATGTGTTTTTCTTGTCGTGTTGCACTTTTTCTGGACTATGCAACACAAAATGCAACATGAAAATAGTATGTGCATTTATATAGAAGAAATTATATTCTAAAGGCGGACCGGAATACCAGATACCCGCTTCTTTGTCCTCAACCCACTACCCCCGGATACTGCAGCGCCCCATCCTGATCTGGCGTGAGCGTCACCGGCTCGGTGATCATCTTTCCGTCAGCGTCTACCGCATAGATCTTTCCGGAATTCTCCACAAGCTGAGAGGTACACATAGCCCCGTCCGGTCCCAGGTAATACCATGCACTGTTATACTGGTACCATGTATTAGTGACCATGATCCCGGCGGCATTGAACCAGTACCACTTGCCATCGACCTGAACCCAGTCATTACGAACCGGAAGACCGGTATCACCGTTGTAATACATCCAGCCATCGGCAACCTGTACCCAGCCGGATGATTTCTTGACCTCTGTTCCCATAAAAGCAGCTTTGAATGCTTCCCATGTATGGTCGGTGTGATTATAGACATAAGGGTTCGGACAGATCTTCCCGGTCACGTCATAGTGCCGGATCACATGATCTGCAGGTATGTTATACTTGGCCATGAGCTCCTTGGTCAATTCAATGGCTGCCTGCACCGTGGCGTCCTCGAAATACCAGTCCCGACTTGTATCTGCCAAAGAACCTTTATTCCGGACGCACAGTTCAATTCCTATACTATTAGCATTTCGGCATTCAGGATGCACATATTTCTTTGCTCCACAGTGCCAAGCGATATTCTTGTCCTCTACTGACTGCCAGATCTCACCGGAGAAACCAACATAATAGTGGGCGCTGGCACCAACATACTGTGAAGCATAGTATTTGCAATTTGCTTCCGCACCGCCCAGTGCTCCGACATAATGGATCACCAGATACTTGATACGGTCCACGGTACCGCTATTGTGGTTATAAAGTGTAAGCAATTTATTGATCTGCATATTTTTCCTCCAATCGAAAAAGGACCCAGGATAATCCCAGGTCCATAAAGTTGTGACATTACAACCGTTGCGACGGTCGCAACAGATTATTCAGTTACTTCTGCTTTCTTCTTTAACACATCGATTGCCTTTGAAAGAACTGCAGGAAGTGGCAGTCCCATAAGCCCGGCATTTTCCACGATGGAGATTAGCTCATTTGCCATGAAACCGATAATCACAGCGTCCCTTATGTAGTTTGTCCCAATAGCCAGATCTAGGCGATATGCGATCAGGACGAAAAGGAGCGTCATACACTTGCGGCACAATCCTTTAAAGCCAGCTTTTGATTCCAGAGCTCCAGTTTCCGTTTTTGTACTCTTTTTAAATATCCCGGCCACTGCCAGTCCGGAAAGAAAATCAATGGACATAAAAAGGACCAGGGTACCAATACCGGTATCCCAGCCACCAAATAAAGATGCTATAAAACTTCCTACTACTCCCGCTACTGTACATAATGTATTTTTCATTTTCATTTTCCTCACGCTTTCTCATATTTTTTTCCGGTGATCTCCTGGTACTCAGTCGCTGTGATCCAACGGTCTACTGCATTACGTGTCATACCTGGAGTCCATAAACCGGCATTATAAAACTGTTTTACCTTATCATAGTTTTTACTCATGATCACACCTCCTCCGCTATGCCGGACATCATCTGCATGTAAGCTACCTGGGCGCTTAATTCCTGAACCTGCTTTTGCGAATCTTCATACTGCTTTTGAATAAGCATTAGGGTCTGATAGGGAACAAAAGGATGACAAGAGAAACCATGTGTAATCTTATTCCCATGTTCGTCGACTTTATAGAGAATTTCCCCAGTATTTTCATCTCTCTGATTGCTCCCATCTTCATTAAACAACATTTCATACAGGGGTTCATATTTATATCCATGAATGCATGCGTCACATAGATCTCCAAAAAGATCAGTTCTTGTTTGTGCTGTTTCGAAGACGTGTTTGTAACCTTCTACTCCATTGTCTAATCCAAGTACTTCGTACTGGTCGTTTACATATATTTTCATTTCGTCCTCCTTTAAGCTAGCCAGATTCTGTAAGCAGCGCCTTCCATATATTCGAAGACAAGTCTTAATCCGGCGACAACTTGCTGTGCCGAAAGATCAAAACCATAAGCATAATTACCAGAACCAAAATTAGTCAGATCCAAAAAACCAATTTGAAGATATGAGTCGGTTCCAGTCTGTTTATACAGTCTAAGCCCTTTTATTGTTCCAGCTCCATAATTGCCATAACCCTGTATGTTTAGCCATTTGAATCCTGCTAAATTTATATTATAACCTGTATGTAAGTGTACATTATGACTCATAATGGAGATTTGTCCGGAATCGAACGCACAAGAACCAGACATGACATACCATTGACTTATATTATTACCTCTCAAATATAAATCTGTGGCTGTAGGAACATATCCTTCAAAAGTACCAACAAGACCTCCCATACTAACGCCCTTTTTTATATTACCAGCATTGAAATTGGGTATATTCCCCTGAATCCAGTTCACACCGTTTAAATAGTGTGCATTCCTGACTCCCAGGCAGGCTACTCCCTCCCAACATGAAATATTCGTGGCCCATGCTCGATCAGTACCAGAAACATCAGCACCTTGAATGGGAATGTTTTGTGTAACCTTTCCTGATCCATTATGATACCCTTCAGGTATGGTATATGTGCCATTAACTCCTAAGACCTGACTCACCGCGCCTCGATTCGGCATAGTTCCAGTTAATGGTTCACCGTTTTTATCTACGATTACTTTTCCGGACAGCACATCAGGCTTCCCTGCGGTCACTACATCAAGGTCAGTACCTCCGCCACCTTTTAAAACAATACATTCTGCCATACTTTACACCCCCTTCATTTGAATCTGAAAGTCTACTGCTGGCTTTTTCTTGTAGCAATAGACTGTAATATTCCCGTTACCAGAAACCGCACGGTTTACACAGTCATAAGCTTTGTTTTGCAGATCTAAGTCAACTACTGTGATTCCGTCTGGTAGGTACAAGCTCACAGTAGGTCTGTCAGTCTCAGTCAGACCCGAAACGTTTACAGTCTGAGTATAGGGAACCGAACTGCTCCAACCCGCAGCAGTTAATGTTACCTCCGTTACATGGTTGATCTGGTTGATTGCCTTGTTTGTTACATTAATATCATTGGCCCCAAACTTATCACCCTTCTGGGTGTAAGTTGTTTCGTCCGGGAGGCTGTAAGTTCCGTCCTCATTTGGGATCAGGCGGTACCGGCGCTGGCCATCATACATGGCATCCTTATAATCTGTTTTTAGTTCCATTTAAAAAGTACCTCCATTCAATGTAAATGATAGCGTTCTCCTGCCGTTATATCGGCTTTGTATATTGCTGTAAATCAACCGGCAAGCTTCTTCAATCCGGTTCAGTTCCTTCCAGTCAATAAAGGGCTGATTATCATAAAAGGTTTGGCGGTCACCCACTTTAAAGGGGCAAGTTCCTGCACAGATATGGTCCACATTAGCCTCAAACCGGTTGATCTCATCCGCATAGAAACCATAGTCCTGATAGGTCTTATCAGATCCCATTTCCTCAAACTCAAAATCCGGCCAAAGTTGAAGTGCCTGTGACCGGATTTCATTTATGTTTCCTTTTATGCGGTTGTAGTCCTCTATATTAAAGAAGTCACTTTCCTTCCAGTTAGTCTTTGGCAGCTGCCACATTGCTCATGTCCCTCCTTGCCTTTATGGTGCCGCTTAAGGCTCCATTAAACTTTAAAGTATGCTCGTATACCCGCAGAAGAAGATCTGGAACATATTTGTTCTCCAGAAATGCGATATCATTCGCATCAATCCTGGGCTCTCCACGATACTGAAGATCATACTGTCGATCTGATTTTAGATAGTCACCAATCCAGTCCGCAATATTGGCGGCATGGACTGCATCTGATATCAGAGGATTTTCCCATATTTCCATACTGCCGGTTGGATTAAGCTGCCTGCTTATTTTAGTTTTAACAGTTGTGCACTCCCGACCTGATACAGATACCTCAACGGTCCCCGTAACCCCTGTAATTTCTACCGTGGCAAAATAATTGCTGCTATCTATAATAGTTGCCAACTGCCCCTCTCCTGATAATGTAAGCGTGCAGGACAGATCATACGATGGATTGGTAAAGTAAAAGGTATACCGGTTTTCTGCAGCAGTTACCACAATCGTTTCTTTCGCCAGTTCCTTTTTCTCTCCTACCTGATTGTAAAGCGTTCTGATTACCTGCAGCTCCCTGACCTTGGCAAGCTGCGTTCCCTTTGGAGTTTTGGTCAATTCATGACCATACTCAAAAACATAGTCGGTCCTGTCCCCAAAAGTGATATTATTTAAGACTATCCGGTTATTCGGATATCCTTTAGTAAATTCCAACATCAGCCTGTCAAACTCCTCAAATTCATGGTTAATGACCGATATTGCAGTCAGATCTGTTACGGTGTAATCTTCCACCAGTTCCCCATCACGGTAGGCGTGAAAGACCATTTCCAAAGGATTATTATTGCCAAACTCCATTGTCAAACCGAAATATTTGAAAGAGGCTTCCAGAACAATTTCTACAGTTGGATTAACTGCAAAGAATCCATCACTTCCCGCCACTGCCTCTGAGACATATCCGGCATTTAGATAGACCGCACCTTCTTCCTTCCTTGGCAGAAAATACTGTGTAGGGGTTACGCTTGTATAGTTTTGTGTCGTCATTGCGTACTGCTTCTTAGGCGATTTATCCAGGACGGATCCTGCATGACTGAAATAAGTCTCATTATTTGAACTGGCTTCCATAGCCGGAATGAAGCTGGATTTTAGAAAGATATTCCCCTCTCTGTCCTGATAGAGAATACACCGGCCAGCATTGGCAATCAGCTGCAGGGCTTCCTTGTGTGTGACAACCGGCATCGGGTTTACCACTTTCACAGACTTTAAATAGCTGTCAATCCAGTAGGTTCGGTTATCAATTCCGGCATCAGAAAGCACATCAAGTGCCAGATCATACAGGCTGATACCTTCCGGGCGATACAAACCTTTATGATAAGTTCCGTCCATGTAGTCGAACCTGTCAGAAGCAGAAAAAGTCATTTCTTCATCGTCTGCGGACCATTCCTTTAATCGTACCTTTGCTCCCGACAACCACTCCACGGATCCATCATCAAGCTCCTGTCCATATAGGACCGTTATGTCCTGGCCAATCTCTAAGAAGTTTACGGAGTTTTCTTCATTCTCAATATCAAATGCTCTGTCTTTATTATTCACGGACAGATTAAAGTCGATGGTCGGTAGCTCCTCCATGATAGGGCTGATATGCTCCTTTTTCGTGGCAGACAGGATCCGCTGATTATCAAAATAGATCCCAATACCCATAGTAATCTTATGGATCCGGAACCGGCTCTGACCGTTTACCATTCGGGATGGCGTAAAGCGCAGGAATGTTGCTCCTGCAAAAATTTCCTCTGTTACAAAATGCCCTGCACCATTCCCGGTGATCTCCACAGTGTTATTATCCGATTCTATAATGAAATCTACCGGAAAGGCTTTCCCAAATTCTATGGTCAAACCCTTAATATCGTGCTGGACTGGGAGCCGGATTTCCACCGGTCCCATAAGTTCCTTTGACACAATCCCTTGGTTTAATACCACATCCGCCCTAGTTCTTGGAAGAAAGTACATGCTGCCATCTACCGGCGTATAATCCTGATCGCAGGTAGCATAGAGCTCCTGGACTTCATAATTATCTAAAGGCATTTTAAAACTGCTGTAATAGGTATAGTTTTCTTTGTCCGGGACATAAGCGCTGGCTTGGGCTTGCTGGTTGATCAGACCTATAGTTACGCGGATATATGAAAACGGATTCTTGTATATTCGACGCATTAAGTCTTTGTATTGTTGGCTTGCTGGCTGCACTACTCAATCACCCCACAATCAATGACGTTCACCTTGCAGTCCATATAACGCGTAGGGAGCCCGTCTTTGTCAAATTCAATCGGTGTGGCCGTCCGGTTTCCCGGGTACATTCGGATTGTCATCATGCGGTTATGTACCATATCCGGGATCCTTGCCGTCACCACAAATTTATCAAACTCCTGCAGCATGGCTGCCCAAGTGACAGCGTCTAAAAACTTCCATTGTAGGTTCTCAAACTTATATTGATCTCTTCCTACTCTCTGGCCTATAAACTCCCCCAGGGCATTTTTTCCGTCACTTACATTCGTTGCCACCACCAGATTCCCGCCAATGTCGGGAGACGGAAACTCCCTGCCATTGATTGTTATTACTGCCATGCAGCACCGCCTCCTTTATGTTGTTCTCATTGAAAAACCGCTTCTCTTATCCAGATCGGCAAGTTTGCTTTTAATCTCTCGGATATCAATATTTACAGTCAGATCCATTGCTTCGATCAGCTCTATGATCTTGCGCAGTAATTCCACCATAAGGGACAGATAATGATCGGACATAGATTCTGTTGGCATAGACATAACCTGACTTGCCATATTTTGAACCTGATCCGCTGTTCCTGCACTGCTTCCTGTAGTTCCGATCAGAGACAGCTGTGGGGTGGCATTGTTCACAATAGCGCTTATGCTGGAGGTTAATGGAGCAATGGCAGATCTCATGCCGTACTGCACTGCTCTTGTAATCCCTTCTGTGATCTGCATGTTATTGGCAACGGCTGCTTTACCGCCCCAGTTACCAACCATTTCAGGATTGCCGTTTTCATTGGCAACAAACAGACTGCCGGAAGTGGGGAATCCTCCGGTTGCATGACCTTTCACTCCTGGACCGCTGTTTACATGACCTTTCGTACTACCCGGGCCAGAGGAGTCTTTTTCTTCCTTCTCTTCTGCATCATCTTTGGCTTTATTGATTAAATTCTTTGCTCCATCAATAACCGTATTAAATGCTTTTCCCACCTCACCAGCAATATCACCTAACCAACTGGTGATATCTTTCCAGACTTCCTGCATTCCACTCAAGAAATTATTCATCATATTTTTTCCGATCTGAGTCATTTCATCAAGCTTAAACACATCTTTGATTTTCTGCCAGATCTGATCAAACCATTCCTTGATGGCATTCCATTTTTCCTCAATCGTTTGCTTTACACTGTCCCAGATCTCTGACAATTTATCTCTTATGGCTTCGGAAACTTTTGTGACAGTGTCCTGCATTAAAGTCCAGGTATTTGAGAGAGACGTTTTAATTAAATTCCATCTAAGTTCCCATTCAGATTTTATTGTATCAAGAACAGTTTTAATAATAGATGCAATGGCATTTATAACAAGGGACAGCGCATCCTTCATCGAATCCCAGGTACCACTAAAGAATGTTTTTATTCCTTCCCATGCCAGATTCCAGTCACCGGTGAAAACTCCAATTATGAAATCCATAAGACCACTTAAAGCTGTTAATATATCTCCTACAACTGTACTTACACCTTCAAAGAACCGAAAGAATCCATCTATCACATTCTGGATAAACTCTGCAATAATAGGAGCCGCCGCTTCCATGAACCAAAGAATAAAGGGCTTTAACACATTTTCCCAAAGCACAGTGATTGCATCTGCCACTTTACCCGCAAATTCCATGAATTTATCAATCAGAGGGGACAAGTATTCCTCACGAAACGATTGGAACTGTACGGACAGATCTGTAATGATCGGAAGGAAGTATGTATTGTAAAGTTCTAAGAACTTTATTGCTATTTCTGTAAAACCCTGCTTAAACGAATCCAGCATTGGCTTTATATGATCGTCATAGGTTTCATTTATTTTAGTAAATGCTTCATCAACAATTGATTTTATTTCAGAGAAAATAGGCTCTACTGCAGAAAATGTATCTTCAAGAGTCTGTTTAATAAGATCCCTGTTCTGGATAAATGGAGCTGTGATCAAGTCCAGAACATCTCTTCCCAGTTTTCCGGCCAGCTCCGTCACACCCATAAAAGCACTTGAAAAGACACCTATAATATCCGCTGTGATCTGCTTTGCACTATCACTGCGAAAAGCTGAGAAAATAGTTGCAAACGCCACATTGAAATTACCTACAATGTCGGTGATCTCCGCGCCGATATCAAACATGGATACCAGATAATCCTTAATTCGTTGGCTATTCTGTTCTAAGAACTTATTAATTCCACCCAGTAGATTATCTGCAAGCGTTGCCCCTATAGAAGCCATGCTGCCTGCAGCTTTTCCCAGATTTACCGCTATCCGGTTTCCAAATTCCTCAGCAGAAGATAAGACCGCTGGATCCGTAAATATCCCTTTGAGGCTCTGTCCAATACCTTGTATGGATTTCTGAATGTTGTCAATGACTGACGTATCTCCAAATCCGATACTAAAACCAGTCTTAAATAGATCTTTCAGTTCTCGCGCTCTGTCAATTAAAGCCTGGTACTTGTTACCGGCTTCCTCAACTCCAGAAGTATCCACTGCTCCCATATCAAACTCATCCGCAGCATAACCGGCAGCCCCTCCGGCACCACCAGAGCTGTCAGAACCAGTATCCGGACTTATAACATTCAATTCATCTATACCGGTGGACATACCCTTAATATCCTTGGCTGCTTTCTTTGCAGCCCCACCGGTTCCGCCTATTGCTCCAGAGGCACTATCAGCCGCATTGGTAACAGCTTCCATACCAGAAACAGCTGCAGCCGATGCCCCACTGGAACCTTTCTTTCCGGTTATCAGTTCCGTAAATGATTTAAAGGCGTTGGCCAGACTCATCAGCTTCCCGATAATAGTGTTAATTACCTTTATCACGGGAGTAAGTACATTGATAAGCCCCTGGCCGATGGTGGCTTTTAATGAATCGAACTGAAGTTTTAATACCCGGACCTGATTAGCCCAGCTGTCACTTGTACGGGTAAAATCTCCGGTAGCAAGGGCCAGCTGATCTTGTACGAACTTATATCGCAACGCCACCTTTTCCGCCTCTGACATTTTAGCCGTCACTTTGCCGTAACCATTAGCAAGGGCATAGCTGTCAAGGGCATTCTGAGTCATTACGATACCCAGGTCTTTTAGCGTCTCAGTTTCACCTGTGAATACAGATTTTAGTTTCGTATAGGCTTCGTCCTGTGAAAGGTTGTAAAAGGATGCCACATCTCCGGCCAGACCGGTCAGGGTAGTGGACATATCATAAGCAGCACTTTCAGAGAATCCGAAAGCCTTCGCCATTGCTCCAAACGTACCCGTGAACTTCTTAGCCATAGTCTCTGATAATCCAAAGGACGTTATGGCATTCTTGGCAAACTGGTCGATCTGCTTATTCATGTTAGGAAAGGTTACGTCAACAACGTTCTGCACCTCAGCAAGGTCAGACCCCAGTTTTACGCACTGAGCTCCAAAGTCAACTATTTTCTTAACAGCAAAAGCGGCCGCCAGTGCTGCTCCTGCCTTTTTGGCCAGTCCTTGAATACCAGCCATCTGCCTGTTAAAATTATTTTGATTGACTACAAGATCAAGCCCGATCTGCCCTACACTTTCAGCCATTGTTCACTCACCTCCTATCTGCACAAGTCTGCAAACATCTTTTCCAGCGCTTTCATTTCCTGTTCATAAGTAGCTGGTGGCATTGTTTCTGCCTTCCGATTCCTCCAGGCATTGTATATGCGCTTTTGATCCTTGTTGAAATTCTTAATCACATTCTTATCTGTCTCTGCTCGGATTGCCACAACTCGCCCCAGAGGAGTTTCAGGATCAATTCCGGCTAACAGGGATTTAAACTCATCCCAGCTAACCGATTCAAATTCTTTTGTCCGTATTCTCAACCCGTACTGCGTTAGAAAGCTGGATACAATCAAGTCCCAGTCCTCAAATAAATCGTAGTACGGGTCACTGCTCTCCCTGGCTGCTATTCTCCCCTGTAATTAACCCAACCGCTTCCTGAACCACCACGATCAGATCATTGAAATTAAGCCCCAGTTTTTCAATTTCCTTTTTCGACTTTTCAGGAAACATCATGTCATAGGTTGTTAAAATTTCATTCATGCCGGGATCATCACTCATTAATGCCATAACCTTTAACATAGTAGGGGCGTCTGCATTTACTTCCAGCTTCTTCCCTTTAATCATCAAAGAGGGGTTTCCCTCAAATGTAAGTTTCTCTGTAATATCAATTACTCTCGCCATTTCTTCAATCTCCTTTCAAAAAGAGCCAGGTCTTATTCTTCTGGCTCTACGTCTGCTTCTTTATTTTCTACTGGTTCTTCCGGTTCCGCGGGCGGCGCAGGATCTACGCTCCCGCCGGGGTAAAATTTGGCTTACCCTTGCACTTTACCTCAAACTCCAGAGCATCAACCGCCGTACTATCTCCACCTGCAGGAGTAGTTACATTAATGATTGCATCAAAAGACACCTTTGCACCGGATGGCATTTCCCACTCAAACGGTGCTACCACATCATTACCAGATTTCCATGCAAGACCGGCAACATAATCATTTCCCGGATCTCCATAAGTACGTTTCCCTTGGAAGGAGAATGATAGTTTTTTACTGGTCATCATAGCGTCACCCCAGCCTTCATGCTCCATGGCGTTCCACTCTTCAACACCGCCTTCAATACTTGGAGCAAAGTTGGTCAGATTTGCAATCATGGTCATTGCAGTTTTAAGACCGTTTAAGCCTACTTTAAATTTATTATTATTTACCGGATATACTTTAGCAGTACCGTCCATATATCTTACCTGTTCCTTTCATAAATAAAATCCAGCCAGATCACATATTCATATACCCCGCCATCATCTGTCCCTACGTCCTGCGGTTCAGGAACCATCAGGCGCAGGTAATTAATAGGGGTATCTCCTATAGTAAGGCTGGTTACACTTCTTAGTTTCTCAAATAAATCATAGGCTGCTCTTTCTGTCTCGTCCTTGCTTTTATTCCAATGGAGCAGAAGAGAAACCGGCTTTGTATCGTAAGTGGTGCATTCCAGTCCACCAATTGCAATATTGGGGCTGCCACTTACTTGCCGGCTGTAAACAACAATGGACTTCTGCTTTTTATTATCCAGCTTTCCAATATAGACATTATCATCTGCAGTAATGTTCAGGCTGGATATATACTGGCGTACATCTTTTAAAGACAGCATCACACGCCACCTACTTTCTTATAAAATTTCTTATACGCATTGGGGGCAAAATCCGCTTTGCTCCCCCCTGGCTCCCAATCCTCATACCAATGCCCCTTTGCGTTGGGATTCTCGTCAGTCTGAAAATTATATTCAGGATGAAAGTACAAACGCCTTGCATAAGGGGTACTGGTCACAAGTTGAACTTTTCCTTTGGAGGAATCAGAATAATCAGCAAAGAAACTTTCCCCTTGAAGATTACCGGTATCAAATGGCATGACCTGTGCCTGGACAACCTCCGTGTGCAACGCTTCGGCGGTCATTTCAAGGGCTGTTACCGCAGCCTGTGTCAGCTGACGGATCCGTGGCATATTCATTTTAACGGTTGATTTCACCTGCATCAGATTACCTCCAAAGTACAAAAATTAACGGTACCATCCGGATTCCGGTTCTTGCTTCCTTGTTCGATCCGTCTCTCTTCCCCAAATATAGTAACGGTACCTCCGCTTAAGGTTGGGAAGTCTGGAGCGATATCACCAGGGAACATAGCCGTACCGGTTATCTGGATCAGCTTCTTTTCTGCCGTGAGAATGGTTTTTGCCCGGTCCTGAAAATTGCACTTTAAATCCAGATCAGCCTTGTATTTTGGTTCTCCCAGGTTGTTAGTTTCCTCACTTTCAAGGTGAACGTGAATATCTGTCTTACACAGCCGTTTTGGCACTAAACACGGGTATTTCATAATAGGATCACCTCGCTAACCGGCAACACAGGCCCGTCTGAGATAGTAGAGCGTACACATCACGCATCATTGCAATGCCTTTATCAGTAAACACATTCCATGAATTACCGAAAGTAACCGATACTCCATTAAGACTGTAATTGGATAGAATCGTGCTGATCTCGTCAGCATTCTCATGCTCAAAGTCCGCCTGAAGACATACCACTTCCCGAATAACTTCCTGTTGAAACTCGGCCAAATTAGAAAATCCCCGGCCCACAATACGGTTGTAGGTCAGGGAGTCAATATGACGGCTAGCTTGTCGGAGCGTTCTTTCCAGTTCATCTTCCGGTACCGTGCTGCCTTTATAGGTTTCTTTGTAATAATCCGGCGTTACATAGGGTACATAAGGCATATTACTCACCGCCTTCCGGCTTAAACTCCTTGATCTTTTTTACGATTCCGGATATGGTAGCTGTCTTTCCCAGATCAACACCATTTTCATTCGCAAACGCTTTCAGAATATCAATTACCTCCTGATCGTCCGCAATTTCTCCACCATTTGCTTTCAGCTCTTCCAGTTCCTCTTTCACAGCCATATAATCACCGTATGGTACAGTCTTGCCTCTGCCATAAACAATTACGTTCCCATCATCATCTTTAATGTCAAAGCCCTGGTCCTGATAAGCTTTCTGCTGACTTTCGTCAATGGTATATTCTTTATTTCCTTTTACTGCTTTCATTTACCAATACCTCCCTATTATGCTGTGATATTCATTGCACAGCCTTCTACTTTCTTTTCAAGTAAGAACAAATCTCCGTAATTGCGGTTCTGGTACAGGTATCCATCTGCGGTCCTGCTATCTGTGCCTGGTGTAAACAGCTTAATATAGCTGTATTTATCCCTTGCTACTACACAAGAATTATGAATCAGGATCCAGTTAATTTGCTTGGCATCGGTTGCCGCAACACAGCCATTTGTGAAATCATACTTAGTTTTCATTCTGGCAGCCGGTACCATCTTAATCGTAACATCATCAAGTGAATGTACTTTCCGGTTAATGGTTGAAGGAGTAGTAATGGTCATCATTCGCTGAATCCCGTCTGCCTCTTTAACGATCTTTCGCATATTGGGAGTCACATAAAGAATTCTCCCCTCTTCCGGTACCCCTGCTTCGTCCATGATAGCCATTTCCGTATCAAATGCTTCCAGAAAGTTGGCTGCTGAAATTACTGTAGTGTCAATACGTCCGGTATACGCAGTAAGTTCTGCGTGAAGTTTTGAGAATCGGTAAGAATCCTTTTCCGGAATTGCCTGTTCCGTTTCAAAAGTATTCTGAATATTCGCCACGGATAAAGTAAGGTTTGTTTCATCGATATCCATTGGATCCACGAAGAATTCAATATCGCGATCATGTTCCAGTTTCTTCGGTTCCCAATCATTGGTAAGGGTTCCAGCATTAAAACCGGGACTTCTAGTATGATCTTTATACCCGGATACGGTCATTCTGGGTAACTTAATTGTCTGAGCATTGATAAATTTCACCTGCTGATTGCTCTGAGTGAGTGCATCAGAGCAAAGTTCCTTTGCATATTTCTGCTGAAGTAAATCAGTGAAGGTTGTTGCATATTCATAAACTGCCATGTGTTATTCCTCTCTTTCTTATAATCCGAATGCCTTCTTTAAAGCATCGTCTGTTGCCGCCTGTTGCTGGCCGGTACCGCTTGCCCCTACCTGTACAAACCCAGTGGTCTGGCCTGTCTGCGGTTTTAATGCTGGTACATCTTCCAGCACTTTGTTTAAGGCGTTTTTCATAGTTTCATCATTGATCTTTCCGTCCTGTCCCATGACCTGACTTAAATCAGCCATTTTAAGAACATATGGGATTGTCTTTGCGTCAATACCAAGACTGATTGCTGACATAGTCGCTGCATTTTCAACCATAGCCTGCTTTGCTGCCGCCTGAGCCTGTGCAAGCTGTGTCTGCATAGCGCTTACGTCTGGTTGGGAAGCTGCTTTCTGCTGCTTAAATGTTGCAATCGCCTGATTCATTTCTTCCTGGCTGAGTCCCTGCTGTTTAAAATAGCCTTTCAGGACGCTGTCTTCCGTTGCGGTCTGCTTTCCCGCTACCAGCTGGGCAATTTTATCATAGTCAATAGCCGGAGCTGCTGTCTGTGTCGTCTGTTGGGCTGCTCCAGTCTGTTGGGTCTGACCTGATCCCGTGGCAGCTCCACCAGATCCCCCTTGCCCTCCTTCAGCTTCATACATTGGTGTTAATCTTCCAAATCTCATTTCATAGTCTCCTTTCACAGTTGAATGGTGTCTCCATATCACAGTTTTTCATGTGCTGTCTGCACTTTAACAGTTGGTAACAGTGTGTCTCACCGTAGTTTTGAGCCTTCGGGCATAAAAATAAGACGCAAAACCCTGCGCCTCAAAGGGAGATAACTGGATCACCGCCTTTCCGTTGCGATATCGCAACTTTTGAATATAAAAATACCACCGGCCATTTTACTGACTGATGGTATTTAAACAACATTGATATTTATATTTTCTGCCAAATCATTAAGTGATTTCCCACTGTAAAATTTATCTTTCATGACATCATCTATACTATCATACACTTTGGTATTATCGCCATGCCATGCTTGAAAAGAAGGAACATAATTACTAACCTCCGATGTCACCCCTGAATCAATACCGTTGTAAGAAAACACGATATCATTACAGCAAGCAGCAATTATTTGTTTTACATCGTCTTTTTTCATAAAATATCACTATTCTCCTTTCTCTCCGATTCCGTTAGCTCGCGAGTAGTCTTATTCCGTAGCTTTTGTTCATCGTCCCAGTCATAATCATGAGCATGTTCTCCATTCTCACCGTACGGGTGATTTTTAGGATTTCCATGGTTCGTTGTGTGTATATCTTTGTCTTTCAATCCATCGTCACCATAAATGGATCTAACATCAACCTTGCCACTTTTATCTACATGGTCTATAACAGAACCAGGATTTGCAAGTTTAGGCGTTCCTGTGTGACCACTAACTACTTTTTCTGCTTTTATTATACCAGAATTAAAGTTTTTTACAACAGCTTCCCATTCCTTTTTTCGAGTCGAATATTTTTCCTGATTGTCTGCGCTCAGTGAATATTCCGCAAGCCTGCCATACTTCTCAGCCTGCCTCTGAGCATATTTCTGCTCTTGTTCCTGCTTATAAGTTTTCTCGATAGATTTCAGTTCTTCTCTGGTCCAAGTATCATCTGCTGTGGAGATCCCAGGAAAATATGTACTGTGACTATCCTTGCACCTTGGGTGATAAAGACCCCTGGCAATGGCTGCGCTCATAAGGGGATACGGTCCATCAGAAGCCTTTCCTCCGCTCCACACATCATCGATCAGGACTTTTCCTACAAAGGGAAGACACTTGGGGCAGGGGTTTCCACGCTTACCCACTATAACGGTACTAATTCCCCATTCCTGACGTTTCTCCCCTTCTCCCTGCAAATAGGCACGCTTACTGGCTGTCCGGATTGCCATGTCCGCATAATCTGACAGAGCATGGCGAGCGCCATTCTTATACTCCACGCAGTTAAGCCCACGGGAAAGCATATCCTTGGTAGCCATATCCACTGCTTTTTCATAAGTACCGGCTCCAGAGTTGGCATACACATGAGCATTAAAAATAGCCTTACGATACTGGTCATTTGCCATTCGCAAGACTGCTGTTTCTGCTTTCTGCATATCGTTACTGGTCGCTTTAACCAGCGCTTCCAGTTTCCGGGTATTCAGTTTGAAAAACTCTGCCTGCATAGCTGCCGAAGTGAGCTTATAGCTTTTGAATCCATTCTTAATAGCCCGAAGGATCTGCTCCTCCTGTTTCATGCCTCCCTGTTGTCTGGCCTGCCAGATAAGCTCCCCGATCTGGGCGTTTATGCTTTTAAACTGCTTGCTGTACTTTTTCTGGTTTTGAAGCTTATATTTTTCCAGAGCCTTAAGCTGTTCTGTTTGCCACATGGACCAGTCATAGCCCTCTTTAAGTTCCTCGGCTCTATGGCGGTCCATATTCCGGATCATGGAAGCAATGAGTTCCTGTTCGATCGCTTCAAAAGCCCCGGAGATATCATATTCGTTCATGTGATCACCTGCCGTTTGCTAAAACCTTAAAACCACGCTTTTTATATTCCTGCGTCTTTTTCTTTAGTTGGGTGATACTGCTGCATTTTTCTATGAGCATTTGTGCCTGACCATCCTTTTCAACAGCATATATTCCAAATGGCACTTCAGGCTTTGCTACTTCATCAAGAAACTTCTGGTACCCTATCTGACCCATTTTGTATGATTTGTTCCCGATTTGAACTATCATCTACATTCACCCCCTCCGTATTTAGCCCCGGTTCCTCTGTTTCCATGATACCAAGCTCAGCCTTTAACCGGCTAACCTCTTCGGCTTTCCATTTATCATCTTTGCTGTCTCCCCACATTTCTTCCACCTGCGCATCAATACTCATGACCGGTGATCCTGGTCGGGCTTTCGATAGGGTCTCCACCTGACTTTCAAAGGACGGATTCGCATACTCTCCGAAAGGTATCTCTACTTTTACTTCTTCCACCGGCTGTTTAAGTAGAATGTGATACGCATTGATACACGCTGACACAATATCCGGAAGAGTCTCCTGTAAAGCTTCTACAACCGCATTTCTGGTGTAAAGGGTTGCCTTTTCTTTCTCCCTCTGCGCTTCGGCATTATCCAGCTTCTTTACATCGATACCAAGAGTACTGGGAGAAATGATCCCCTGCAGACAGAGGTCCAGAGCGGTCACATAACTGGCAAGGTAGCTTTCATGGGGTATAGTCGGCTGTTCTGTATTGATAACATTCTTCCCGTTCTCCCCCATATCATCATCACCAGCTATAAAACGGTTATCAAATGGACTGGGTCTCATCGATTCACCTGTTTCTGGATTCCTTGGTATATATGACTCAGGTATAAATGTTCTAGCCCTACCCGCTCGAAGTGCGTCCATCCATTGACTCCATACCTCGTCAAAAGCATCGAAATTGTCTAACTTCCCATCAAAGATAGACCCTCCACGGCCTTTCCACTTTGTGCTCTCATACACTTTTAGCGGAACAGCCAGAATAACGGACTTGTCAAATCCCCAGTCTTTTATATCCTTCGTAGATTCAATAGTTTTAATATCTACCAATGCTTCTCCCAGGTACAACTCATTTCTTATGTATCCCTTGCCATAATGCTCATATAACACATACTGCTGTCTGTGATCCATATAAGGTGTTTTGAATACCACTTCTTTAAGGCGGCCATGTTCTTCTATGACCTCGATCCGTTCCCCTGGATACCATTCCAAAATTGGATACTGACTTAAATCGGTGTTGATTGTTACTTTGTAAGCCCCATCACCGATATACAAAACTTCTTTCAGGGACCTTTCCAGAGCCTTCCGGAACTTATTTTCCTTCTCGATCTCTTTCCATAACCCCTTCTGCGCCGGCACTACAAATTCAAAATCATTCATATCTGACAAGACTATACTGGAAAGAATCCTGACGATCAGACCGGGCAGACCAGTATGTATCTTTCTCATTTCCATTCCGGGTGTGCACTTAGAAGCCCAGAATTTATGCTTATCTGCGTACTCATTCACGCTATGATAGAGCTGTTCCAGTTCGTTGCTGTCACCACGGTACCAGATACGGTTACGAATCGCATTCAGTTCATAGTCTATCGTTTCCTGAATCTGTATCGTATAGGGACTGGAAGGCTGGATCTGAAGCCAGCTGCGAATTCCCCGCTTTATATTGTCACCCAATGCTGTTACCCACCTCATTTCTTGCCTCCTTAATTGCTATTTTCTTCCATTTCTCCTATACTGTAAGTACAAGCTCCTGCCAGAGCCGAGTAAGAGAGAAAGGAGAAATTGTAATATGAAACTTAATCCTGAGTGCATAAGAGATATCTTATTTGATATTGAATCAGAAACATCTTTTGGCAAGCCATTTGAATATGAGCCGACAAGAGAAAAAATAACTGAACGTCTTGGAAAATATGAACCCGAAGAAGTTTTTTATCACATAAAGCAATGTGAATTAAATGGTTATCTATACAATGTCTCTTGGTATATGGATCCCAGTTGCATGGTAATTGACTTAATGCCAAAAGCTCACTCTTTCCTGTCAGATATTCGTGAAGATTCCAATTGGACTAAAACTAAAGAAATTTCTAAAAAAGTCGGCTCGACCTCTTTAAATGCATTAGCCGAAATAGCAACTGGTGTCATTTCTTCTCTAATTCAGAGACAGCTTGGGTTACAGTGACCTCTAGTGTAATTTTCAACTCCGCTGGCTGTCCGGCGGAGTGCTTTAATTGATACTCTTTTACACAATCCAACTTTTTACCATCAAGGAAAATGCTTTCCTTAGAATCCATTGTCAATTTATGCATTCTTCTCACCTCCCTGTGATTTCATTTTCTTCAAATCCTATCAAGTTCCTGTAGGGAATCCACCCATACTGACTGGCATTGATCGTATGATCATTACGGTCTTCCGGTTCGTCCTTGTCTTCTTTCCAAGAATACCGGTCCAGTTCCCCCATATGCTCTGCGCAGGTATCAACAACCAGATAACAGCCCTGTGTGATCCAGCCCAGCATGAAGTTAATACGGTCTATAATCTCCACTTTCTTGTAAGAGTCATGGAAGTTATACAGGCAGCCTTTAAGCCGCTTATACTTTTTAAGTTCCGTGATCGTTGCCTGATCTGCGCAGTCTATAAATACATCTTTTGCAAGACCCCACTCCTTCCGGTTCCTTTCCAGAAAGTCCATGAACTTGATTACTGTGTCTGATGGAGCTAACGGCACGGAAAGGTCAGCGTTACTATACACCTTCTCATCAAGAACGATCACCTTCCGATCCATGGTGATTAGCTGATAAATCATTGCAATGGTGTCCGGGCTTTTACTAGAATAAGAGGTATCCAAGGCAGCTGAAAATTTCTTAACCTTTATCTTTCCGGACTCGATCTGCTGTTTCACCCAGGCCTTGTTGACCACATGCTTTTTCCGGTCAAAGTTCGGGAAGATCAGGCCGGTTGCCTTGCCTCGTAAGCCCTGGATCTTGTTCTTCCAGATCTTCGTACCCTTCGGAGTATTTCGGATAATGTTTTCCAGCTTCTCCTTTGACAGACCTAAATTATGGGTAAAAGAAAAGAACCAATGCACCCAGCCGGGCTTTGGTTCCTCTCGTAATTCTTCCAGTATTTCTTTCGGTGTCTCTTCCTGCCATTCAGGAAGCGGACGGGAGCAGTTAATATACTCTTTGTAGACCGACAGGTTCGGATCATCAGGGTTAAGCGTCCCCATCAGGTAATCGCACCGCATGGCCGACTCTCTCACAAACTCAATATCAGCGGTATTGATCTCGTCAATGTAAAGGCAGCCGTACTGACCGCCCAGGGCCTTCTGCCACTTCTTTTTGTCGCCATATCCCAAAACATAGATAACTTTATCCCCACCAGAAGTGTGAAAAAGAATGTGTGGAATCTTATCATCTTTGGTACCATTGCCGTTGTATTCAGTCAGGATTCCGAAATCATCTGTAATCCCCAGATCCTTATTGATGATGTTCTTCTCAGCGGTTCCGGTATCCTTTGCAGCTATGATGTGCAGCTTTTTGGGGCTCTCCGCAACCTTAAGCATGAACTTAAACAAACCGACCGTCGTTTTACCCGCAGCCGTTGTTAGGTTCCCTCAAGGAATTCAACTGGCGCATTGCACTGTAAGAAAGCTTTGTATTTGTCAGACAGCAATAATCTTTCAGAACTCATGAGGCTAAACCACCCCCTCATAAGTCCAAGTGAAACCATAGGCACTATTACATCTTCCCCTGGCGCATCGACTAATTAATCTATCTTTATACTTAATTTCTCCAAACAAAAAGCGGGCAGCCTCATAACAGTTTTGGAACCTGTTAATTATCTGTCCGCTTTTAGAATCTATTTGCAACACCGGCTTTGTTAAACCTACTTCAGCATTAATTCTTTGCATCTTCTTTCGATATTCACTTGTTTGGTGAGCTCGCCGACTTGATTCATAGGATAGCCTACTCATAGAAGCATAATCGGGATTCATTAACCCGTGCTTTATGGCGTGCTCTATATTTTCCTTAGGAGTGCACCACTCCAAATTACTTAAAGCATTATTACATTTGTTGCCATCAAGGTGATTCACATATTCTTTTCCTGGTATTGCAGGTAGAAACGCTTCCGCCACCAACCTATGAACAGCTTGTGTTTTTGGCTTTTCATATGGGACATTTCCTTTTCGCAGATTTACACGTATATATCCATTGGTAGCCTTTCTCTGGCTTAGAATTTGTCCAGTAATATTATTTATTACTATTCCATCATTGCTTACCGAATATCTTCCAAAGCCTCTTATCTCTCTAAATTCTCTCATAGATGTTATCCTCCATCTTTCATTGCTCATTATCCATCACCACCACGCATTTGCTTGATCAGATCGTCAAGCTTGGTCTTCTCTGTTTCAAGGGTGCCAGATACTTCCAGCTTATCCTTAAACATACCCAAGTGCCGCCCGATCAGCTCCAGAGCCTTCCCTTTATCGTTCAGCTTAATCTCAATACCGTTTGCTCCTTCCTTGATTCCGGCAATAGCTCCCATCTTATCCCTTGGCATTTCATCTGTGGGTTTTACCTCAACCACCCTAAGAATTCCTTTGTTTTCAATCGTTACGAAGTCAGTGACATCCGCAAAGCCGATCTTTGCCAGCTCCTTTAAAACCATGTCCTGGGTGATCTCAGTGCGCTTTTCCCGGTCTTTCATGCGCTTCTGGATATAATCCTCAACCTTAACATTTCTTAACAATCTGGCTCCTGCAGCTGAGGCTGTTTCATCGTTCTTGACCTTGGGATAAGCCACCTTGTAAGCTCTGGTAGCATTAAGATCAATCAGGTACTCATCTGCAAATATTTTCTGTTTAGCTGTTAATGCCATCAGTCTCACCTCACCTTCCAATCTGGCTAATTTTTATATTAAAAAAGAGACGGGATTGGCCGCCTCTGTGG
>NZ_JBANEW010000071.1:0-349 GCF_049890855.1 Lacrimispora sp. 38-1 | reverse complement strand
TGCGATGTTTTCATAGGAGTACACAATCGATTAATAACTGTGTTAAATACTTCCTTTAAACATCGAATGGAGATGGAGAGATTCGAACTCTTGACCCCCTGCTTGCAAGGCAGGTGCTCTCCCAACTGAGCTACACCCCCAAATATAATCTGGCACCCACCTGCTCTCCCATACCGTCTCCAGTATAGTACCATCGGCCGCTTAGGTCTTAACCATCGTGTTCGAGATGGGAACGGGTGTGTCCCCTAAGCGCATCGGCACCAGAAATTTCGTGTCTGCTAGTAATGTGTGCACAATTAAACGGAAAACTGTGTTGAAAGCTTGCTTTCATAAGCAGTTTTTTGTTTCA
>NZ_JBANEW010000070.1:0-588 GCF_049890855.1 Lacrimispora sp. 38-1 | reverse complement strand
CACTGTTACTCATAGCATCATCTCCTTGTTTCTCCTGCTGTTTCTCCTTTTTCGGGTTACTATTACGTTTCCGTATACACATTATACCACCCCTTGTCAAGCTTTTCCATATATTTTTCTTAAATATACATGAAAAGTATTTCAAATTTTGTCATAATAGATACATAGAATAAATATATTTTTCGTCAAAATAGAAACACCCATCGACCCAAAATCGACAGGCGTTTTCAAAAAGGAGAATATCAGGAATCAATCAGTCACCGGGCTGTTACACCCGGCAACCGTAGGGGGATTACCTAAATGAAGGTATGCAAGGCTTCTTCATCTGGCTCTTGCATGGTATCATACTACCATCATTTTAACGAACATGACCGAACATTTCTAAATTTCTCCAAAAAATCTATTATTTCTCATCCTGCACCCGTCTTCAGTAAATCTTACCCTCCGCTTCGGAAACATTCGATTCATGGACTGCGCCACCTTCCACCATGGAAGACCGTCTATGTAATACAGCCGGAACATGGTCCTTACCTCGCTCTTGGGGATAGACTCAATATATTCCTCTGCCTGGGTCATAAGTTCCAGCAG
>NZ_JBANEW010000069.1:0-70627 GCF_049890855.1 Lacrimispora sp. 38-1 | reverse complement strand
TTAAATTATTCGCTGGTGCACGCTACAGGGGAATAATACTAATTTTGGCACTCAACGTGTATAATTTTGGCGCGTACGTTGTTTTGCTTATTTAATTATGCTAATCTTTATGAATATTTAAGACGGGAAGAGGAAAGCATTGGATTAGCAGTTGGTTATTATTTGGATGAATTGCCTTATATATAGTGTAAAAATCTTATGATAAAGTAAGTTGAATGACAGAGGAGGGGTTTTTTGAATAAAAATATGTTTCGCCTATTATTAGGACAGTTTGTTACTATATTTGGATCACAATTATATTCATTTGCAATTAGTTATTATATTTTAAAAGAGACTCAGTCGGGTCTTCTTTTTGGAGTCAGTTTAGCATTGGGAATGTTACCACAATTCCTATGTTCACCCTTTGCAGGTGTAATATCGGATCTTTTTGAAAGAAAAAAAATAATAGTGGCTACAGATGCACTGAGTGGTACGTTTTTAATGTTAATATACCTGATAAGCAGATCTACAGGAATGAGCATATTTTATATTTATTTCTTAATGTTCGTGTTGGCCGTTTTAGCTGTTTTTAATTTAATAGCCTTGCAGTCAGCACTTCCCAATGCCGTGGATAAAGAATTGTTACCAAAGCTAAATTCCTTAAGTCAGAGTATCTCATCCTTTTCTAGAATATCTGCGCCCTGGATTGGTGGATTCATCATTCTTAAGATCGACATACAGCTTTTTTTGTTTATTAATGCTATTTCTTTTTTTATCGCTGCTATATTAGAATATCATATTGTATTTGCAGAAAGTAAAAAAAAATCAGCAGAAATTAAAGATTGTATTAATTTCAAAAAAATTATAGAAGATATAAAAGAAAGCTATACATATAGTAAAGATAATTCGTTAATTTTTACTATATTAATTTTTATGATTTCAATGAATTTTTTATTCCAATTTGGATTTACCGTTCCAGTACCATATATTATAAATAATACACTTATGTTATCCTCCAGACAATATGGGATGATTCAAAGTATGACTTCTTTAGGAGCCTTAACGACTTCATTGATTATGTCAAGTAAATTTAAAGTAGAAAAAAGTAAGCAGTTACTGATTCGTGCAATCTCTGTTATGTCCCTTTTAATGGTTTTTATGGGACTTGCAACTGCTTATGGAGAGTTAAATTTAAACAAAAATATTTCGTTTCTATTTTTTATAGTTTTGAACTTTATGTTTGGAGGCGCCATCGTATCAAGCAATATCCCAATAAATGTAATTTTACAAACATCATCAGATGACTCTCACAGAGGTAGAGTAATGGGATTATCCAGTATGTTATCCAGTGCGATTACTCCATGCGCTGTTATCGTATCAGGAATATTGCTTGATTTAGACTGGATGCATTCATATTTTCTCTGTATTGGAGGAGGCGGTATTTTATTGATTCTAGTAACCATAATGTCCAGAAAAAAAGAAATGCAAAATTAAATAGCATAGAGTGATCAGTTCTTCACCCGATAGCATTTCATGCCTTTTCCGTACGCCCCATGTGAATCTTGACACTGCATCCGAACACCTCTATAATGGGACCAGAGGCAGAACCTTATGAGAAATTGTCAATAAATATTGGATGAAAAGGAGCAGCCGGTAAGATCACAGGATCCTGCCGGCTGTATGAGAAAATTATATTATAAAGGATATTACCTGTAACAATTATTAATATACCCATTGGCTGTGTAGAAAAATTGTGGAAGATGTGAATAATATGTGAAAATGCAAATCGGATAAATTCCTGCAGAGGGGGAAAAATGAACAACTTACATTTTGTTTCCATTGAAGGAAACTGGGATAAAGATATACATGATAAAAGAATTGAACATGCGGCAATGATTCTGGAGAAAAATAAATCTTCCCTGGCGATTGCATCAGGAACCTATGCTCCAGCAGCATACTCATCTTTTTTTAAAGGGCGGCTGGGTGAATATACGAAGGAAACTCTTATAAACAAATATGGCATCCCGGCAATGAGAATAATACCTGCATATTCATTTCCATACAGTTCCACATATACAATTATTGACGCATTCGCAAATGCTGTACTTATAGGCTGGGTGAGTTGCGGTCTGAGGAAACGAAACAATGAAATAAATGTTTTATTCGAACCATGTACTTCAGAATTTCATGGTTTAAGAGTTGAGACTCTGAATCATCGTTCCTGCCAGTATCTCCATAATTTTAATGTTAACATAGAACTATCATGTACAAATAAACTCCCGATGGCGATACTGGAAAAAGAATATCCGGAAGAAGTAGTCAGATTATCGGAATTACAATCCGAGAGAGGATTAATAACAACAGGAGAATGGATCGATTATGGAAAAACCAGAAGTTATGATGACTTAAATAGTATGAAATATGATTTAGCTGAAGCTTTTAAGACCGTATTTAACTTTTCACTATCTGACATGGATACCTGTTTACGATCAGATTCGGGCAGGTTGATTTTTACTTTATTATGGAATCATATTACAAACAGTAAGAAGTTATGCGATAAGGATATTGAAAAAATTTGTTTGTACGCCCAGTCTTATTTAAATACGAATATATCCAATTCTGAGATGCTGGCTGTCAGGCGCATCGTCAGGAGCTTTACATTATAAACTTAAAATTGCGTAAATATCAGACACGCGGCAAATGTACGGTTTGCCGCGTGTGTTTATGAACTGGGAGGGTTATTTTCCTCCGACTGATATAAGTTGTGTTGAATAGCTTCTTATTTTAGACATTAATGCTGTATTTAAATTATAAGAAGCATCATCGACAGCGTTATCGAATTTCCAGGTAAAGTCACCCTGGTTCAAACGCCCGGCACTTGTTGTAACAATTCGTTCCACATTATTCACGCTATCAATATCAGAGAGGCTGACACCGATATCTTTGCTGGTATCAAAATTGTTATAAGCAAAACCTCCTGCTATGGTTTTATAAAAATCCGGAACGGTTTCATTTCTTGCAGTTGCTAAATAAGCATCAAAGGAGACCGCATCTTTCTTTGCTGTTCCTTCATTGGAGTTTGCATAAATCAGGCTGGAGGCATTTTCTATTATATTGTCAAAGGCTTTGATCATACCGCCATCTTCACCGGAAAACGTACCTTCGCCCAAAGCATCCGTACCCTGTAAGGAACTCATCATGGGGTATTTGCAATGTCTGAAATAGTTTGCTTCCACAAATGCAGAACTTCCTTTTGTAACACCAACTCCGTATTTTGCATTTCCATCAAAGAAATTATTGTAAATATGAACGGAGGCTGTCCTGATTCTCGGATGGCGGGAATCAGAATGATCGTACCAGTTATGATGATAAGTTACGAAAAATTCTGCAGTATCTTTCATTCCGCAAAGAGAACATTTACCGGAATCCCAGAAATGATTATAGGATAGGGTTACATAAGTGGATCCGCTCTTAACATCAGCAGAACCATCTCCTTTCGCCTGATCGGCATCGGAACCTGCACTTCCGTAAAAGATATCATTATTATGAACCCAAACATTACAGTTAGCCGTATCAAGTGAAATTCCATCGTCAGGAAACAGCATGACACCTAAGTTCCTGATTTCCAAGTTTCCGCAATTTCTGATTAAGAATCCCCAGCCATAAGCGGTCGCATCATCGCCGATGCCTTCTAAAGTCATATTCATTTCTTTGTAGGAAGTTTTTCCTTTTACTTCAAGGTATCCATTGCTGTTAAGCTCTAAAGCCATGCTGCTGTCCGTGACCTGACCGATAAAACGGATGGCAAGCGGAGTTGTGTCATATCCTTTCTGGCGTAACTTTAAAATTTCACCAATGCCGGTACCCGTTTGTTTTTTGCCGGAACTGTTCACAATAACATCAAGTGTTACTGTTTTTGCTGTATCAGAAGTCACATAAATCACCTGTGCATTGTCTTTTAGTATTCCATTATCCCTGTATGCGCCAGATCCGGATTTATACTGAGAATCACCGGAAAAAGCAAATCCGGTTCTGTCGTTTGCACTCACGGTGAGAGCACTGGAAACAATGCTTTCTTTCGCGTTATTTGGGAGTATAGCTTCCGCTTTCATAACATATTGGCCGGGTGCAAGGCCTACTGCATCAGCTCTCCAATAGGTGGAATACTTTCTTATTAATTCATTATCAATCTGCACGTAAGCAGAATCGTCTGCACCCGTGGGTTTTATATACACATTGTAGGCGACAGCATTGCTGACAGGATTCCATTTGATATACGCACTTTCAAACCAGCCTCCGCTCTCTGTCAGCGAAATACCTGCTGCATAAGCCGGCAGTATATAAGTACCTGTTACCATTGTAAGCATTAAAGAAAAAAACAATAGTTTTTTAATAACAATTTTCCATTTATCTTTCATTATTCGTTCTCCTTGTATGATTGAGTCGTAGCTTTTCTTTACCAATTCTAATCGAAAGGTGCCAGTCAGCACTAATTATAAAGTGCATACATCGTATTGGCACCGCGTTCCCATTAAAAAAAACCTCCTGTCTGAAATAATTTTAGTTACAGAAAATCGGATCCGCGTTTTCTATAACTCAATGCTACAGCCAGTGCGGCATGTAATACAATGCAATGGTTTTAAGTGCAGTACAGAGGGTTAAAGTAAATTGTGGTTTACAAATCGCTGCAATTCTCCTTTTTCATTAGTAAATACCTTAAGGAGGATTCATTGATGAATGGTGAAATCGAAAAAAAGGAGCAGAAAAAAGCTTTCCTGCAATCATATCAGGCACTCAATTTTTCGATAAAAACATTGGGAAACCTGTTGGCCGGTTTTGAAGAGGAACAAAATCATTTACTTTCTGTTTTGCAGGGAGATTCCGGCACAGACTTGGCTGCGGAAATGAACGATATATTCTCATCTTTTAGAAAGCAGCTGGGGGAAAAGAATCAGATATGCAAAATTATCGTGAAGAATGTGAGCCGGATGGATTCTGAAATAGAAAAAAATATACTTCTGCTAAAATATATCTCCGGTTATACATGGGAAGAAATCAGTGAAATGACTAACTATAGTTTAAGACAGGTTTATAACATACATAATCATGCACTGAAACATTTTCCCATGTGATAAGTATGGAATGGCAGGTTGTTACAATTATCCTGCTTCATGTCCGGGAATGCTGTTGTTAATATAATTATTTCCTTCTAATTCAGGTAAGCCGGTGACCTTCATATCACGGATGATGGGATAGAGATCCTGATCATGAGGAAATTCAAAATGTAAGGTCTGGTCCTTTCCAGTATAAATGGCTTCGGTACCGTCTCCTGTGAAAAAAGCGGTACTGGTTGGGAAAATAATTGTACTTTCATCGGTTGCCATAACCGTTTCAGATATTGAAAAATCAAAAGAAGTATCAGTAATATTACTGATCAGGATCTCACAATATACAAACGGTGATTCTGTTGCAGGAATATCCACATATTTGTAAACACCTTCATCAAAATAAGTTCCTTCATATAACTGGACATTTGCTTTGACATGACCAGATTCGGTATCTGTTGGTGCTTCACTCGTTAATGGAGCAGCTTCGCTGGTCGTATTTTCTACGGTAGTTTCTATGCGCTGGGTCATTCGGTCAGCTCCTTTTGCACATCCGCTTAACAGGAAGCCTGTGGATAGACAGATGCATACTAAAACAAGTCTCTTTTTCATACTTTACACCTCATATAATTAATTGCCAGGCTTTAATGCCAATAATATATTATATTTTACCATGAAACGGAGATTGAATCAAATAACCAACAATGTGAAATGATTTATTTAACAAGAAAGGAGTAAAGAGATGAAAAAGGCTACAAAAGGAGTTTTAAAAAGGGGTGTCTTTGTTTTTCCGGGGAAGGTGGAAGCCTATGGACCATCTGTCATGTATACATCACCTGCCGGTTCGCCCCCACCAGGGGCATTATATGCAAGGGCTGTGCAGACAGGCAGTGGAAAGATGTATGCAACATTTGAACAATATACCACAGGGGTATCGTCATTTCCCATCTTTGAAAGCACAAATAATGGAGAAACGTGGACAAAGGTTGGAGACGTAAGGGATACGCACAAGGGCGTGGGAATGAGATGGGAACCACAATTATATGAACTGCCTCAGGCAATCGGAAATATGCCGGCAGGAACGCTCCTGTGTGCCGGACTTGTTTTGCCTTATGACCGGTCTTTCTGCGAGATAGATTTATATAAGAGCAATGATGCAGGGAGAAGCTGGACCTATGTAAGCACAATAGCAGAGGGCAAGGCAGCGTATCCTGGAAATGATCCTGTCTGGGAGCCATTTTTAATGGTCGCCAATAACAAGCTTATCTGTTATTACTCCGATGAGCGGGATCCTGCCCATAATCAAAAATTAGTGCATCAGACAACAACAGACGGAATTATTTGGAACAGTGTGGTAAATGACGTAGCACTGTCAGACAGCAGCCAGAGACCAGGTATGGCAGTGGTGGCCAGAATGCCTGACGGAAATTATATCATGACATATGAGATCGTTGGAAAGCCTGGCGGTGCTTATTATAAAATATCATCGGATCCGGAAAGCTGGAATCAGACGGATGCAGGAACCTGTTTTGACCCATCTGGAAGCAGCCCATATTGTGTTAATTTAAATGGAACGGTTATTTTAAGCAGTGGCGGTAACAGTAAGCTGTATGCAAATAATAATAATGGCACTGGCAGCTGGTCGCAGATTGATTCCGTTATCGGTGCATGCTATTCCAGATGTCTTGTCCCAATGAGTAACGGACGCCTGTTTGTAATTGGAGCGGGCTGGAATGGCAGTGGATTAAATCGTGTTACTTATGGTGATATGTCCGTTCCCACGACAGCAGATACATACGTTAAACTTATAAACCGGTCTACCGGATTGTGTATGGATGGATACGGGTATACTGCAAACGGCTCCGACTGCAATCAGTATGCCAGCAATAATAGCATGAATCAAAAATGGGTGCTTGAGCAGTCCGGCAGCTATTATATGATCAGAAACGGTGCAACCGGACTGTACTTAGATGGTATGGCCCGTACGTCAAATGGCTCTGTCTGTGGTCAGTGGGGTAACAGCGGAAGTAATAATCAAAAGTGGATACGGGAAGTATCCGGCAGTTATTATAAATTTAAAAATGTTGCAACAGGACTATATCTGGATGGGATGGGATCAACTGCCAACGGGGCGAATTTGTGCCAGTGGGCAGGCAGTACAAGCAACAACCAGCAGTGGTCTGTTGTAACACCCTGATTGTAAGATGTGAACCCGAAAAATTATTTTTAGATTTACATTTTAGATAAAAGTTTCTTTATAGAAGTTAGAAGCATGATGCTTTTATAGAGGCTTTCAATTAATTCAGACAGTTGGTTATCCACCTGCAATAAATGGGGAAAGGAGAGGCGAGAGAAATTTCACAGGTGAGGAACCGGCTGATCAATTAATTGTTAGATAAAAAATTTAAGGAGGTTATTGTATGAGTAAGAAAGAGTTATCTAAAAGTAATTCAGTTACATCAGATAAGACAAAAAGCACAGACAAATATCAAGACAGATTTATGGAACTCTGGGGAGATATTAAGAATCCGAAAAATGGGTATTTCAGTGATAAAGGGATCCCATATCATTCGGTTGAGACTTTGATTGTAGAAGCTCCGGATTATGGGCACGTAACTACAAGTGAAACTTTCAGCTATTATATGTGGCTGGAGGCAATGTATGGAAAATTTACAGGAGATTTCAGCGGATTTAAAACAGCCTGGGACAAAGCAGAATCCTACATGATTCCAACGGAAAAAGACCAGCCCGAATCCAGCATGAGTAAATATTCAGCCAGCAAGCCTGCAACTTATGCCCCGGAATGGGAATTGCCAGACTTATATCCTGCCCAGCTGAATTTTGGTGCAGCTGTTGGAACTGACCCGATCAACAGTGAACTGGCCGCTGCCTACGGCAGCAATACCATGTATGGAATGCACTGGTTATTAGATGCAGATAACTGGTACGGCTTTGGAAGCAGAGGCGACGGTGTATCAACACCATCCTATATCAATACGTTCCAGAGAGGGGAACAGGAATCTACCTGGGAGACAATACCGCAGCCATGCTGGGAAACAATGAAATACGGCGGCAGAAATGGATATCTTGACCTGTTTACAGGAGACAGCAACTACTCAAAGCAGTTCAAATATACTGACGCACCTGATGCAGATGCCCGTGCTATCCAGGCTACTTACTGGGCAAATAAATGGGCTGATGAATATGGCATTGACCTTGGAACTTATAATTCCAAAGCCAGCAAGATGGGTGATTATTTAAGATATGCCATGTTTGATAAATACTTCCGTAAAATCGGTACTCCGGCAGCTGCTGGTACCGGATATGATGCAGCTCATTATCTGATGTCCTGGTATTATGCATGGGGCGGCGGAGTAGGTTCTGACTGGGCATGGAAAATTGGAGACAGCCATAACCATTTTGGATATCAGAATCCTATGACAGCCTGGATATTATCGGAAGATGAAGATTTAAAACCCCTGTCCCCAAAAGGAGCCAGCGACTGGAAGTTAAGCCTTAAGAGGCAGCTTGAATTTTATCAGTGGCTGCAGACTTCTGAAGGTGCGATTGCAGGCGGAGCCAGTAACTCCCATAAAGGCCGTTATGAAGAATGGCCGGCAGGTACCTCAACCTTTTATGGAATGGGATATGTAGAAAATCCTGTCTATGCAGATCCTGGAAGCAACACCTGGTTTGGTTTTCAGGCATGGTCCATGCAGCGTGTAGCTGAATATTATTACAAAACGAAAGATGACAGAGCAAAAGCTATTTTGGATAAATGGGTAAGCTGGATTAAATCAGTGGTACAGCTGAATGAAGACGGAACCTTTGCTATTCCAAACGGTCTTGACTGGTCCGGACAGCCTGATACCTGGACAGGTACTTATACAGGCAATAAGAATCTGCATGTGATTGTTACCAGCTACAGCACAGACCTTGGTGTTACAGGTTCTCTTGCAAATACCTTATTGTATTATAGCAAGGCATCTGGTGATGATGAATCAAGAATACTGGCAAAGGAGTTATTGGATCGTATGTGGAATCTGTACAGAGATGATAAGGGCCTTGCAACGCCAGAATCAAGAACAGATTACAAACGGTTCTTTGACCAGGAAATCTACGTACCAGCAGGCTGGACGGGGAAAATGCCAAATGGCGATGTGATTAAATCCGGTGTTAAATTTTTAGACATTCGTTCTAAATATAAAGATGATCCGGATTATGAGAAAGTTCTTACTGCTTATAACAATAATTCCGATCCGGTATTTCACTATCACCGGTTCTGGGCACAGTGTGATATCGCCATTGCAAATGGTGTATATTCCCTGCTGTTTGGAAATGGCGATGAACCAGTAATAAACTCTGCGATAGACCCGGTAATTGCAGCATTTGATAAGAATATTGCTGAACAAACAGATATTACAGTAGAGCTTACTTTAAATGGTAATACTTTTAACGGTATTAAGGACGGAAGTGCTTATTTAACGGAAGGGACTGATTATACTTTATCCGAAAGTACGGTCATTTTGTCTAAAGACTATTTAGCAGGTAAAGAAATCGGTAAGTTAAAGCTTGTTTTTGACTTCAATAAAGGAGTTGATCCGGTACTGACCGTAACGATCACTGACTCCACACCAAGCGGTTCTGTTACCCCTGCCGCAGCTACCTTTGATAAGAACCCTGCAAAACAGGCAGATATTACAGCTGTCTTAACAATGGCAGGACATACACTGAAAGGCATCAGGCTGGAAAACAGGGAGCTGACGGAAGGAGTGGATTATACCATATCCGGAACAACCGTTACTTTCTTAAAAGCTTCACTGGCTGGTCTTGCTGCAGGAACCTACAAGGTAGTATTTGATTTAAGTGCAGGAACCGATCCTGTATTGGTTCTGACTGTAGTAGATACTTCCGTTGCCAAAGGCAGCATTAAGATACAGATGTATAATGGAATCACATCAGCGCAGAGCATTTCTCTCAGTCCGAAGTTCAAGATTTACAATAACGGCACAACCAGTGTAAAACTTTCTGATGTTAAAATCAGATATTATTACACAATTAATGGAGAAATGAATCAAAGCTTCTGGTGTGACTGGTCCTCAGTTGGCAGCAGCAATATTACCGGAACCTTTGTTAAATTGCCGGTCGCAAAGACGGATGCCGACTACTGTCTGGAAATTGGATTTACATCTGGGGCCGGAAATCTGGCAGCAGGAGAGTATGCTGAGATACAGATCAGAGTGACTAAAATTAACTGGACCAATTATACTCAGACTGATGACTATTCCTTTGAAGGATCTGCAATGAGCTATGTGGATTGGCCAAAGGTTACAGGGTACATATCTGACAGCCTGAAATGGGGAATAGAACCTTAAGTGGTAAAAGCTTATAAAAAGCATGTTCCGGGTTTTTATAACCGGAACATGCTTTATTATGGCGTTTCCAATTCCAACATTATTTCTATTCACATTTAGAGTATCCACAGCTTTTGCAGGTATTGCAACCGCCTTCAAATGTAAGTTCTAAACCACATATGGGACAAGGATTGACTACGTTTGCTCCATCCGTTTTATCATAGGTTTTATTATTCTTTTTCAGTTGTACCGTTTCTGTGTTACCCTTCTTTATATTATCACCAGGGTATTTTAATTGCAATTCTGACTGCATTTCTTCATACATCTGAGTCAGTGCTTTTCCGATTGACATGGGACAGCTGGATCCAGGTGAGGTATCCCGCATTGTTGCTGTCCGCACTGCATAAGAGGAGCAGACCAGTGTACTTTCCAGCTGATCAACGATGTCTTCCAGTTCAATTCCACCTCGAGCAGCCAGTGAAATCATACGGCTTAATCCAACCATAAAGCTATTGCATCCGCCTTTGGAACCTTTAGAAAGGAATATCTCCATAAATTTCCCGGTGAAGGGATCAAAGAATGCTTCACAGTGAAGGGTTCCGCAACCAGTCCGAAGGGTTCTTCTTTTACCAATACAGGCATCTGAAACCTTTACGATTTGACCGCGTTCCAAGTTCCCGGAAGTCTTTTCTTCACTGGTTGTTAATATTCCCAGACGCTTACAGCCATCTCTGAATATTGTAATTCCTTTCAGACCATATTGCCATGCCATAAAATACAAAGCCTGTACCTCTTCTTTTGTAAATTCTTTCGGAACATTGACCGTGGAACTGATGGATGCATCGATATGATTCTGCCAGACTGCCTGCATTTTAATTCGTTCCGTATAGGAAAGGGACTGGGCAGTTACAAAAAAATCAGGTAGATCATGTTCGTCCGTAATGCCATTTTCGGTCATATATTCCTGAACAATGGGGGTGTATATTTTATAATATACATCTTCACCATGAAGACTTTCTGTTTTTCTTGTATAGGAATTGGAATAGATTGGCTCTATCCCCCCGGATATGCCAAGCATGGTTGACAGTGTCCCTGTTGGTGCAATTGTCAGAAGCTGAGAATTGGATAGACCGCCTGCTTCTTTCACAAATGCAGCAACTTCTTCCTCAATATTTGCTTTAAAAAATGCAGTTTCCATAATTTCTTCTATTTTGCACTTTGGAAACGGTCCGTTTTCCTTTGCAAGTTTTGCAGATTGATAAACTGCATTATTAATCATTTCTTTTGCAATTGTGTTGCATAGCTCAATACTTTCATCACTTCCATATCGAATCCCTAATTTAATGAGTAAGTCTGCGATACCCAAAACACCAAGGCCGATCTGCCGCCAGTCCCGGACAGAATCCCGCTGTTCTTTCAGCGGATGTAAAGGAAGACCTTCATCCAGTACTTCATTTAAAGCAGTTACACAGGTACGTACATCTTTTATAAAGTTTTCATGATCAAAGACTTTCTTATTCTCTTTTATCGCAACGTAAGCGGAAAGATTAATGGCTCCAAGCAGGCAGGAGCCTCCAGCCGGTAATGGCTCTTCCGCACATGGATTCGTTCCGGCATATTTGAATTCCCTGGTATTGGACAGCAGATTCCAACTTTCAATACGATCCCAGAACAGCATTCCGGGTTCTGCATAATCCCAGTTCATCTCACAGATACGGCAAAAAATTTCATATGCATTTACTTCTTTTTCAATTACCTCACCGGTGTCTTCTACCTGAAAAGTCAGCATAAAAGGGGCATGTTTCTTCACTGCTTCCATAAATGCATTTGTTATCCGGATTGAGATATTTGCTTTTGTAACCTTAGTTAAATCAGATTTTATTTCAATAAATGATTCCAAATCCGGATGGGTACACGGAATGCTGATCATTAACGCTCCCCGTCTACCGTTTTGTCCAATTAATTCGGTTACTGCAGAGTATAAATCCATAAATGAAACAGAACCGCTTGTATTCTCAGCAGCGTTGTGAACCAGAGCTCCTTTGGGCCGGAGCTTCCCAATATCAACACCACAACCGCCTCCGTAGCTGTAGGTTCTTGCCAGTGATTTAGCCGTATCAAAGATACTTTCAATATTATCTTCGGGAGGAGTTACTACATAACAATTGGAGTAGGTGATTTTCTTGCCAAATGAAGATAATCCTCTATTGGTTAATATTCTTCCGGCAAATAAAAATTTCTTATGGATAATAAGCTCTGCTACCTCCCTGTTTCCGCCGGAGACACGTTCAACCCATTCGTCAAACTCCTCATTGTTATACCGGTATTTATTGTTCCAGATATCCTGCCCTAAAATATTGCCGCTGCCCAAGTATTCCGTTATATCCATTTTGTATTTTCCTCTCTTTCCAAATCAGTTTATATCTGTATTATGACCATATATATAATAGGACAAAATACCATATATTGAGAAACAATATATATTGTATACCATATGTAGAACAAGATCAATCGCTTTGTAATAAATAATATTTATTAGAGATAACATAGTTCTATGTTCCGTCCAATGACGTAGAACTGTTAACAGGACAGAAACCCTTAACAGCAAAAGAGCTTGCTAAGAACTACAGCTATATCTGGGAAAAGAACATAACGAATTGGAGAGATGTTCAGTAGATAAGACTATTATCTGGGAAAATATTCGGATATCAATCAGGGCTGTGCACAAAATATCAGTGCACAGCCCCAAAAGGCTAACATTATTCAGTTAAGCGGTATAACATTTCCTTAGGACTGCTTTTTCACCGGTCTTATATATTTCCAGAACCGCTCCGGATTATGATAAAAATAAAGAATTCTGCCGGGAGTTGGATCAAAGCAGTAACGGGTATCTGTAAAATCAAAGTCTGCCATTGCCTTTTCAATTTTTTCTTCCACACTTCGGTTTTCCTGTTCATAATCAAAGGGGCCGTGTTCAAAAGCAATATACTCTGCTTCCGGAACATCAATCAGAAGCATTTGAGGCGGCACTTCGCCTTTGTAGTCAGAAGGAAGACGTACGCCATAACACTCTGTGCGGGGAAAGCCCCAATCGCAGAGCCGTCCGTCAGGGTCATTCATATATGCCATAATCTGACCGTTGCCGCTGTTTGACTCAGTCCCGCCTTCGTCATCCAATTTGCCCTTGATGCTGTCCAGTAAGCCGCAGATGGTGTCGCAGTCCTGTCCTGGAATCAGACTTTGTTTCTGCCAAAAATCCCAATATCCATTACTTTCATAGTTTTTAATGTGCAGAAATTTGTGTGCTGGAATAGTAACAAAATAAATCTTTACATCATTTTCCGATTTCATCATGCCAATCTCTCCTAATCCTAAAAAGTAGCGGTCAAAAGGAGTTATTTTTGTACGAAGAATAACAGGTTTGGGCTTTTTCCGATACTCACTTGGAGTTACACCATAGGAATTCTTAAATGCTCTGGTAAAAGCTTCGTGGGATGAAAAACCATAATCAAAAGCAATATCCAGAAAACTGTTGTCACTGTCGCGAACCTCTTTTAACGCATAAGCCAACCTTCTAAGCCGCAAATATTCCCGAAACTGCATACCCGATATTTCCTTGAATTTTCTGGTAGTATGAAATTCAGAATAACCAAGTTTGCGGGAAAGAAAGCGCAGCGTCAGTGATTCATCGTGATGCTGTCTGATCGATTCATCAATTTCATCAACAATTAGCTGAATCTGCCTGTGCCATTCGTACATTTTCTGTTCACCTCGTTTCAATCGCTCTATGAGAATTATAGCGGAAAGAAAATTTCAATTCTTGATTTTACTTGCTGAAATCAATGCTTTTTTCGCCAGGAATTATATCAGTCTGATCCGGGTGAAGACGGCACATATGGTAAGCTTATCACAGGAAAGACAGTGATACAATATTTGATCAGGTTGTTTATTTAATAAAAATCTGATATTATAATCAACATCTCAGTTATAATAAAAGGAGGATTAACGATTATATGAAATTTCCAGACGGATTTCTTTGGGGAGGGGCAGTGGCTGCGAACCAGTGTGAAGGAGCGTATAATGAAGATGGAAAGGGGTTAAGCACTCAGGATGTGACCCCTCACGGTATTAAAGGTCCTGTAACAAAAGAACCGACACCAGATAATATGAAGCTGATCGGAATTGATTTTTATCATCGATATAAGGACGATATTAAGCTTTTTGCGGAAATGGGATTTAAAGTTTTTCGGACTTCAATAGCCTGGAGCCGGATATTTCCAAATGGGGATGAAAAAGAACCAAATGAAAAGGGGCTTCAGTTTTACGATGATTTATTTGACGAGCTGCTGAAATATGGAATTGAGCCTCTCGTGACCATTTCCCATTATGAGACACCGTTAAACTTGTCAGTCAAATACGATGGCTGGATTAACAGGGAGATGATAAGCTTCTATGAGCGGTATGTCAGAACTATTTTTAAGCGCTATGGCGGAAAGGTGAAATACTGGCTGACTTTTAACGAGATTAACTCTGTGCTTCATGAACCGTTTTTAAGCGGCGGAATCTATACGGATAAGAGCCGGTTAAAGAAACAGGATCTTTATCAGGCCATTCATCATGAACTGGTAGCCAGTGCTTTGGCTACGAAAATCGGTCATGAGATGATGCCTGGCTGCAAAATCGGCTGTATGATCTTAAGCATGCCAATGTACGCCCTGACTTCTAACCCGGATGATGTGATTGCAGCCATGAAATCAGATCATATGAATTCATTTTTTGGTGACATGCATGTCAGAGGTCAGTACCCTGGATATATGAAGCGGTATTTTAAGGAGAATGATATTCAGATTAAAATTGCTGATGGTGACGAAGAGCTATTGAAGAATCACACGGTGGATTTCGTATCATTCAGCTATTACATGAGTATTTGTGAAACTGCAGACCATTCCAAGGCACAAACAGGAGAAGGCAATCTCATGGGCGGAGTGACAAATCCCTATTTAAAGAAAAGTGAATGGGGCTGGGCGATTGACCCTCAGGGACTTCGCTATGTACTGAATCAGTTCTATGACCGGTGGCAGAAGCCCCTGTTTATTGTGGAAAACGGACTTGGAGCCATTGATGAGCTTGTAACCGAGCCGGATGGGACATGGACGGTACACGATGATTACCGTATTAATTATTTAAGAGATCATTTGCTGCAGGTGAGAGAAGCGATTGAAGACGGAGTTCCGATTATGGGCTATACCAGCTGGGGGTGCATTGATCTGGTCAGTGCTTCAACAGCAGAATTAAAGAAAAGGTATGGTTTTATCTACGTTGACCGGAACGATGATGGAACAGGTACGTTAAACAGATATAAGAAAAAATCATTTGAATGGTATAAAAATGTGATAGCATCCAATGGAGAAAATCTGTAAAAGTGTACAAAATATACTGAAAAATATTAGTTAAAATACCGGTTGTTTTTATAACACTCCTGTGATACGATTTAGTCAGTTTACAGGAGTGTTACTATTAAATTAGGCAAGTCTGCATCTGTTTTATTTGGTGCATACTTGTTTTTTTGTTTTTAAATATATCTGTAACATTATTTAACATTGAGATTGAGGGTACTTTTATGAAAATGGTTATTAAGCAGATATTAAATACAAATGCTGTGATATCGAACGATGAAAATGGACAGGATGTCCTGCTGCTTGGAAGCGGCCTTGGATTTAAAAGCCGTATGGGTGATGCCATCGACCAGGAGCGGGTTGAAAAACAATTTATCCTGAAAGATAAAAATCATAAAAGTCAGTTTCGGGAAATATTAGATACGGTGCCTCAGGAATATATCATGGTGGCAGAGGACGTGATTGATTATGCGGTCCAGGTTTTTGATATGACTCTCAATGAAACCATTCACATTTCCCTGGTAGATCATATTTATCATGCAGTAGAAAATTATCAGCAGGGGCTTGTTGTACCGAATTCCATTCTTCATGATATCATACGGTTTTATCCGGATGAATATAAGGTTGGACAAAAGATGCTTGATTTAATTGAGTCCAGATTCGGGTACCGGTTATCCAATGATGAAGCAGGATTTGTGGCCATGCATTTTGTAACAGCCCGGCATAATCAAATAAGCGGAAATGCAAAAAAAATGATTGTTATGGTCAGAGAATTAAATGACCTGATTATGTCAGAATTGAATTTTCATGTTGAGGAAGATTCGCTTCCCTATTATCGGTATATGACCCATTTGAAATTTTTTGCGCAGCGTGTCATGAAAAAATATTATTATAAAGAACATGGCGGGGCACGCATGTTAGAGGAACTGCTGCGAAACTACCCCGATGAATACCGCTGCAGCCAGAAGGTTTGCAAATACATTGAAGATAAATATCATTACAAAGCGGGGCACGATGAATTAATATATCTGGCAGTTCATTTGTCACAATTAAAAAACAGTTAGATTTTGGCAGTGTTATGATTCAGTTCAGCAAAGCCTGGTTATTCTCTTTCGTTATAAGGGATAACCAGGCTTTTTTGATAAAAAATTTATTAGGGAGGTATCATTATGGCAGATTATTCAAAATTAGCCAAAGATATTGTAGAGCATGTTGGTGGGGAAGAAAATATAAATTCCCTGACCCATTGTATCACACGGCTTCGTTTTAAATTAAAGGACGAAAGCAAGGCAGATACGGAAACACTGAAAAATATGCAGGGTGTCATCAAGGTGATGCAGGCAGGCGGCCAGTATCAGGTTGTAATCGGAAGTGATGTTGAAGATGTTTATGACCAGATTCTGCTTAGTACTTCAATTGGGGACAAGAATCAGAGTGAATCCAAAGAAGCAGACAATTTAGCATCAGGAAACAAAAAGAACAGCTTTCTGGAGAAGATGACAGATCTTATTTCCGGTATATTTATGCCCTTTATGGGAGCATTTGCCGGTGCAGGACTTCTAAAGGGCTTTTTAGTATTTTTCACGACCCTCTCCCTGCTTGATAAAACTTCTACCACTTATACCATACTTTATGCTGCATCAGACGGTATTTTTTATTTTCTGCCTGTATTTCTGGCATATTGTGCAGCACAGAAATTTGGTGCTAAGCCGTTTATTTCAATGGCAATTGCCTGCGCCATGTGTTATCCTTCCATGACAGCTCTGTTTGGCAATAAGGAGGTTGCTGTTACATTTTTCTCAATTCCAGTGAAGCTGATCAGCTATCCAAGCTCTGTACTGCCGATTCTCTTAACCGTTTATGCCCAGTCCAAACTGGAAAAAGGATTGATGAAAGTAATTCCTAAGATTATTCAGAGTATTGTTATTCCTGTGGTGGATTTTGCAATTGTTTTCCCCGTCGCTCTCATTGTGATCGGACCGGTTACTGATATCGTGAGTAAAGGTATTGCCGGAGGAATTCAGGCAGTATTTGCCTTTTCTCCAGCAATTGCAGGATTTGCTCTGGGTGCTTTATGGCCGCTGTTTATCGTGTTTGGTTTACACTGGGGATTTTTGCCTATCATTATGAACAACTATTCCGTATTAGGATATGATTACATCTCACCGACTACATTTGGTGCTAACTTTGGTATTGCAGCAGCATGTCTGGCAGTATTCTTAAAGACAAGAAATAAAGATATGAAGTTAGTATCCGGTTCTGCTTCCGTCTCAGCCCTGATTGGTGGTGTAACAGAACCAGGTATCTACGGTGTTTTAATGAAAAACCGTAAAATATTCATTGGAATGTGTATCGTTAATGGAATCAGTGGTGTTATTGCAGCGGTAGCAGGCTGCATCCGTACAGCACAGGTTCCAGTCAACCTTTTAACGATTCCAGCCCTTTTTGCTATGGCGGGCCCGGCTATCGTTGCATCAATAACGTTTTCTTTTGTGATAGTATTTTTGATAACTTATTTCTTTATTTATAAAGATGAGGTACAATAAGAGAAAGCTGAAATATGACAACATAAACAGACAACAGGAGAGTGAAAGATGCTGAATTTTTCAGAATTGTATCCATTAAGCAACCAGGCCAGAATGGCCCACTTGCTGGATGGTATGTGGAAATTCCGTTTTGATCCGGAAGAAAAAGGACTGCAGGAGGGATGGCAGCATAAGCTGCCAGACCCCATCTCCATGCCGGTCCCTGCCAGTTTTTCGGATTTTTTTACAACAAAGGAGGAAAGGGATTTCTGCGGGGATTTCTGGTATGAGACAGAAGTATTTGTACCACGGGAATGGGAGAAACAGGAGGTGGAAATCCGCTTCGGAAGCATTACCCACCGTGCCAGTATTTATTGCAACGGAAGTCTGACAGCAACCCATGAGGGCGGATTTTTGCCGGTAGCTGCAAGAGTGACGGATCATGTAAGATTTGGTGAGATAAATACATTTATTGTAAAGGCTAATAACGAATTAAATGAAGAGAGTCTTCCCTGCGGAGCCACCGCGGTGCTCAGTGACGGAAGAAAACTGGCCAGGCCTTATTTTGATTTTTTCAATTACTCCGGAATTCAGAGAAGTGTATGGCTGGTTTCAAAGCCTGAAGAATCCATCGAAGATTTCAGCGTGGAATATGAGTTAAACGGAGAAGATGCAGTTATTCATTATCAGATCATGACAAATGGTACTCATGAGGTTTCCTTTGAATTATTTGATGAAGAAAAACAGCAGGTGGCTAAAAGCACAGGTATGCAGGGAAGCGTCATGGTTCCTAACGCCCATTTATGGAACGTAGGAAAAGCCTATCTTTATCAGGCGGTCATGCGTATCTGGGATGGGGAAACGCTGATTGACGAGTATTCTTCCAAAATCGGTATCCGGACGGTAAAGATAGAAGGAAAAGAAATTCAGATCAACGGCAAAGCTGTTTATCTGAAAGGATTCGGAAAACATGAAGATTTCGAAGTGATTGGAAGAGGCTTTAACTGGGGGGTATTAAAGAGAGACTTTGAATGCATGAAATGGATCGGTGCCAATTGCTTCAGGACCAGCCATTATCCTTATGCAGAAGAGTGGTATCAGTTTGCAGATGAAGAAGGCTTTTTGATCATTGATGAGGTTCCTGCGGTGGGAATGATGAGATCCACCAGAAACTTTGCAGATGCAGGTACAGGTAAGTTTACAAGATTCTTTGAAACACCTACCATACCTAATTTGTTAAAGGCCCATCTTCAGGCAGTGGAAGAGATGATTGTAAGGGATAAAAACCATCCAAGTGTAATTGCATGGAGTCTGTTTAATGAACCGGAAACCACCAGCGAACAGTCGAAAGATTATTTCACAACGATTTTTGATGCTGCAAGAGCTTTGGATCCGCAGAAACGTCCGATGACAGGAGCATTTGAGAAGAATAGTCAGCCGGAAATCTGCCAGTGCTACCAGCTTTGTGATTTTATCTGTTTAAACCGGTATTACGGGTGGTATATCAAAGGAGGACCGGAGCTTGTTGATGCAAGGGAAGCCTTCCTGATTGAGATGAATAAGTGGAAAGATAAAAATTTGAATATTCCGTTTGTATTTACTGAGTTTGGAACGGATACCCTGGCAGCAGAGCATAAACTACCGAGTATTATGTGGAGCCAGGAGTATCAGGACGAATATCTGGATATGAATTTTGAAATATTTGACCAGTTTGATTTTATACAGGGTGAGCTGGTTTGGAATTTTGCTGATTTCCAGACTACAGAGGGAATCATGCGTGTTAATGGAAACAAAAAGGGGATTTTCAATCGGGTCAGGCAGCCTAAAAGTGCTGCTTTCGTATTAAAGACCCGGTGGGAATCAATGGACTAAGCATATAAAGGACTGAATAGTATGGGATTTTTAGATAATTTGTTTGGTAATAAAGAGAAAAATGAATCAGACACTTCTGCTGTAAAACGCATAACCTGTGAGCCGAAAACTATCTACAGCCCCTTAAAGGGATCTGTAATACCTCTTTCAGAAGTAAGTGATCCGGTGTTTGCAGAAGAAGTTATGGGACCGGGTGTGGGAATTAATCCTGAAGAAGGAAAGTTATATGCTCCGGCCGATGGAGAGATTGCATCTGTATTTCCTACCGGACATGCAATTGGAATGACAACCGGAGATGGAATGGAAATTTTACTTCATATTGGTATAGATACCGTACAGCTGGAAGGTGATGGTTTTCACGCGTTAGTAAAGCAGGGAGATCATGTGAAAGCAGGGGAGCTGCTGGTAGAATTTGATTGTGCTAAGATTAAAGAAAAGGGCTATCAGACAACCACTATGGTACTGGTACCCAATGCATCCATATTAGGCACGATGAGTCAGCCTCATACAGGTCCGGTTGAACCTCTGGACCGGTTATTTAATTTTCAGTAATCACTTTCAGGGGAGTGATAACAAATATAGATAATGCATAATAATAATAATAAAATCGCGGGCAGCTTTTCTGTATCGAAGCTGCCTGCGATTTTATCATTTATCATGAAGTCTCTCTTATATTTTTGAGGATTTTAACAACCTCTTCCTTTTTCAGTACTTTACCAAAGGAAACCACCTTGCCGTCTACCACAAGGGCCGGTGTGGACATAACCCCGTAAGCAGCAATCTGTGTGAAATCTGTCACATGATCAATGGTACTCTCCATACCCAGCTCTTTTAGAGCTTCCCGTGTTGCTGCTTCCAGCTGGTTGCATTTTGCGCAGCCTGAGCCAAGCACCTTGACTGAAGCGCCGCTGCTCTTCGTTTCATCAGATTCAGCTATTGTGTCGCTGCTGCAGCTGCCATTACAGCAGCATCCGGAGTTTATTTCCTTTTCCTCTTCTTTTTTCTTACCAAAACCAAACAGTGCCATAATTTTATCCTCCTATAATTTTTTTTTACACAAGAAAATTCTGCAAAATATTAAACAGATATCCAATGATAATGATGCCAATGGTACAGATTGCTACGAAAAGACCAAGTAGTTTTGGCTTGACAGCTTTACGCAGCATGATAATGGAGGGAAGGCTTAAGGTCGTGACCGCCATCATAAAGGAGAGGACGGTACCAAGCTGTGCCCCCTTGTAAAGAAGTGCTTCTGCAACCGGTATTGTTCCGAAAATATCCGCATACATGGGAACGCCCAGTAAAGCCGCCAGTATTACACCAAACGGGTTGCGGCTGCCCAGCACCATCTCGATCCAGCTTTCAGGAATCCAGTTGTGAATGATTGCTCCAATACCTACACCGATTAAAATGTAAGGCAGTACCTTTTTGAAGGTGGCTGCCACCTGATCCCTGGCGTAAATCATACGTTCTTTTCTGGTCAGGCTGGGCGAATCAATGTCCACACTGCCCGCTGACCGGATAAAATCCTCCACATAACTGTCCATGTGGAGTTTTTCAATCAGAGTTCCTCCCAGTACGGCAAGGATCAGACCGATGATCACGTAGACAAGTGCCACCTTTGTTCCGAAGATGCTCATCAGCAGTACAAGGGAACCAAGATCCACCATGGGAGAGGATATAAGGAAAGAAAAAGTCACGCCCAGGGGCAAGCCTGCACTGGTGAAGCCAATAAACAGCGGTATGGAAGAACAGGAACAGAATGGTGTAACAGTACCAAGCAGTGCTGCCATAATGTTTGCCCATACACCATGAAACCGGCTCATAATTTTCTTGCTGCGTTCAGGAGGAAAGTAGCTTTGAATGTATGAAATGATGAAAATCAGCACACAGAGCAGCACGGTGATTTTCAAAACATCATAAATAAAAAACTGTATACTGCCGCCAATCTGCCCGGAAACGTCAATGCCAAGGGCCGAAAGCAGTCTCCCAATAAAATCATTGAGCCATTTCATACCAAGTACCTGGTTTTGAAAAAACAGCCACATTGTTTGAAGGAGTTTCATTAGAAACGTACCTCTCTTTCTTAATCAGACATTCATATCAAAAAAAATTGATGTTACGTGTTAAATAAGAGCCATCTTTCATCTGATGGCTTTTATCAATTACTGCGTCCGTTATCCTCTGCAGCCGAATCGGGAGTGGTTATTGCTTTTAAAAGCAGCAGGGCCTCCTGGCTTCCTTGTTCGCTGATTTTATAATGTGTCCATTTTCCTTCCTGTCTGCTTTCCACAATTCCGGAATCGCATAGAATCTTCATGTGATAGGACAGGGCGGACTGACCAATTTCCATCTGATCAATCAAAACACAGGCGCATTTTTCACCGCTTCGCAGCAGTTCTAAAATCATAAGCCGCTTTTCATCACAAAAGGCTTTGAATACTTTCGCGTTTTTTTCAGGACTGAGTTCCATATTTTTACCTCACATCAAAATAATTTGATGTAACATAGTATATGCTTTAAATTAAAAAAAGTCAACACAATATAAAAATAAAATTATAAAAATAACAGTTGCAAAATACAACAGTTGCATGATATTATATTTTTTGAGGTGATAAAATGATAAATCAGGGCAGTAAAGTCTTACGTGAATTGATCCGGATACTGGTCAGGGATTTAGGAATTCTTGAAAAAAGCGACGCTTCCTGTTGCGGCGTTAGTTTAACACAGTGCCATGCGATTGTTGAAATCGGTCGTAAAGAAAAGATTTCATTAGTTGATCTGTCCGGCTTATTAGGACTGGATAAAAGTACAATGAGCCGGACCATCAATAATCTGGTGGAATCAGATTACGTTATCCGGGAATCAGATATGGAAAACAGGCGTTATATAATCATTCAATTAACGGAAAGAGGCAGAAGCATATTTCAGAATATTGAAGAAAGTATGGAAGAGTATTATAAAGGGATATTTAATGCAATACCAGAGAACAAAAGAAATCAGGTACTTGAGAGCTTACAGCTTCTTAAAGATGCGGTGGAATTGAGCAATTGAGCAGTATTGGTTAAGGCATATTGTTAAGGAGGAATAAATTATGGAATACAGAATCGATGAAATGAAAGCATCAGACTGGCCGCAGGCTGCAGATATTTATATGGAAGGTATAAGGACTAAAATTGCTACATTTCAAAGTGAGGCACCAGGCTGGGAAGATTGGGATAAAGGTCACTGTAAGACCTGCCGGCTGACAGCCAGAAGCGGTGATATGATTTTGGGATGGGCTGCTTTATCTCCGGTTTCCGGACGGTGCGTTTATTCAGGGGTAGCAGAGGTAAGCATCTATATCAGTAAGCAGTTTCAAGGCCAGAAAGTTGGTACAGCACTTTTGGAAGAATTAATCAGACGATCCGAAGAAAATGGATACTGGACTTTACAGTCAGGAATTATCAGAGAGAATTCCGCCAGCTTAAACCTGCATAAAAAATGTGGTTTCAGGGAAATTGGCTATAGAGAAAGGTTAGGTAAAATGGATAACGGAAAGTGGCATGATGTAGTATTGGTTGAGCGGAGAAGTAAAGTGGCTGGCTGAGTACGTTGATTCCAACCACTTTTCCGCAGAATAAATATCAGAGACATATAAAGCATTGTGCATGTTGATAACTTTAAATAACAAGATCAGAAATTGTATTTTCTTTTAGTTTCTCTGGTGGAAAACCACCTGCTCTTAATACAGTTGGCTTATCCTCCACAAAGGACACGATGGTGGTTGGAATGCCATAGACGGCCAAAGAATCGTCTTTAATGATTAGGTCAACCAGATCACCAAAGTATTTAACCGCATCATCAAACGTGTGAATTTCCGGCTGTCCTGAAATATTACATGTCGTTGCACAGACAGGCCCAATGGCATTTTCCGTAATATAACTGATAACCGGGCTTTTCAGACACATAAAAGCCGCACTGTCAAGACCACTGGTAACTTCGTCTGAAATGGCAGGTTTTTTTTTCAACACAAGACTTACCGGCGCGGGCCAGATGGAATTGACAATATTTTCCGCTTCAGGTGGCAGTTCCGCATAATCGTAAATGCTTTCCTTCGTTGTGCAGACAACAAAGCCCTTTTTCCGAGGCCTCTTTTTTATACTGTATACCCGGTCAATCGTTTTTGTATATCTTCCGGAAAAAATAAATGCATAGACATTTTCCGTTGGAATGATAACAACGTCGCCGCGGTCCACATAATTTACAGCCTCAATCATCGCTTCAGGACAATTAATTTCTGTTTCACATTTCATAGTGTTTACCCCTTTCTATTTATATGCTTTATTGTATGTAGGTATTTTTAATGATGCATACAATACAATTATATTGTTGACTATGCTGTGCTGTCAATGTTATAATTGTATGTATTACAATTTTAATGATGAGGATAATAATAGCATGTCTGATAAGACTTTTTTGTACGGAAATCCATCGTGGCAGCCGCATTTTGAGAAGGGCATAGGACCAATTTACAAAGCAATTGTATCAGCTTTAGAAAATGACATTAAATATGGGATATTGAAAGCTGGTGACCAGCTTCCCCCTCAGCGGGAACTTGCAGATTTTCTGGGAGTAAACTTTACAACAATCACACGGGCATATAAAATTTGCGAACAAAAGGGATTGATCTCAGCCATCGTCGGAAAAGGTACATTTGTTTCCGTTGACGCCAATATAGAGTCGACAACAGATGACACGGAACCATATCTGATTGATTTAGGAAGAATTCACTCACTGAATAACAACAGAAAATATTTATCAGAGGCAATCGTACAGGTAACGCAGCGAATGTCTGTGATTAATTATTTCGCTTATGATGAACCAAAGCGCCATATTTCTTATCAGGAAGTCGGATCTGATTGGATAAAAAGATTTTATTTTACTGTAAATCCAGATGATGTATTTATAACTTCCGGTACACAAAACGCATTGGCAGTCATACTATTATCCCTTTTCCAGCCAGGAGATAAAATAGGTACTACAAGGTTAACATATACAGGTTTTAAAAGTATAGCCAGCATGACAGGAATACAGCTTGTTGCCGTTGATACCGATAAAGACGGTCTGATTCCGGATATGGTGGAACGCGCCTGTCAGATTGACGGTATAAAGGGACTTTATATTATGCCAGAGTGTCAGAATCCAACAACGTGCACTTTACCGGCTGAAAGAAGAAAAGCGATTGCAGAGATAGTGAGGAAATATGGTCTGATTTTAATTGAAGATGATACAATGTCTTTTCTCGGAAATACTGATTTGCCGCCTGTATCGTCTTTTGCTCCTGAAAATAGTCTGTATATCAATGGCACATCAAAGGCATTAAGCGTAGGCTTGCGGATAGCTTTCTTATATGCACCGTCAAAATTTCATGAATATATCAAACAAGGCATTTATAATATTGACTTGACGACTTCACATTTCAATGCAGAAATTGCAGCTACATTACTTGAAAATGGGTCAGCCGATGCTATTATTAAAGAAAAGCAGATGGAAGCTGAATACAGAAACCAGATTGTAGATGACATTTTGTCAGGATATCAGGTTTATGGAAATAAAAGAGACTATTTCAGATGGTTAATATTACCTGAACAGTGGACGGGAGCAGAATTTGAATTATGTGCACGTTCTGCCGGTATACAAGTTTTTTCGGCGGAAAGATTTATGGTGGGAAATGGTCCAATTCCATCTGCGGTTCGAATATCAACATCAGCAATCGAAGATGTACGGGAACTGAAAGCTGGATTAACAATTCTAAGACAATTATTGGCTGCTTCCCCAAAATTACCTGAGTTTGTAATATAAACACAGTAAGTTTTTTACAAAACAATAGCCCAAAGTTTACACTAAATATATTGACAAATATCAATGTGCTATTATAATAAAGATATAGATAAATATCTATGTATAAACAGAAGTATATGGAAGAATGGAGAAAAACAGAATGGTTCTGCATACAGACTACGCACCGGTATTTAAAGCATTAGGCGATGCTACCAGACTAAAAATCATAGAGATGTTATCCTGCGGTGAACTTTGCGCATGTGATATACTGGAATGTTTTGAGATCACACAGCCCACATTATCTTACCATATGAAGATACTGACAGAATGCGGTCTGGTGATTAGCCGCAAAGAAGGATCCTGGATGTATTACAGTAATAACACACAGTTAATTGAGCTTATAAAAAATTACTGGAGTAACATGACTACAGAACAGGAAAACTGTATCTGCAAATACCATAAATCAGATAAACAATGCAATTAATTATAATTGGTGCATCGCATTGTTGGAACATATTATTATCCAGCGCATAGAATATGCATATATGCTCATATAAATATATAAAAGAGGAAGAGGTGAAATTGTGATTGATATTTTTAAAGCACTGTCTGAAGAGAGCAGGCTGCGAATCCTGACTTTGCTGATGGAAAGAGAAATGTGTGTCTGTGAGATAGAAGTTTGTCTCGATATGACACAGTCAAACGCTTCCAGGCATCTGACTGTACTTAAAAACTGTGGAATTTTATATTGTTATAAGAAAGCACAATGGGCATATTTCGGCATAAGCGATAGTTTTAAAAAGGAACATAAAGACTTATGGGAGTACCTGCAGCAAAAGATAGTTGAATTGCCAACCTATGAGACAGATCATCAACAATGCGAAAAGTATAAAAACGTTGATGTCTGTGCAAATTCAAGAATAACACATTAAGGAGAGCCGGAATGAATAAAGAGAAATCAGAAGAAATTGGATTTTTTCAAAGATACTTAACCATATGGGTAGCATTATGCATGATTACTGGTGTATTGATCGGAAAATTTCTGCCGGCGGTGCCCGGGTTTTTTAGTCAGTTTGAATATGCTAATGTTTCTATTCCTACGGCAATATTAATCTGGGTTATGATTTACCCAATGATGATGAAGGTGGATTTTGAAAGTGTGAAGCATGTGGGCAAAAATCCAAAAGGGTTGTATGTAACGTGGGTTACCAACTGGCTGATTAAGCCTTTCACTATGTTTGCAATTGCTTCCTTCTTTTTCTATGTTGTATTTAAAGGATTGATTCCTGCAGATCTGGGAAAAGAATATTTAGCAGGTGCCGTTTTATTAGGAGCAGCACCTTGTACTGCGATGGTTTTTGTATGGAGCCAGCTGACGAAAGGAAGCCCGGCCTATACTGTCGTGCAGGTAGCAACCAATGACTTAATTATTCTGATTGCCTTTGTACCTATTGTTAAATTTTTACTGGGAGTGAGTAAGGTATCCGTTCCCTGGGATACTCTGGTTTTGTCAGTTGTTTTGTTTGTTGTGGTACCTTTAACGGCTGGTGTACTGACAAGAATGTATGTCAGTAAGAAAAAAGGCAGAGAATATTTTGAAAATCAGTTTTTACCTAAGTTTGATCATGCAACAATTGCCGGATTGTTATTGATGCTTGTACTTTTATTTTCCTTCCAGGGTGATGTTATATTAAATAATCCACTGCACATATTACTGATCGCAGTGCCGCTGACCATACAGACATTTTTGATTTTCTTTATTGCATATCTGGCAGCAAAGGCGCTCAAGCTTCCTCATAATATAGCGGCACCGGCAGGGATGATAGGAGCATCTAATTTCTTTGAACTTGCAGTAGCAGTTGCGATTGCCCTGTTCGGAATGGATTCTCCGGCAGCACTTGCTACTGTAGTCGGTGTTTTAACTGAGGTACCCATTATGCTGATCCTTGTTAAAATAGCAAATAAGACAGCTCATTGGTTTTAAATAAAATGATTTCAGGAAAGGAAAAATTATAAAATGAAAAAGATGCAGATATTTGAACCTGCCATGTGCTGCTCAACAGGACTTTGCGGAGTTGGAGTCGATCCGGAATTATTAAGAATTTCCACGGTACTGAACACACTAAAGAACAACGGCGTGCCTGTTGACCGGTTTAATCTTTCAAATGCACCTCAGGAATTTGTGGTGAATAAAACAGTTAATGATTTTGTCAGTAAAAAAGGCGTGGAAGGGTTACCAGTTATTCTTGTGGATGGAGAAATCATTATAACCGGAAGATATCCATCAAATGAAGAGTTTATGAAATTGCTTGATGTTCCGGCACATTATATTGGTGGTAACGCTGAAACTAAAAAAACACAAGGCTGTGGCTGTTCTGGAGGGGATTGCTGTTGTTAATGGAAAACTTTCATATAGAAAAAGCAGTATTTACAAAATATCTGTTCTTTACTGGAAAAGGAGGAGTTGGAAAAACTTCAACTGCCTGTGCTACAGCAGTATCCCTCGCTGATTCAGGTAAAAAAGTTCTGCTGATCAGTACGGATCCGGCCTCTAACCTGCAGGATGTATTTGAAACAGAATTGAATAATAAAGGTGTTCCTATTCCTGAAGTACCGAATCTTGTAGTGGCAAACTTAGATCCCATAGAGGCAGCCGGGGAATATCGTGAAAGCGTAATCGCGCCTTACCGCGGACAGCTGCCTGAGGCTGTAATAAAAAATATGGAGGAACAGCTTTCTGGTTCCTGTACTGTTGAGATTGCTGCATTTAATGAATTTTCCAAATTTATTACAGATGTAAAAGTTCAGGAAGAATTTGATTATATTATATTTGATACTGCACCCACAGGGCACACATTAAGGATGCTAAAGCTTCCATCGGCCTGGAGTAATTTTATCAGCGAAAATACCCATGGTGCTTCCTGCCTGGGGCAGCTCTCCGGGCTGGAAAGCAAAAGAGATATCTATAAAAATGCTGTGGAAACATTAGCGGATGGTAATCTTACAACTTTAATTCTGGTTTCAAGACCTGAGGTAACACCGTTAAAAGAAGCGGCTAGAGCCTCTCTTGAACTCACAGATATAGGAGTAAGAAATCAGATGATGATCGTAAACGGTATATTAACATCTTATGATGATACGATTTCAGAAAGCTTTTATAAAAAACAGCAGTCAGCACTTGCCTGTATGCCGGAAGAACTTAAGAATATGAAATGCTGTTTCATACCTCTCAGAGCCTATAATATAACAGGTATGGAAAACGTAAGAGCTCTGCTGGAAAAAGACAGTTATACCATTCGTGATGATAAAATTAAGGCAGATATCATTCCAGGTTTAAAAGATGTAATTGAAGATTTATATAATTCCAATAAGAAAGTCATTTTTACCATGGGTAAAGGTGGTGTGGGTAAAACAACAATAGCAGCTTCTATTGCATCAGGTCTGGCAGCGAGAGGAAAAAAGGTTCATCTGACTACAACCGATCCGGCCGCTCATCTTAAATTTGTTATGAGTGAGACTGATAAGATTACAATGAGCCATATCAATGAAAAAGAAGAGTTAAAGAAGTATCAGCAGGAGGTACTTTCAAAAGCGGGGGCAGCTATGTCAGAAGAGGACCTGGCATATATAGAAGAAGATTTAAGATCCCCCTGTACCCAGGAAATTGCTGTATTCAGGGCTTTTGCAGATATCGTTGAAAAGGCAGAAGACCAGATAGTAGTGATTGATACCGCACCGACCGGACATACGTTATTACTTCTGGATTCCACACAGAGCTATAATCAGGAAATGAAACGCTCCCAGGGTGATGTACCTGAATCAGCTAAAAAGCTGCTTCCAAGATTGAGGAACAAAGATGAGACAGAAGTTATTATTGTAACTCTTGCAGAAACCACTCCGGTTTATGAAGCATTACGTCTGGAGGAAGATTTAGAACGGGCTGGAATTGCTGCAAAGTGGTGGGTAATCAATTCTTCCCTTTACCGTACCGGTACGACGAATAAGTTGCTGTCAGCAAAAGCCAGTAATGAAATTGAATGGATTAATAAGGTGGCTGAGCATGCAGATGGAAATTTTGCAGTGATAAGCTGGAGACCGGACGAAATAAAAGATGAGAGTCTGTATTTGCTGTAGATAAAAGAGGTGATAGCGATGAATGAAATGAAAAAAGATAATAAACCGAAAGTTGCTTTTGTTTGTGTGCATAATTCCTGCCGGAGTCAGATAGCTGAAGCGCTGGGAAAGCATCTCGCCGGTGATGTATTTGAAAGTTATTCGGCAGGAACTGAGTTAAAGGATCAGATCAATCAGGACGCCGTTCGGTTAATGAAAAAGATATATGGGATTGATATGGAGGCAACGCAGAAAAGTAAGTTAATTGAAGATATACCGGGACCGGATGTAGTAATTACTATGGGCTGTAATGTAAATTGCCCTGTTCTTCCATGTAAAATGAGAGAGGACTGGGGATTAGATGATCCCACAGGGAAAGATGACACTGCTTTTGAGAAAACCATAGGGATAATTGAGAATAAAATCATTGATTTAAAAAACAGGCTGAAAAAGTAAATATATGAATAAAAAACGGGCAGCCTCAGACAGCAGGTTGCCCACTATAGTTTGTTGTTGAAAACGAAAAGGAACGGATTTCACAACTTGTCTAACTTCAGCATAAAATATAGTGTATCCTATTAAGAAGGGAGTCATATTTATGTGTTGCTGTAGATGTGTTTGCTGTAGAAATAATTCCTTTTCAGAACGTGATGAAAACCGTGAATGGTGCGAACGTTTATTCAGAGAAGCGAATGAAGTGGAATCTGATGATGATTTTAACGGTAACTTAAACGACAATTTCAGCGATAACTTCAGAGATAACTTCAATGATAACATTATCATTATAATTAATAACAGCTTTAATAATAACACTCTTTAGAATATGATAAAAGGCAGGAATCAGGTATTATGATCCTGCCTTTAGTATTATAGAAATGCGTTTTTTTTACTAAAGAAGAAATTATATAATTTCTATTAAAAAGTATTGCTTATGTGCGCACAATGGCGTATAATACAAGCGTAAGACAAAATAAAAGTAATTTGAAAGGAGCGATACCGATGGCAGTAAAATCAGCAAATTTATATGCAAGAATTGAACCCGATGTCAAAGAACAGGCAGAGAGTATTCTTTCCGCGCTGGGTATCCCAGCCTCCAATGCTATCAATATGTTCTACAAGCAAATTATTTTACAGAGAGGGCTCCCTTTTGAAGTAAAAATTCCATCTCCAAAACCTGTGAATATGAGTGCTTTAACTGTGGAACAGATGAACACAGAACTGGAGAAAGGTTACGCAGACATGAAGGCAGGACGAACAAAACCTGTAAATAAAGCATTCGCAGATATTCGCAAGGATTATAATTTATGATTTTTGATATTGAAGTATCAGAACAGGCGGATGTGGATTTAAGAATTATCTACGAGTACATTGCCTTTGAATTAAATTCCTCTGAAAATGCGCGTGGACAACTTGACAGACTGGAAGAAAGTATCATGAGTCTTGACCAGATGCCAGAACGCTTTCGGGAATATGTAAGTGAAATTAGGAATAACTATGGATTACGTATTATGCCGGTAGACAATTATTGTGTCCTATACGTTACTGATGTGGAAAAAGCCAAAGTCACAATCATCCGAGTAATGTATGGAGGACAAGATATTGATAAACAGTTAATGAATTATACTCAACGGCAGGATACAAATACAAGTTACCCCTGAATACCTGGCTCCTAATAAATCTGATGCCCGCCTTCCAGTGCGTCATCTAACTGTTTATCGGTACATCTCCTCGCCGCCCCGGCATCACGTTCTTTGATACATTTATATAAACAAAGCACGCTGTCGTATAACGCCTCTTTTCCGTAGCGGATACAAAAGCGTTTCCAAAGCTGTGTTACAACAGGTTTAAACGATATGTAAATCAACGGTATAATACTGTTTCCACTGATAACGGAAAGTTTGTGATGAAAAGAAAAGGTGGAAAGGACTGTATCATCTATGGTTTTTGCAGCAGCAACATCCTCTAATAATCCCTCCAATCCCAGAATATCTTCATTTGATGAATTTTTTATAATCGAATCGGTTACCAGGTGTTCCAACGCCCGCCGCACTTCTATAATTGAGTAAATTTCGGACTGTCCTAGTGTATCTCCGTGATATTCCATAATTGCATTTAAGGTATTAATGTTCCCGTTCCTGCCGTAATCTGCCACGAATACCCCCTGCCTCGGATGCACTTCCAGAAAACCCTGTTTTTCCAGTTCAGCAAACCCGCTGTTAACCACTGCGCGGCTGACCTGCATCTGTCTGGCAATGTCCCTTTCAGAGGGCAATCTGCTTCCCACCGGCATTTGTCCGGATAAAATCATGTCACGAATCTGACGAATAAACATTTCTTTTAAGCTTAAAGCGCTAAGTTTCTGAAATTCCATGTTTCCCCCTTGTTCTGGCTCTGGTCATACCAGAGATTGACACTATTTTATCATATATTCTTACTAAAATTCAATAAATAATTAAGGGATAATGACAGTTATTTTTTGCATTATTGCCAGTATACAGAGAATATTTTATAATAATATTGTTATGACTGAACCAGTATACTTATAAAAAACAAATGGTAAGAAAGGAGCGCGGCGCATGAAAGATTTTAAAGTTCTTGAGATAAAAACAAGTGTCTTTGCTGACAACAACATACAGGCTGGAAAGCTTCGGGAAGAATTAAAGGATAGGAAGGTATTTCTTCTTAATCTGATGTCCAGTCCCGGAGCAGGTAAGACAACCACTCTGGTCCGAACAATTAATGCCTTAAAGGATGACCTTCATATCGGTGTTATGGAGGCAGATATTGATTCTGATGTGGATGCCAGTACCATTTCCCAGACTGGTGCAAAAGCCATCCAGCTTCATACAGGGGGTATGTGCCATCTGGATGCGGAAATGACACGTCAGGGTCTGGAAGGTCTTGATCCGGCGGGCCTTGACCTTGTTATATTGGAAAATGTGGGCAACTTGGTATGTCCTGCTGAATTTGACACCGGTGCTGTAAAAAATGCCATGATTCTCTCCGTACCGGAAGGAGACGACAAGCCCCTGAAATATCCGCTGATGTTTTCTATCTGCGATGTGGTTCTCATCAACAAGATGGATGTATTGCCGTATTTTAATTTTGATCTGGAAAGATGCAAAGCAAATATACGCCTCCGTAATCCAAACGCAGTTATTATTCCCATCAGCGCGCTGAAAGAGGAAGGGATAAAGGAATGGACCGACTGGCTTGGCAATGCAGTAAAGTCCTGGCGTGAATAATATGATAAATTCTAAAAGCGCGAAACAGGCGCGGGAAAGGGAACTATGAGTGAATTAAGACCTAAAATAGTAAAGCTGGCAAAAATGGTAGGCGGTATTGCAGGCGTCATGAATAAAATTGATGAAAATTCTCCCGAATACTATGCACTGGATTGTGTCGTAACCGATGATATGGCTGACATTGCCATGATAATCGGGCTGCGCAGGCCCCGTACCTTTGAATATGTGGCAAAACGCTCCGGAAAAAGTAAAAAAGAAACGAAGGCCCTCTTAGAGCAGCTGGCTTACACCGGTGTAGTCAAAGTATGGAAAGATAAAGAAGATCACAAAGAACGTTTTTTTGTGAATATCTTTGCTCCCGGTATGCTGGAGATGATGGTAAATAACCGGGAACAGTTAAACGAGCATCCTGAAATCGGAAAAGCATTTGAAGAATATACCAGACTGCGTCTTGCACCCATGGCTGCAAAATTCCCGCAGGGTATGGCCATGATGCGTGTAATTCCTGTAGAAGAGGCCATCAGGGATATTCCCGGTACGAAACCCTGGGAACATCTTTCCTATTATCTGGATAAATATGATACATTCTCCGTATCTGACTGCTCCTGCCGCCAGTCCCGCCGTGTCATTGATGAAGGCTGCGGTCATCTGGAAAAAGAAATCTGCATCCAGATGGGGGAAGGTGCCGAATATTATATAAAGACAGGAAGAGGGCGCCAGATTACCCGGGAAGAAGCAAAAGAGATTATTAAGTTTGCAGAAAATAACGGACTGATGCATGAAATGCCCCATACAGACGGACTTGGTGAATCAGCGGCAATCTGTAACTGCTGTGGCTGTTCGTGTTTTTCCCTCCGCCTTGCAACCCTTTTCAATACGCCTGATTCCATACGGTCCAATTATTCAGCCAAAGTAAAAAAGGAAAACTGTGTGGCCTGCGGACAGTGTGTGGAGAACTGCCCGGTGAATGCATTAACACTTGGACAAAAGCTCTGTTCCAAAACACCTGTCACCATAAAGGCAGAGCCTACCGCCCGCGACCATATCTGGAAAGAAAGCAACTGGAATGTGGATTACCGCATAAACCGGAAAGATGTTGCAATAGAAGGCACATCACCGTGTAAAACGGCCTGTCCGGCCCATATATCCGTACAGGGTTACATAAAGCTTGCTGCTTCCGGCCGTTACCGGGAAGCGTTGGAATTGATAAAAAAAGAAAATCCTTTCCCTGCGGTCTGCGGTCGGATCTGCCCTCACGGCTGTGAAAGTGAGTGCACCCGCGGAGACATTGATGAGCCGGTTTCCATTGATGAAATCAAAAAATTTATTGCGGATAAAGAGCTGGATGCATCTGTCCGGTATATTCCTCCTATGCGCTATAATCTTGGAAATAAAATTGCTGTGGTGGGATCCGGTCCTTCCGGTCTTTCCTGTGCGTATTACCTGGCAATTGATGGTTATCAGGTAACTGTTTTTGAAAAAGAAGAGAAACTGGGAGGTATGCTCACTCTTGGCATTCCTTCCTTCCGCCTGGAAAAAGAGGTTCTGAATGCAGAAATAGACGTTCTTCGGGAGATGGGCGTTACCTTTAAAACCGGAATTGAAGTTGGAAAAGATATTACGCTTAACAAACTCCGGGAAGAAGGGTATGAAGCCTTTTATCTGGCAATTGGTGCACAGGGAGGCAGACGTCCCGGCATTGAGGGAGAAGAAGCGGGTGGTGTTATCTCAGGTGTAGATTTTCTTCGCAATGTGAACCTTGGAAGAAAGGCAGAGCTTTCCGGAAATGTAGTAGTGATCGGTGGTGGAAATGTAGCCATTGATGTTGCCCGTACGGCTGCAAGACAGGGGGCAGCTGCAATTAATCTTTACTGTCTGGAGAGCCTTGGTGAGATGCCGGCATTGCCGGATGAGATTGCAGAGGCAGAGGAAGATCACGTTTCCTTCCATAATGGCTGGGGGCCCAAACGCATCCTGACGGAAGATGGAAAGGTGACCGGAGTGGAATTTAAGCGCTGCACCAGCGTATTTGATGCAGACCACCATTTTGCACCAATGTACGATGAAAATGATACAATCATTGTGGAAGCCGATTCTGTTCTGCTTTCTATCGGTCAGTCCATTGAATGGGGCGGACTTCTTTCAGAAAGCAGGGTAGAACTTGGAAGGGGCGGTACAGCCAAAGCGGACAGTCTGACTTTACAGACTTCACAACCGGACGTTTTTGTGGGCGGCGACTGCTTTACCGGTCCTAAATTTGCAATCCATGCCATAGCATCCGGAAAAGAAGCTGCAATTTCCATTCACCGTTATGTACAGCCCGGACAGTCTCTTGTATATGGCCGTGACCGCCGTGAATATCATGCTTTTGATAAGAACAACATTGCCATCGGTATACAGGATTTTGATATGACTCCCCGCCAGAGACCAGGCCATTCTCCTGAGAAAAAAGGCACCTTCTTTGATGAGCGAATGACCTTTACGGAAGAACAGTTAAAGAGAGAGACGGAACGCTGCCTTGGCTGCGGTACGGTAGAGATCGACCGTTATAAGTGTATCGGATGCGGCTTATGTACGACCAAATGTAAATTTGATGCAATCAGCCTGGAACGTACCTATGACACGGTTCCAAATACATATGAAAAGCTTCCTGTCAAAATTGCTGCCAATGCAATTGTACGTACCGGAAAGATTGCTGCCACAACTCTCAAAGAAAGCGTCGTCAAAAGAAGCTGAAGAGAAGAGGAGAGGTAACAATGCATGAGCTTGGTGTACTAAACTCTATGGTTCATACCATTGAGCGTATCGTAAAAGAGCAGAACATAACAGAAGTCAGCAAGCTTGTCATCGAGGTTGGCGAGCTTTCCGGCATTGTTCCCAGATACCTGGAGCAGAGCTGGCCGGCCGCCTCCTATAAGACCTTCATGGAAAAAACAGAGCTGGAGCTTATTGTCATTCCGGGTATTGTTAAATGCAAAGGGTGCGGCAGGGTATTTAATGCCGTTTACAGTGATTTAAGCTGTCCTGACTGCGGCAGCAGAGAAATGGAAATTTTAGAGGGCGATGACATGATAATTAAGGAAATCGTGTGCTGCTAGAAAGTTCTTCTGACAATGAAACAGAATTCACAAATAAAAAACAGACGTTTTCTAATATGAACATGTACCTGTCAAGGTAATTCATTTGGGAAATGTCTGTTTTTTACATTCCCGAAAGCTGCAATAGCTTTTTAGCAGTATTTGCATTTCTTATTGTGACACTATTATAAGCAGAATTACCTACTATTTTTGACCATCTCGTTTTAGAAAATGTTTTAATTGGTGCAGACCAGAAGTGTGATCTCTGCTTTATCTTCATTTTGACTGGAGAAAATGACATTTCCGCTATTGATATAGGTAATAACATTCTGATATCCACTATCTTCAAAGGTCTTTTTTAACTCCGCCATTGATATTTTATTTTTGCCTCCGACATTAATGCCACGTAACAATGCTATATATTTTTTCATATGCGTATCCTTTCACGGCTTTCTGATTAAAAAAAAATTTGTTATCACGATTATATTATTAAATACTAATGTCGTAAAAGGTTTGACATAATCAATCTCATGGTGGTAAAATAGATGCTAAACATTTTATATACTAAAGAATTTAGCAATTAAATAGAAAGGGGCAAAAATTAAAATGTATCATATTGTACAAATTAAAGCAGGCTCTAATTGTTATCTTGTTTCGGAAGCCGATTCATCAATCCTTGTAGATACAGGTTTAAAAGGAAATGAGCGGAAAATATTAAATGCATGCAAAGGAAAAAACGTAAAACTTATAGTCCTTACCCATGGCCATATCGATCACATTCAAAATGCAGCATATCTTGCAAACCAACTGCAGGTTCCCATTGCCATGCATGAAAAGGATATTGTTTTGATACATAATAATCTGTGCCGTGAAATGAAATCAAATGGATTTCCTGGCAATATAGTAAAATTTTTCTCAGTTGTGAGTGCAAAATACGCAAAAATACAGACGTTTGTGCCAGACGTAATTTTAAAGGAGGGAGACAGACTCCTGAACTATGGAATTGATGGAGAGGTGATTGAACTGCCTGGTCATACACAGGGATCCATTGGAATAAAGCTTGGAGACCAATATCTACTGGCAGGAGATGCACTGATGAATTTTTTTACTCCAGGGGTATCGTTATTGTATGAAGATCGGGAACAAATGCAAAAGAGTGCAAAAAGAATTTCAGATATGGGCAGGTTAATTATTTATTTCGGACATGGGAATGCGGCTGAAAACCGTATATGGGTAAAATAATATGCGTGATTATGAAATGATATTAGAGCAGGTGGAGCGGCTGATTCACAAGTATAACCAGAAAGAAGATATTAAGCAGAATTACGGAGTGGATGTGTCATTAACACGGACCGAAATCCATATGATTGCTTCAATCGGTGAAGAACCGGGAATTGGAGTAAAGAAACTAGCACAAAAAAAAGGTGTGACCGATGGGGCAGTTTCTCAGATGATTCGCAGACTGGTTGGTAAAGGGCTGGTGACAAAAAAGGTTTCTGAAGAATCAGAAGCGAAAATAGAACTGACATTAACAGATAAAGGACAAATTTGTTTTGAAGTACATCATAAATATCATATGGAAAAAAATAAAAAATGGCATGATCTGTTAGATAAACTGGATGACAGGGGATACGAAGAAGTCGTAAAACTGCTTGAAGAAATAGAGGTGCGGATTGATTCGGGTATAATTTAATATAAAAACAAGAAGGCCTTAACTGGAAACCATCCCTGTTAAGTCCTTCTTGTTTTATACTCATAAAAAATTTATAAGAAATATTGACCCTGACATCATGTCATAGTGTAATATAGAACCAGAAGTACAGGAGGTGAAGAATTGGTATGAAAACAATTAAACAGGTCTCAGATCTAACGGGTATCAGTATCCGGATGCTGCATTATTACGACAAAATCGGTTTACTGAAACCCAGTAAGACAACAGATGCTGGTTATCGGCTATACGGAGATGATTCTCTTGAAATTCTGCAGCAGATACTTTTTTTCAAAGAATTGGATATTCCGTTAAAAGAGATGAAAGAAATTTTGAAAAGTTCACATTACGACAAAAAACAGGCTCTTGGTAAGCAAAAAGATCTACTGGTGCTGAAAAGAGACAGACTGAACGAACTGATTGAGCTTATTGAGAAAAAATTGAAAGGTGACGAGACAATGAGTTTTAAAGAATTTGATATGAGTGAGTATTTTAATATGCTGGATACATTTAAGCAGGAACATGAGAGTGAAGTGGTCAAATATTATGGCAGCGTGGAGGAATTCAATAAAATCATTGAAACAATGAAATCCAAAGAGCTTGAAGGCGCAAAAATGGCAATAAAGCAGTTTGGCAGTATTGAAAGATACACAGAAGCCATGAAAAATAACCTGGATCATCTGCCGGACGTGATGGAAGGATTTCAGACATTAAAAAAGAATATAGATGTTTATATGGCTCAAATGGATGAATTAATGGAACGCTTAACATCAGATTTAAGTACAAATCCTTCTTCACCCCATATCCAGGAGATCGTGAAAGAAATGGATGATATGGCAAGAGAGCAAAATGAAATTGTCGGGTTGGACATGGGAGAAAATTACTGGGGACTGATGGCAGACTTATATTTAACAAACCCCGCGTTCACAAAAGTTCATGATAAAAAGTACGGCAAAGGAGCAACAAAATTTATAGGGGAAGCTCTCAAAGTCTATAGTGGGGAGTGAATAACCTGTAATGTAATGATACAATATGATTGGAAAAAAAGTCGGACTTCTTTTAAAATGATATGATATACTGTCATTGTCTTAAGACGAAAGGACGTGAAAGTATGAATTATTATGAATGTATGCAAGAATCCATTAATTATATTGAAACTCAAATGTATGAAGAGATTGATTTAAATAAAGCTGCTGATCGTGCATTTATGTCATTATCCAATTATTACAGGCTGTTTTTCGCCATTGTCGGTTGTAATGTGAAAGAATACATACGATTAAGGCGGATTCATCTGGCGGCACAGGATCTTTTATCCAATGACTGCAGCATCCTTGATACAGCTGTGAAATATGGCTTCACCAGTGCCGATTCCTTCTCGCGTGCATTCAAAAAAGCAACAGGATTTCTTCCAAGTATTTTCAGAAAGCAGGAAAGACAATACATTTTTGAGAGGGTTGACATTATGGATAAATATTTTGAGGATCAGGACCTGGAACTGTCAGAGAAATATCCAGATATAAAAGTGCTGAAGGAAACCGATTCCTTTTATGGAGCAGCGTTTCGGGCAGAGAGCAAAACGCCGGAAAATGATGCCTTTATGGGTCTGAAAGCATGGTTTGATAAAAACAATATCGGAGACATTATGCCGGATTACCGTGTGTATGGATATGACATTCCAAACTCAGCAAAAGATGATGGCACATATGGATATGAGGTTGTTGTAACTATTCCGGATGATTTTGAAGTGATGGGAGACGGGATAGTAAAAAAACATTTTGAAGGCGGTCTTTATGCTGTGACAGAAACAACAGTCGGCGATATTGTAAAGGCGTGGCAGAGATTTATATCCTGGCTGGATATCAGCCGGTATGAAATGGGTGCGCATCAGTGCCTGGAAGAACATGAGGTCGAAAGCGGCTTTCTTAACCGGGATTTTGCCAACCAGGAAAACATCAGGATCAATCTCTATATGCCCGTAGTGAAAAGAAGCCAGACCGAATATGGCAAAGTGATACTGCAGCCAGTTCGTGTGGCATATTACCGGGAATATGGAAATGATTCCGAGCAGACGGCCCATAATGTCTTTCATGTAATGCTGACCTGGGCAAAGAAGAACAGACTTGATTGCGGTAAATGCAAAATGTATCTGTACAATCATGGATTCACCAAAGTAAAAAAATTCTGGTTTGAGATTATGATTACGCTTGATAAGGATTTTGTATTTCAGGATGATTTGATTAAGGAAAAGGTATTTGAAGGCGGAAAATATCTTACCTATGACACAAGCCTCAGTCACCTTATGCCAAGCTGGCAGAAAGTAAATCAGTATGTAGCCTCCAACAAGATAAAAAGTGGAAAACATCAGTGGGTAGAAGAATGGAATTTAGATAATTGGGAATGTCCTGGAAAGGGAATTAAAATATTTTTTCCTCTTGCTTAGATTAATCTCTAAAGACTCTGTCATAATAAGGCAGAGTCTTTAAAATTAACAAAAGTAATCTTTAAGATCAGAGATTTATATGTTAATATAAGCTTAGTTCCCCAAGGCATTTATGAAGGAACGTATCGTATCAAAAATAATAGATCGGAGGGATTATTTATGGAAGAATGGCTGACGATGGCGGGATTTTCTATAGGAATAATTGTATTGCTTTACCTGTTTATCTTCAAGATACTTGGATTAAGAGTCATCAACTCAAATGAGGTGGCTGTAGTAGAAAAATGGTGGAGTCTTAAGGGGTCACTTAAGGATTCCATTATCGCCCTGAATGGCGAAGCGGGGTATGCGCCCGGACTTTTGCGGGGCGGTATCCATTTTAAATCCGTGCTGATGTATAAAATACATAAGTACCCGCTTATTACGATTCCCCAGGGACAAATCGCCTATTTATTTGCCCGTGACGGTGCTCCCCTTTCTCCGGTGCAGACTCTGGGACGGATCGTGCCTGAAGCAAACAATTTTCAGGATGTTTCCGGATTCTTAAAAAATGGCGGACAGCGCGGTCCGCAGAGGGGAATCTTAAGAGAGGGTACCTACGCTATCAATCTGGCACAATTCATCGTGATCACCCCCAGCGCCATCAAATCCATTTCCAGCAACTTAAAGCAGGAGCGCAACGAACTGATCAGCATGCAGAAGACTCTGGCTGAACGGGAGGGATTCTCTCCTGTGGTGATCATGGGCAGAGGGGGAAATGAGTCCAGTGACATGATGGGTATTGTTACGGTGCATGACGGTACCCCTATTCAGCAGGGCGAGATTATCGCCCCGGATGTAGGTGAAGAACATGCCAGTTTTCAGGATCCGGAGAAATTTCTGGAGCTTGGAGGAAGACGGGGCAAGCAGATCCAGATTTTGACGGATGGTACCTATTACATCAATCGCCTTTTTGCCACGGTTGAGTTCCGTCCTAAAACAGTTGTGCCTATTGGTTTTGTAGGTGTTGTGGTTTCTTTCTTTGGCAGTGAGGGCGTGGATACCTCAGGAGAAAACTATAAACATGGAGAACTTGTCAGCGTTGGTTCCAAGGGCGTACTGGAAAAACCACTGATGCCAGGAAAATATGCTTTCAATACCGATGCGGGCAAGGTCGTACTTGTTCCCACAACCAATATTATCTTAAAATGGAACAAAACCGAAACCGGAGATCATAAGTATGATGAGAACCTTACGGAAGTGGATATTATCACCAAGGATGCGTTTGAGCCTTCCCTTCCGCTGTCCGTAGTCATGCATATAGACTACAAGCAGGCACCATGGGTCATTCAGCGCTTTGGTGATATCGGAATGCTGGTAAACCAGTCTCTTGATCCCCTTGTCAGCGCATATTTCAAAGATGTGGCCCAGACAAAGACGCTCATCGAGCTGATACAGGAACGAAGTGCCATTCGTGAACGGGCTGTTCTTGAAATGAAGGAGAAGTTTGAAAAATATAATCTTCAGCTGGAGGAAGTTTTAATTGGTACGCCTAAAACGACGGTAACCGATACCCAGATCGAGAACATTCTGATGCAGCTTCGGGAACGGCAGATTGCCGAAGAAAAAAAGGTCACCTATCAGAAGCAGCAGTCTGCAGCGGAAAGTGAGAAATCCCTGCGTGAAGCCCAGGCGATTGCGGAACAGCAGAGTTTTCTGACGAAATCCAAAATACAGATTGAAATTGAGGGTAATAATGGTGCGGCCCTTGCAAGCCGTGCAGAACAGGAATCCAACCAGATCATTGCTCTGGCAAAGGCCAATGCATCCAAAATCAAGCTGGAGGGTGAAGCGGAGGCTTCCAAAGAATCTAACGTCGGTCTGGCAAAGGCACAAGCCATTGAGGCACAGGTTAAAGCTTATGGAGGTGCCGAATTCCGTGTCATTCAGGAGGTCACGGATAAACTGGCCGATGCTGTCAAAAATGCTACCGTGGATATCGTTCCAAAAACTGTTGTACAGATGGGAAGTGGAGATAACGGTTCAGGCAGCAGCTCCGGCGGGAGCGGCACTGTCATGGATACCCTGCTGAAATTCATTACACTGGATAAACTCGGAGTATCCCTGCAGCATATTTCTGAGCCGTCTGCTGCCCCACTGTCAAATGAGCCCGTTAAGTCAGAGCAGGGGGAAGATGCACCGGAAAAGCAGCCGGAAACCGACTAAAACAAACGCATTTTATCGGGTTGGTGTAATACAATCCTGTTATACTTAGCGCAGAAAGGAGGCAGGATGGACTATTTAAAAGGAATGAATCATGCACTTGACTATATTGAAAGCAATTTGGATGGAGAAATTGATTACTCCACAGTGGCAAAGCTGGCTTGTTGTTCAATCAGCTGTTTTCAACGAATGTTTTCGTATATTGCTGACATACACTTGTCAGAATACATTCGGCGCAGACGGATGACATTAGCTGCATTTGAATTGCTAAACAGCAATGTGAAAGTCATTGATCTTGCTGTTAAATATGGCTATGAATCCCCGGATTCTTTTTCCCGTGCATTTCAAAATGTTCATGGAGTAATTCCCTCTGTGGCACGCAATACCGGGAAACCTTTAAAAGCTTATCCTCGTATTACCTTTCATATTTCTATTAAAGGAGATGCTGAGATGAATTACAGGATTGAGAAGAAAGAATCATTTCGAATTGCGGGATTAAAAAGGCATTTTCATGCACCGGAGGATGATCCGGGTGCTGTGGACAAATTCTGGAAGGAAGTGTTTGAAAATGGAACTTATGAAGAGTTAATGGCTCTGTCAAGTGGTGATCCGAAAGGCGTTCACGGTTTTATTGAAGTGATCAGTGAGGAAAAAGTGGATTATACCATTGCCTGCGTTACTGATGAAGAGCCGCCGGAGGGCATGGACAGCTTTGTCATAAGTGAAGCAACATGGGCTGTTTTTCAGATTGAAGGACCGGTGAATATAGCAGTGGAAGATGCCTGGAAACGTATTTTCAGTGAATGGCTGCCTGCATCGGGGTATCAGTATGCTGAAGCGGTGGATATTGAATGCTTCCCAGATCAGGGGAACAGAGGAGCAGCTGATTTCAAATTTGAGATATGGCTACCTGTAAAATAAGTGTTAATTTAGATGATGCCGCCCAAAAACCAGCAGGTCCGGGCGGCATCATTTTTAAATAGTTCCTCTTACCTGCTTCCGCCGCCGCCGCCGCCGGAGAACCCGCCGCCTCCGCCTGAACTGACGCCCCCTCCGGTTCCATCTGTATTGGAAACCGGAGACGCAGCGCTGGAAATATGGTGTGTCATGGTCATTAAATAGAACATATTGTAGGAATTGCAGCCGTATGTGCCTGCGAAGGAGTCAAAATGTTCCGGATCAAGGGCTTTCATACTTTGAAGAACCTGCTCTCCAATCTGGAACAGGGTGGCAAACACAAGATAATCTCCCCAGAGTGCTCCCTGAGATGTCTGGTCGTTACTTTCTCCTCCCATATCCCTGAGATATTTTTGAAATCCAAGTATCCGGACAGCCTGTTCAAAACCAGAGGCAGTGAATCGAAGAGAGTTTTTTAAGTCTGCCGCAGCAGCATTTAAGTCCATTAATTCATTATCCCCTTCCAGTTTCACTCTGCTTTCCCATGCAGTAAGCTTCTTATAAAATTCCTCTGAACGCTTTCCAATGTCAGAGGTCCAGAGAATGTTATTTTCATCGGATTCACTGAATAAGATCATGTACAGCGTATACTCCACTGAGGGTCCTTGTGGCTGAGTCTGTGTAAATACAATGGATTCTTCTTCCTTAAGTTTTCTGCCATTCGTATTTTCGCGTTTTTCCATGCGAATATACCCTTTCTCCTGCCAGCGGATGAGATATGCACCCATAAGATTTTCTAAGGAAATCCCCTTGCGGAGCAGCTTCATGGCGGAATATACAGCAGGAATGCTGCCGTCAAAAGGGATGGACCAGTTGACGTTTATCTGTTTCATTGCAGGAAGCCGCATAACTGTTCCGTCTGCCAGCTTGTAACGGGTATAAAAGAAAGCAATGGGAATGATGGCCATAACAATAGCCGCCCCTAAAATGGCAAAGATGATATACATAGCCGTATCTGAGTTATCGTTATCTGCGGATTTCTGCAATTTTTCAAAAGACATATCTGTTTTTGGTGCTGCGGGAAATAAGCTTCTGTCAAAGCGGCAGAGTACATTCACATAATCACTTTTTCCCAAAGCTTCTGATGAAAAGGCAGTAAGGCTGCCATCGCTTTTCATTTCCACTTCACCTTTAAAACCATAACCCCAGATCCGGGCGTTGTCTGCTGTTAATTGTGTATCAGGCATCCGGATCTTAAGATAGGCTGATCCCGGAGCACTTGAAAGTTCGGAAATGAACTGATGATAAAATCCGGCGTAATCTCCATAATCTTTGACTAATCCCTCAATCGTATATTGTATGGTATATTGATGGTCACCATAATTTCCTATGCCCCAGCAGAGTTCGTAACCGCGGGAGGTCTTTAATATTCCGCAGGTGCCGGACTTTTCCTCTCTGGAACGTTTCGTATCCCAGCTATCCAGAGTTTTGTATTGCTTTCCTGATTCGTCCGAAACAAGAAAAGAATGTACGCCCATTCCATCCATGTTATTCAAAGCCTTATAATACTCTGTACCGCTGGATACACCGCGTACATCCCAGATTTCGGTTATAACTGCAGAACCATCACTCTGAAGCATGACATCAAGATTAATAGATGGTATTGCATCCTCTGCCGCAAATACAGAAGCTGCATTCACTGCGAATAGTACTGCCAGCAATATGAAAAATGCCAGCAATTTTTTTTGCTTGAAATTCATTTATCTTCTCCTCGTCTTGTAATTATCTGTTTATAAGTTTCTATACATAGCTGTTAAGTAACGAACAGGCGGTCTGAGTCTCCGCTTACAGTTGAGTATACCACATTTTTCTATGACATATCACCATTTTTAAGCAAGCATTGTATATCCGAAATGAAACTGTTTATTCAAATACCGGCAATTCATATATATATTCCTGCTTTCCTGTTGACATTCAATTTCAAAATAGTTATAATTAATAATAGTTACATAAATGAACTATTAATAATATATATTATTTGCATAATGAACTAAAAGGAGGTAATTCTTTGCGCGACCAAAAATTAGATGCAGTTTCTGAAAGTTTCTTAAAAGTATTTCCCGTCGTTATAAAGTATTTTATATTACTTGGAGATCAGGTATCTGAACCAAATTATTCATATCAGGATTACCAGATACTGCATGCACTAAAAGATATGGGGGAAGTTCCGATTTCAACTGTTGGCAACATACTGCTCATCTCTAAGTCCAGGATGACGGTTCTTGTTGACAAATTAATTGATCATGGACTTATTGAACGATATCCTGATAAAAAAGACCGCAGAATTATTAATATTGGATTGACTGAAAATGGCAGAGAGTTTACATTTCATCACAAAGAGAAATTGAAATCAGATGTAAGTGAAAAATTTTCAGGTCTTAGTGATGAAGAACTGGAACAGTTTTTAAAATCAATCGCTAATTTCCAGGAGGTTATGGCAAAAACAAATATGGATGGCAAAGAGAGGGATAAAAAATGAATTTAGAAATTGAAGAATATAAAAAATATCCGAGCCTTAATGAGGTGGATGACTGGGTAGAATCTATATGGAAAATGGCTGACACAATAAAATGTGATGCTGAAATTTTGCCTGACAACGGATTTTCTTTCAGTTTTGGGATCAGACATGTGAAAAATGAGTTCAGATATGTTAAATTCAAACCGGAAGGAATGGATGAGTTTTATGGGTACTGGCAGCCAGTGATGTCCGGACCGGCACCGCTGTTGATCCATACACCTGGATATGGTGCAGAAATCAGTACTCATCCAGAACTTGTATCACAGGGATATAATGTTCTGCATATTTCACCACTGGGATATGCTACGCCAAATGGACCGGATAATAGCAAACAGCGGGATGATACGTGGCCGGTGTTAGCTGACACGATACTAAGTTGTGCCGAAAAAGGATATAAACAATGGCTTGTGAACTGTATATTGGCAATTCAGTGGGCGATGGCGCAGCCGGAAGTTATAGAAAACAGGGTTTCATTTTTTGGTACAAGTCAGGGCGGAGGGTGTTCCTTGCTGTTAGGTTCGATTTTTAAGGATAAAGGGGTGAAATGTGTAGCGGCAGATGTACCTTTCCTCACGAATCTGCCTTTGGCAAGGAGTGTGGGAGCAATTACATATAACTACGAACCGCTCTGCTCCATTGATAAAGTTGATGGTGGCTGGCGGGCTTTGGGATTTGTAGATACAATTTCTCATGTTAAAAGATTAAACTGCCCTGTATTACTGACTGCAGGTGGGAAAGACAATATTTGTCCTGCTGAAGCTGTAAAATCTTTATCAGAATTATTACCTGGTACTTGTTCTTATAATTATTTTGAAAATTTAGAGCATAGATATTCAAGAGAATTTGTAACTCTTTTATCCTCATGGTTTCATATGTATGCCTGATTGCCGAATGGGGAGCACTTACTGTATCAGCTGCATAAGATATAAAGGGAGGCGGTAAAGTACGGAATCTTAAGTTTATATCGGGCGGCCCGGGGCGAAATACAAATGGGAAAGGGCAGCAAATAGATATAAAGGGAGAGAGTATTTTATGAAGAAGTTATTAAGTGCAACAGCAGTTTCTAATCCCACATGGTATGCAGGCGAGAGAGTTATTTTTCATGGACAAGCGAGACCTTATGATTATTATGGCGCAAAAGATCCTACCATCGTTTATTATGGAGGAAAGTATCATGTATTTTATACCGGCGCCAATCAAAGCGGCGGCTGGCAGATGCTTTATACGTCAGCGTCCTCGATCTCAGGCCTTAAAAATGCTGCGCGCACCTATATGAGTTCTATTGGGGAAAGCTATTTCTGCGCACCTCAGGTATTTTATTTTGAACCGAAAAAGTTATGGTATCTGGTATACCAGGACGGAACACATGGTGCAGCATACGCAACAACAACGAATATAGCTGACCCAAGATCATGGTCAGGACCAAAATCCTTTGGTATCTCCGGAAATATGGGGTGGGATTACTTTGTGATTTGTGATAATTCCTATGCTTATATGTATAATACCCCAAGTGACGGCTCTGGTAAATTATATGTACGAAGGACTTCGCTTTCTAATTTCCCGTCAGGCTGGGGAGCACCTTCCGTAGCCATATCAGACACATTTGAAGGCGCAAATGTCTATAAGTCTTTAGCAGATGGGAAATACTATCTTGCGATTGAAGATATGAAAGATGGTCGGTATTATGAATTGTGGCAATCAGGCAGTGCCGGAGGTCCCTGGAACAGAGTGGCTGAGAAGTGGGCATGGAGAGGCAATTTACAATACAATGCAGACAGGTGGACGACCAATGTATCTCATGGTGAATTCATCCGTGCCGGCTATAATCAGAAGATGGAGATCAATGATATAAACCGGGTTGATTTTCTGATTCAGGGAACAAACAACTTATCAGGACCTTATCAGCAGATTACCTGGGATCTGGGAGTGATAAAAAATTACAAATAAGAAAAACGGATATAAGTATGCAGTCAATATTAGAAGAATTATAAATGGTACAAGCCTTTAAAAGACTGAAACCGCCAAGGAGTTCAAACTTCCTGGCGGTTTTTAGGTGAGTCTCTTAAACAGAAGTATCAGCATTCCAATGATTGTATAAATCTCCAAACTGATGTAAGATAAAAATAAGTTCGGAGGGAGGAGATTTATATGTTAATTGATAATGCGATTAAGCTATGTTCCACATTTACTCCTGTTGAAAATGACGTTGCACTTTATGTTATGAAGAATAAGGAGCACATCATCAATTTATCGATTCAGCAAATGTCTGATGAAATACACATTTCCAAATCAGCCATTCACAGATTCTGCAATAAAATCGGGCTGAAAGGGTTTAATGAACTGAAAGTTAAGCTGGCACAGGATTTGGCAGAAACGCTGAAAGAGGGGGAAGTGATTGATGTAAATTATCCCTTTAAGAAGCAGGACAGTCAAAAAATGATTGCGAGCCGGCTGCTAAAACTATATGAAACAACAATCAGGGATACTTATGATTTTATTGATCCGGTGGAATTGGAGAAAATAACCAAACTGCTTCATAAAGCCAGTGTAATTGATATTTATACTCATGCACACAATTTAAATCCGGCGGAAAATTTTCTGGATAAGATGCTTACAATCGGCAGAATGGTTAATTGTCCAAAATCGTTTTATAAGCAGAGAATGACGGTTTTGGCTGCATCCAGTGACCATGCAGCTCTCGTATTGTCATATTCGGGAAAAGCTACTTTCATACTTCCGATTATCCGTATGCTTTATAAGAAAAAGATACCCGTGGTTTTAATTGGCAAAGCAGGAAGTAATTTATATCCCCAGTATATAAAGCATCATCTCTATATCAGTGACCGGGAAAACTTACGGGACAGAATATCCCAGTTCGCTTCGCATATTGCGATGCAATATATGCTGGATGTATTGTTTGGCTGTATTTATAATATTGACAGAAATAAAAATATTGATTATCTTCATCAAGCTATTTCTTTTATGGATGACAGAGAAATAGACAATTAAATGGGTGCCGGAGCATCCATTTTTTTTGTCCGGAATTCAGAAAGTTTCAGCACTGCTATCAATAAATGAAGGGGTTTTGGAAAAAAGTATCTGTATGCATTGGGAAGATTGATTTTCTGATATCCAATGTTTATGATAAATCTGTCAGGAACAGCTGTTCAAATTGACAGGCATGAGGAGGATTTAGATGGAACATTCAATAAAAATAGTTACCATTGGAGGAGGAAGCAGTTATACTCCTGAACTGATGGAGGGATTTATAAAACGCTATAAAGAACTGCCGGTCAGGGAGATCTGGCTGGTGGATATTGAAGACGGACGTGAGAAAGTTGAGATCGTTGGTGCACTGGCGCAAAGAATGTGGGATGCGACGCCTTATCAGGTAAAGGTATATACCACTCTGGACAGAAGAGAGGCATTGGTAAATGCCGATTTTGTCACTACCCAGTTCCGGGTGGGACTGTTGGATGCGAGGATTAAAGATGAGAGAATTCCTCTGCTCCATGGAATGCTGGGACAGGAAACCAATGGTGCCGGCGGGCTTATGAAAGCCTTTCGAACCATTCCGGTAATGAAAGAAATTATATCTGATATGAAAGAATTGTGTCCGGAGGCATGGCTGATTAATTTTACAAATCCAAGCGGTATTATAACTGAGACAGTAATCAGACATTTTGGCTGGAAAAGATGTATCGGCTTGTGCAATGTCCCAACCATAGCCATGATGGCGGAGCCGGCGGTGCTTCATAAAGAGGCGGGGGAATTAAATTACCGGTTTGCCGGGCTCAATCATTTCCACTGGCATAAGGTGTTTGACAAACAGGGAAAAGAGCTGACGTTAGAGCTCATCGGACATATCAATGAAAGAAACGGGGGTACCCCTGCAAATATTTATCAGGCTGAGTTTCCCATGGAACTGCTTAAGACAATGAATCTGCTTCCCTGCGGATACCACAGATATTATTATATGCAGAAAGAAATGCTTGAGCACAGCCTGGAAGAATTTAAAAACGAAGGAACCCGGGCAGAGCAGATGAAGAGAGTGGAAGCGGATTTATTTGAGATATACAAACAACCGGAACTTAAAACAAAGCCGGAACAGCTGTCAAAGCGGGGAGGGGCATATTACAGCGATGCGGCATGTGAGTGCATCAGTGCAATTTATAATGATAAGAGGCTGCATATGGTTGTAAGTACGGAAAACCAGGGAGCGATCCCGTGTCTGGACAGTGATTCTATTGTAGAAGTATCTTCCCTGATTTCCGCAAAAGGTGCGGAGCCCATTGTATGGGGGGAGATGCGTCCGGCAGAAAAGGGCTGGCTCCAGATTATGAAGGCAATGGAAGAGTGTACAATTTGTGCAGCCCTGTCTGGAGATTATGGACTGGCCCTTGAAGCATTCACCATAAATCCTCTGATTCAGAGCGGAGCAGAGGCAAAGAGAGTGCTTGATGAGCTGTTAGTTGCACATGAAAAATACCTTCCACAATTCCGGGAATCAATTGCACTATTAAAGGAAAAAGGAATTGAGTCTGTTGATCCGGTAGTCAGAAACCTTATGAAATACGGATATTAATGAGGAGGAACAATGAGTGTATCCAGGGAACGATTCGGATTCATGAAGGACGGGAGGGAGGTGTATTTATTTACATTACGTAATTCCAGGGGAATGGCTGCAAGTATCACTAATTTTGGGGCAGTTTTAGTGTCGCTGCTGGTAAAGGAAGGGGATGGAAGTTTTCAGGATGTTGTGCTGGGTTATAACTCCTTAGAAGAGTATTTTCAGAATTACCCCATGTTTGGTGCAACGGTAGGAAGAAATGCCAACCGGATATCCAATGCGTTATTTGTTCTGGATGAAACGGTTTATCATCTGGCAAAAAACAGAGGGTGTCATAATATTCACAGCGACAAGGAAAACGGATTTCATAAAGTGCTGTGGGATTATGAAATCACGGGGAACAATTCTGTAAAATTAAGTTATCGAAGCAGAGATGGGGAACAGGGATTTCCGGGAACGATTGATGTAGCGGTTACCTATCATCTGACAGAGGGAGATGGAGTGATTATTTCATACCATGCAGTCAGTGATAAAAGGACGCTGCTTAATATGACAAACCACAGTTATTTTAACTTAAAGGGTCATGGAGCGGGGAGAATCATGGATACAGAATTCATGATTCTGGCGGATGCGTATACGCCCGTCGATATGGATATCATACCTACAGGAGAAATCTGCCGGGTACAGGGGACCCCGATGGATTTTAACAGTCCGCAAAGACTGGATCAGGTGATAAAGGCGGAGTATGGGCAGTTAAAGCTGGCAGGAGGCTTTGATCATAATTTTGTGATAGGAAATCCCCATTCAGGCGTAAGAAAAATGGCTGAAGCAGTAAACAGCACCGCGGGGGTACGGATGGAGGTATACTCCGATCTGCCTGGGATGCAGTTTTACACGGGGAATTCTTTAAAAGATGTTTCGGGAAAAGACGGAGCGGTTTATTCAAAATGGAGCGGTTTTTGCATGGAACCGCAGTATTTTCCCAACAGTATCAACACAAAGGGATTTGAGGTCCCGATCATTAATGAGGGTGAAGAATATAAATCAACCACAATATATCAGTTTTCACCATTTGGGGAATCGTTTGAGGAGGATTACACATGAATAAGGGGAAAGACAGTAAAGCGTTTGCAGTAGTACAAAAAGTGGGAAGATCCTTTTTTCTTCCTGTATCCATCCTGCCTATTGCGGGAGTATTGCTGGGATTAGGGGCATCCTTTACAAATCCAAAGACAATAGAAGCGTATCAGTTACAGGCCATCCTGGGACAAGGTACGATATTACACGGCCTTTTAGTAATTATGTCACAGGTGGGAAGTACGATTTTTGGTAATTTACCAATTATTTTTGCAATGGCAGTCGCTCTTGGCATGGCGAAAAACGAAAAAGCGGTTGCAGTTCTTGCTTCAGCAATCTCTTTTTTCGTGATGAACACTACCATTAATGCCATGCTAAAGCTCACAGGACAAATCCTGGCTGATGGAAGCTACGGGGAGCATGTATTAAATGGAGCACTCACAAATATGTGCGGAATCGATACTCTTCAGACAGGTGTATTCGGGGGTATCGTAGTAGGCCTTGTTACCGCATATCTGCATAACCGCTTTTATAAACAGAAATTACCGGCTGCCCTGTCTTTTTTTGCAGGAATACGATTTGTACCCATTGTATGTGTGGTTGCACATATTGGAGTCGGACTGATTTTATTCAAAATCTGGCCTGTAATTCAGCAGGGAATCTTTGCCGTCGGCAATGTGGTAATGGGATCGGGCTACTTTGGAACTTTTATTTTTGGATTTATGGAGAGGGCATTGATTCCATTTGGCCTTCATCATGTATTCTATATTCCGTTCTGGCAGACAGGACTGGGGGGAACTGCTGTAATCGATGGTGTAACGGTTGCAGGAGCACAGAATATCTTTTTCGCAGAGCTGGCATCTCCTACGGTTACCCGTTTCAGCGTCAGTGCCTGCCGGTTTATGACAGGAAAATATGATTTTATGATGGCAGGTCTTCCGGCGGCTGCCCTGGCAATGTACCATTGTGCAAGACCGGAAAACCGGAAAGTAGTGGGCGGACTGCTTGCGTCAGCTGCGCTTACCACATTTTTAACCGGTATTACAGAGCCGATTGAATTTACATTTCTATTTATAGCACCTGCCCTGTTTGCCATTCATTGTGTATTTGCAGGATTGTCGTTTGTTATCATGCACGTATTAAACATCTGTATCGGAACCACGTTTTCCTGCGGATTAATTGACTTCATACTGTATGGTGTACTGCAGGGGCAGGCTAAGACCAACTGGCTTATGATCCTTCCTGTATTTGCCGGTTACGGTGCTTTGTATTACTTTGTATTTAAGTTTTTCATTTTGAAATTTAATCTGCCAACACCCGGACGTGAAGAAAGTGAAGGGGAGATTAAGCTTTATTCAAAAAGCGATTTTCAAAATAAGTTAAAGTCCGAAAATAATGAGAAATCCAAGATGATTCTTGAGGGGCTTGGCGGGATAAAGAATGTGATTGATATTGACTGCTGCGCCACCAGGCTTCGCCTCACAGTTGAAGATGCCGATCTGATCAACGAAGATATTTTAAAGGAAACAGGCTCCAGGGGTGTTATAAAAAAAGGAAATGGAGTTCAGGTAATTTATGGTCCCCAGGTATCCATTATAAAAAGTGATCTGGAAGAATATGTGGAGAGTATAGGAAAGCTTAAAACGCAGTGATTGTGTTTTCCGGTACGAATTCTATATCCTTTCGAACTCAGAGAGCCGCAGGCGCGAATGCCTGCGGCTCTGGTTATTCTGTTATTTTACTGTTCTGTTAATCAGTTTTTTCGACTTTTCCAGTGTCTGTTTCATCAAAGAGCCAGCGGAATAAACACCGATCAATACAATGAAAATTTCCAGCCTTCCAAGTATCATTCCAAGCATTTCCACCACCAGCGTTGCATTGCCGGTAGCAGGAGAGGTAAGGCCAATCGACAATCCTACAGTGCCGAGGGCAGATGCAAATTCAAACATGGCTTCAGTCAGGGAACAATCTGCAGTTACTGTGATCAGCAGTGTGCCTATAATATACAGAAAGAGATAAGAGGTTACAAAGCCGGTCGTATCCGCAGCCAGTGTGGAATCAATCTCCGTTTTTCCCTGTGCCCTGAAATAATAGATTGTTTCTACATTTCTTGGTGAAGAAAGGCGTTTGCGTATATTCTGCAGGGCAGTGCGGATCATTAAATAAACCCGGGTCAGTTTGATGCCGCCGGCCGTCGACCCGATGCCTCCGCCGATTAACATGGTTAAGATCAGCATACTGACTGCAAGGGGAGGCCAGGAAGTATAACTCATACTGGAATAGCCTGTAGTTGAAAGTGCAGATGTTACATCAAACAAAGCCCGGCGGAGTCCTTCAAGAATACCCATATTTAAGCCGCTTATGAGGGAAAATGCCGTAACAGGAACAGTTATGAGCAGTACAAGAAACATAAAGCGGACTTCACTGACTTTAAATACCTGCTTCCATTTTCTCTTTGTTAATAACAGCAGTACAGCAAAGTTTGTCGTGCCTATTAACATTTGAATAATTGTAATAATTTCAATGGGGAAGCTGTTATATTCCCCGATGCTGTTTAATTTAGTTGAGAATCCACCGGTAGATAAGGAGCACATCGTGTGATTGACTGCATCAAACAGACTCATACCGGCAATGACATAAGCCGCTGTTCCGATCACTAAAAATCCGTTATACATCAGACAAATCGTCTGTGCCGTCTTTTTTAAGTTGGGCAGGAGTTTATCCGGATGCCCCTCGGCGTTGTACAGATTCATGGACTGCTTATCCTGCACAAGCATTACCATCATCATCACGAACCCCAGACCTCCGCAAAATTGCATAAAGCTCCGGTGAAACAGATAGATATGGGGCGTAATGGTCACATCCATGACGGAAAGGCCGGTTGTTGTCCAACCGCTGACTGCCTCAAAAAGTGCCTGAACAAATGTGAGCTGCCCGCCCAGTACGAATGGACCTGCACCGATAAAAACACCCCATCCCCACGCAAACAGGACGGTAAGGCTGCTGCGCTGCATGGAAGACCGCCATTCAAACGTGGATTCCTCCTTTTTTCTCATCAGGCAGATGATACTTCCAAGTACTATGGAGCCAAGTGATGGAAGCATAAATGGAACAATATAAATGGCGTCCTGTGGATAAAATGGGACTATCACCAGAGGGACAGCAACAAGAATACCGATGAGCAGCATGAGTTTTCCTATATTGCTGCGATTATAAAATTTACGGGTCATGTCATCACCTTCCTGTCAATTCCTGAATAGCGGCCATTTCCTGTTTATCAGAGGAGATCAGTACAAGCATATCCCCGGACAGAATCCGTGTGTCGCCTCTGGGCACCATGGTCGTATCACCGCGGAGGATACAGCCTACAATTACTTCCTTTGGAAGATCAATTTCCCATAGCTTTTTTCCGACAGCAGGTGAGGTATCCGGAATAGGAACCTCTGCAATGTTAACACGGCCTTCTCCAATGGGAATTAATGTTGTTATTTTATCTACAAAAGCCTGTTGCTCTATAATGCCCGTAATTGCAGTAATGGCACATACAACACTGTCTATTCCCATCTTGTAAAAAAAGTCGGTTTTTTTCGGATCAGTTAAAAGTGCAACTGTCTTTTTTACCTGAAACTTTTTCTTGCATAATTCACAGATTACCAGATTATCCTCGTCTTTTGCAGTCATTGCAATGGCGATATCCGCATCGCCCGCATTCGCATCTTCTAAAACAAACGGCCTTGTTCCATCACCATGAATGACGGTAAGTCTGTCGATTTCAGACAGCTTCACACAGTCTTCAAATGTATCATTTATTACAGTTACCTGATAACCTTTATTGATTAACGAAGCTGCAAGAGATTTTGCCTTGCTTCTTCCACCAACCAGCAATACCTTTGTTTTCATGATTTTGCCTCCTGTAATGGTTCTTTGTGTATGTCCGGTCTGGATAATATTTTATCGATTTCTTTTACGGATAAGACAGCCGGGCATATGGTATCTATGCCAAATTCACGATAAACGTACTCCCTTTCCGGATCATATAACCGTGCGATAACCCGTTCAATGTGGAAGATTTCGCGGGCAATCTGAGCTACCAGTATGTTCGCGTTATCATTATTAGTAACAGCGATCACTGCAGTTGCATTGCTTATCTGTGCTTCCTGCAAAACATCCAGATCTGTGGCATCGCCGTTTAAGGTAAGTCCGCCAAAGGCTGGAGACAGTTTTCGAAAAGAATCTTTATTTTTGTCGATAATCAGCACATCTTCACCGCTGTCGGATAGTGTATTTGCCAGGTTCGCACCTAATCTTCCGCATCCGATGATAATTGTGTAGTTTTCATTTTTTTGTTTATTTATTTGAATTTTCATATTCAATTCCTCCTAAGGACAAGATCATCGCCATTTGTTATACAATCATTTTCATCATAAGCACACCTGCCATTTGAGAAAAATGTGCCGTAGCATTCCAGATTCTGCCGTGCAGGCAGATATGTGGGATCAAGTGCCCAGGCTGCTCTGAAGTGCTTCATGGCGGCGGGGTGGTCCCCCGTTTTTTCAAGCAGTATTCCAATCAGATTATGGGGCTCCGGCGCATGAGGGTATTTTCCTATAGCCTGGCAGATCATGCTTTCACACGTTTGATAGTCCTGTATACTGATCAGATCCCGTATTGTCGCGCAGAGAGCAGTAAGATTTTCTTTACTTTCATTTAATTCGTTATTTTTCATTGACCTGAACCTCCCTTGCAGATTTCTTACACATTTATCCTAACAAAAAAGCTGTGAGCATGGCGTGAGAGACCAGTAATTCCTGTGAGGATGCTGTGAGGATGAAAAAAGACCACTTTTGGGGTACAAAAGTAGTCTTTTATGAAGAATGAAGTTGTGTTTATACATCTGAAAGCCGGTATCCCACACCGATTTCTGTCAGGATATATCGTGGTTTAGCTGGGTTTTTTTCGATTTTTCGCCTTAGTCCTGCCATTAGTTTTCTAAGAGCCTGGGTGTCAGATCCATACCCTGCCCCGTAGATTTCTTTGATAATATACTTTGTAGTCAGCACTTTCCCTATATTTCTGAAAAACAAAGAAAGCAGGCTGTATTCAAGCGGAGTGGTGTGCAGCTCGCTGTCCTCAAGATACACCAGACGTTTATCTAAATCAATTCTAAGCCCGCCTACGGCTAAGTTGGTCTGGGACCGGACACCGCCCGCTTTATGCAGATGGCGGAGCGCAACCCTGATTCGGGCCATGAGTTCCATGGACGAAAATGGTTTCGTCAGATAATCGTCAGCTCCGTTGTCCAGCGCAGATGCTTTTTCCTTGTCCTGATCCCTGGCGGAAACCACGATAATAGGCATTTCTGACCACTCGCGGACTTTTTTAATTACTTCCATTCCATCAAAATCAGGAAGACCAAGATCAAGAAGCATAAGATCAATTTGTTCTGTAACAATTGTTGACAGTGCACCCTGTGCCGTTCCTGCAGTTAGATAAGAAAAACCTTCCTGTTTCAGTGAATAGGATATAAAATTTCGAATTTGTGAATCATCTTCTACAATCAGGATCTGTTCATTCCGGTTCTGCATGATTATGTTCCTCCTTTGGCAAGGTAAATATAAATTCAGCACCCATTTGTCCGGCACGGTTATGCCCTTCTATGGTGCCTTCATGTGCTTTGATAACCGCCTCACATATGGGCAGTCCAAGACCCATACTTCTCTGAGAATCCGCTTTTCCGGAGCGGGTGGTATAAAACATCTGAAAGATATTAGGCAGGTCTGATGCCGCTATGCCGCACCCGGAATCGGCAACTGAGAATACCGCGAAATTGTTTTTTTGACTGACCGTAATTATAATCTCGCCGGTGGGAGGAGTATGCTTAATAGCATTATCAAGTAAATTAATCAGCACCTGTTGGATCAATTTAGCGTCCATGGGAACAAGCAGCACCTCTTCGGGAACATCTACCGTAATTTCGTATTCCGGATAACGCTTTAAGATATGGCTGACGGCCCCGCCAACGACTTCTTCTGCCGCTTCAAGCTGCTTTGTAATAGTGAGCCGTCCATCCTGCAGCCGGGTCAGGCTTAAAATATTTTCAACCAGAGAATGCAGCCAGTCCGCATCTTTATGGATACCTACTGCAAGGTTATATCTTGGATCCAGTGGTTCAGTCATGTCCATAAGCATCTCTGATGTGCCCATAATACCGGAAAGCGGCGTGCGCAGATCATGAGAAATGGCCCGCAGGAGATTACTGCGGTATCGCTCCTGGATGGTTTCCTCTCTTGATTCCTGCTGCTGCCTGGCGCTGCGAAAACGATCCATGGCAAGTGCTGTGCTTTCAATCATGGAACGAAGCAGACGTTTTTGAGGTTCTCCCATGGAAACTGCATGTTCTTTTGGTATTCTAAGGATGCCAAGTATAGATTCTCTGCCGTAAATTGGCCAGTCGTAAAACTCGCTTCCTATGGCATAACCGCTCCTCAGACCTTCAATACGGTGCTTCAGTTCAGTAGGATCGTCCACTTTTCTTCGAACCTGTTTATTGCCGCTTAACTGCTGAATAAAGCTCTGCTCCGGCTGACCGCTTTCGTCAAAGCACAAACAGGCAGCGCGGCAATTCATAATACCGCTGATGGTTTCCGTGGTGATACTTGCAATATCGGATATATCAGCGGCATCCGTTAATCGGTTGGTAAGATGAAACAGTGCACTTGTTTCCGCTTCTTTTTCCTTTGATTCCAAAGCGTTTTGTTTTACTTTTGAAGTAAGTGTGCTTGTGATAATTGCTGTGATTGTCATAATACCAAATGTTATAAAATAAGTAGGATCGCTTACAGAAAAAGTATAGTAAGGCTCTGTAAAAAAATAATTAAAAGTGAAGGTGGCAACAACGGCTGCCACAAGACCGTAAGTATATCCTCTTGTATAGCGGGCAGTTATTAAAATAGAAAGAAGATAAACAATAACGATGTTTGTTTCAGGAAAGCCAATCATTAAAAAAATCCAGCCGATACCAGTAGCAGCGGCAATAATTACCGACGTTATTAATATATATTTTATTATTTCTTTAAAATCCTTATTTTTAAGGGATTTCACAATTACTGCCTCCGTAATTAAAGATTTTTTGTAAAGTAATAGCGCTTTCCTGTTACCGGATAATTCTCTAATGTGAAGACTTCCCTGTATCCATGTTTTTTATAAAATAAAGGTGCCTGAAAACTGAAGGTATCTAAAAATGAATACTTACAACCCCGTTCTACAGCAGTTTTTTCTGCCTGTTCTAAAATTTTACTTCCGATCTGCTGTCCCCGCAATTCTTTGCTCACCCAGAGATACTTTACGGATAACCAGTTACCATGGGTGCTGCCGATTAGTCCAGCAATCTTTCTGCCTGCTTCGTCCTGAAGATAGATACCCAGATCCCTGGGGTTTTTGTCTTCAATTCTTTCTAAGTTATATTCCAGCAAGCCTTCAAAGATATATTTTTGATCCGCCTCATTAATGGTATCTGTTATTTCAAAATTCATTGGTTTTATTCTCCTTTATGCTTAAGCATTTCAAATTATTTCTTTATGAGAGCATATCACATTTAGAAACAGGATTCTACCGTTTTTATACAGTTATTTACAGTAGTATCTTTAATGTTACAATCAAGAATAAAGAAAAGTGATGGTGAAATCAACTTGACAAGGATTTAAAAAGAAAGTAAACTTAGTACTATTATTGTACTGGGAATGAGGCTCTCCCTGGATCTTGATATCCAAACCGCACTTTGCTGATGGCTTCTGTATATTTATGCTAAATATACGGAAGTGATCAGTTATTTTTTTGTTAAGGAGTAAACTTACAATGTTTAAAGAAAAGTTAAAAAATTTAAGGCAGCTTTTTATTTTAGGGATTTGTGCAGTAGTAATTGGAACTGTAGTAGGAGCGCTGGACGCAGGATTTGGTGAAATATTAATTTTTTTAACCGGGGTCCGGGAGCACTTTTTTTTTCCGCTCATCTTATTTTTACCGGCAGCAGGAGTTGTAATAGCAAAATCATATTTCCGGGTTGGTGGAAAATGTGTAAAAGGAATGGGGCTCATCTTTGAGGTCGGTCATGGTGAGGAAGATGTGATTCCGCTGCGATTAATACCTTTAACGGTAATCGGGACATGGATGACCCATCTCTTTGGCGGCAGTGCCGGACGTGAAGGCGTTGCAGTACAGATTGGCGCAACGTTTTCCCATTGGGTAGGGCGAAAAATGAACATGGTGTCTGATTCAAAGATATTTCTGGTAACAGGAATGGCAGCCGGATTTTCCGGATTATTTCAGACACCTGTAGCAGCGTGCTTTTTCGCACTTGAAGTTTTAATTGCAGGTTCTTTACAGTATACGGCTTTATTTCCGGCAATCATTGCAGCCTTTGTGGCGAATGTGGTTTCCAGAGGATTGGGGCTGGAGAAATTTCATTATGATCTTCAGACACAAATACAAATGAATCCTGTATTTATCATAAAAATGATTATGTTAGGGATCATTTTTGGTTTAGTGGGCGCAATGTTTGCACACGGATTAAAACTGGTAAAGGACAGATTGAATAAAATATTTGAGAGTCCGGTCAGAAAAATAATCATAGTAGGAACAATTCTGGTAATTTTGTTTATTCTGTCAGGAATGGGGCGGTATTCCGGCCTGGGAACAAATTTGATTTCTGCAAGCTTTCATGGAAATAAGATTTATCAGTGGGATTGGATTTTAAAATTTGTTTTAACAATTATTACATTGGCAGCAGGTTATCAGGGAGGAGAAGTTACGCCTTTGTTTGCGATCGGATCAAGTCTGGGAGCTGCTTTAGCCGTATTGGTTGGTTTGCCCGTTGAATTTGCTGCCGCATTGGGTTATACGGCAGTTTTCGGCAGTGCTACCAATACTCTTTTAGCTCCGGTTTTTATAGGAGCAGAGGTTTTTGGATATTCTTATGTGCCGTATTTTTTCATGGTATGCTGCGTGGCTTATGTATTTAATGATAACAAGTCGATTTATGCTGCACAGAAGAATTTGCAGGATATGCTGTAATATGATACTTGTGTTTATTTATTTATAGATAAAAAAGGCTGACTTCTTTCACGGAGTCAGCCTTTTTTACTTGAAATCTTGACGATTTCTTGACATCTGTCATACCGAATTGACACCCTCTTGACACCTTTTTTGTTATCATTATGATTGCAATAAACAATTCGGCCGTATTGGTTAATTAAAAAAGGAGTTGAGAGAAATGGGAATCGTACTGGTGTTATCAGGCTGTATCGGCCTGGCTTTGCTGATTTACTTATTCTATATTTTATTTCGAGGTGAGAATTTATGAAAATGATAATCCTTCAGGACATTTTATTTATTGTCCTTCTTATCGGATTTTCCATTCCTCAGGGCATCTATATATATAAGGTAATGACCGGTCAGAAAGTGTTTCTGACCCGCATGCTTGCGCCTGTGGAGAATGGAATCTATAAGCTCATGGGAGTAAAAAGCGATGAAGAAATGGGGGCAAAGAGATATGCTCTTTCAGCTCTTATATTCAGTGGAATCGGTTTTATCTTCCTCTGGCTTGTGCAAATGCTGCAGGGCGTTCTGCCGTTTAATGCAGCAGGAATAAAAGGTACAAGCTGGCATCTGGCCTTTAACACGGCCGCAAGCTTTGTATCCAATACCAACTGGCAGGCGTATTCCGGCGAAACAGGTCTGACTTATTTAACTCAATTTTTAGGGCTCACCGTTCAGAATTTTGTCTCGGCAGCAACGGGAATAGCGGTCTTATTTGCCCTGACCAGAGGTTTTGTTGTGAGAGAGAAAAAGACAATCGGCAGTTTTTGGGTGGATCTGACCAGATCTACGCTCTATGTACTTCTTCCATTATCGATTATCCTTGCCATAGTGCTGGTTTCACAGGGAGTTGTGCAGACCTTTGGACCATATAAAGATGTTGCCATGCTGGAAAACGGGGCTGCACAGACCATTCCCCTGGGACCTGCGGCAAGCCAGATCGCCATTAAACAGCTTGGAACAAACGGCGGCGGATTTTTTGGAGCCAATTCGGCCTTTCCCCTTGAAAATCCGACGGCATTTTCAAATCTTCTTCAGGTGCTGTCCATTCTTCTGATTCCGGCATCGCTGTGTGTGTCCTTTGGAAAAGCGGTAAAGGACAGCAGGCAGGGAAGAGTCATCTATATCGTCATGATGTTTTTGTTTGCAGTTTCTCTTATGGCGGTAACTGCCAGTGAGCAGTTTGCAGCTCCGGTCTTTGCAGGAGCAGCAGCCTCTGCAGGCATGGAAGGAAAAGAGGTAATCCATGGAACAGGAGCGTCGTCCTTATGGGCGGTGGCAACCACCGCAGCTTCAAACGGTTCGGTAAACGCCATGCATGACAGCTTCACTCCGCTTGGCGGCATGGTTTTAATGTTCCTGATGCAGCTGGGAGAAATTGTCTTTGGCGGTGTGGGAAGCGGTCTTTACGGAATGCTGGCATTTGTCCTTCTTACCGTGTTTATTGCAGGACTGATGGTGGGCAGGACACCGGAATATCTGGGAAAAAAGGTGGAACCTTACGATATGAAGATGGTTTGCCTGCTTGTGCTCGTTCCGCCGTTAGTAACGCTGATTGGTACCGCTGCTGCGGTTTCTATGCCTGCCGCTTCGTCATGGCTGACCAACTCAGGCGCTCACGGTTTTTCTGAGATTTTATACGCCTTCTCATCAATGGGAAATAACAATGGCAGTGCTTTTGCCGGTTTTAACGCAAATACCGTTTTTACCAATGTATCCGGTGGTATCATTATGCTGCTGGCCCGTTTCATACCGATGACTGCCGCAATTTGCCTTGCCGGAAATATGGCAGGGAAGAAAACAGTGGCTGGCGGCGAGGGGACATTATCAACCAGCAACGCCATGTTTGCAGGGCTTTTAATCGGGGTAATCTTTATCATCGGAGCGCTGAGCTTTTTACCGGCGCTGGCCCTTGGTCCGATTGCCGATTATTTTACGATGCGATAGAATGAGGTGATCAAAATGGAAAAGAAAAGTGTAAATAAAAATATTTTTGAGGACGCGCTGAAACAATCCTTTGTAAAGCTGGCTCCCGGCATACAAGTGAAAAATCCTGTTATGCTGGTAGTCTATATCGGTGCGATTCTGACAACCGCTCTTTATATCCTGTCATTTATGGGAATCAAAGATGAGAACGGAGGCTATATCCTGGCCATATCACTCATTTTGTGGTTTACCGTTCTGTTTGCAAACTTTGCAGAAGCCATTGCCGAAGGGCGGGGGCGGGCGCAGGCCGATACTCTTCGTAAGGCGCGTAAGGATGTCAGGGCGAGGAAGCTTAAGGCGGCAGGAAATGTAGACGAATATACAGAAGTATTATCTGCCGGACTGAAAAAAGGAGATATTGTTTTCGTAAAAGCCGGAGAGCAGATTCCAATGGATGGGGAGGTAATCGACGGTGCAGCATCTGTGGACGAAAGTGCAATTACCGGTGAATCGGCTCCTGTTATCCGCGAATCAGGCGGGGATAGAAGCGCGGTTACAGGAGGAACCACACTGGTATCTGACTGGCTTGTGATTGAGGTGACAGCGGAAGCAGGAGAGAGTTTTCTTGATAAGATGATTGCCATGGTAGAAGGCGCTTCCAGAAAGAAAACACCCAATGAGATCGCTCTGCAGATATTGCTGGTGACCTTAACCATTATATTTCTGGTGGTTACAGCGGCTCTGCTGCCTTTTTCAGGATTTGCGAGCCGTCAGGCCGGTATGGGATCAGCCATTTCCATTACAAATGTGATCGCCCTTCTGGTCTGTCTTGCACCAACTACCATCGGCGCGCTTTTGTCCTCCATCGGCATAGCCGGTATGAGCCGTTTAAATCAGGCGAATGTGCTGGCAATGAGCGGGCGGGCAATTGAAGCTGCCGGTGATGTGGATGTGCTTTTGCTGGATAAGACCGGAACGATTACTTTGGGAAACCGTCAGGCAAGTGAATTTCTGCCGGTCAGCGGTGTGACGGAGCAGGAACTGGCAGATGCGGCCCAGCTTTCTTCTCTTGCTGATGAAACTGCGGAAGGAAGAAGTATTGTGGTTCTGGCTAAGGAAAAGTTTGGAATACGTGGGAGAGAACTTTCCAGGCTGAATGCAGAGTTTGTGGAATTTACAGCTAAAACCCGGATGAGCGGCATTGATTATCAGAGAACACAGATCCGGAAAGGTGCGGCGGAATCTGTGAAAGCGTTCGTAACAGATAAGGGAGGCATTTATCCTGAGGAATGTGATCAGATTGTGAAACGTGTTGCAGGTGCAGGCGGAACTCCCCTTGTTGTTGCAAAAAACAGTCAGGTGATGGGTGTAATCTATCTGAAAGATATTGTCAAGAATGGTGTGAAGGAACGTTTTGAAGATTTACGTAAAATGGGCATCAGGACAATTATGATTACAGGTGATAATCCCATGACCGCTGCGGCAATCGCCGCAGAAGCAGGTGTAGACGATTTCCTGGCAGAGGCAACACCGGAAGCCAAGCTGGCCCTCATCCGTGACTATCAGTTAAAAGGGCATCTGGTAGCCATGACCGGTGACGGCACCAACGATGCTCCGGCGCTGGCCCAGGCAGACGTGGCCGTGGCAATGAATTCCGGTACACAGGCGGCAAAGGAAGCGGGCAACATGGTCGATTTGGATTCCAGCCCTACCAAGCTTATTGATATCGTGCGGATAGGCAAACAGCTGCTGATGACAAGGGGCTCCCTGACAACGTTCAGTGTAGCAAATGATGTTGCCAAATATTTCGCCATAATTCCTGTATTATTTTTTGGGATATATCCGCAGCTGGCTGCCTTAAACTTTATGGGACTGACCAGTTCAAAGACTGCCATTCTTTCAGCAATTATTTATAACGCACTGATTATTATTGCTCTTATCCCTCTGGCACTTAAGGGTGTGAAATACCGTGAACTGCCTGCAGGGAAGCTGCTTAAAAGAAACATGCTGATTTACGGTCTGGGCGGTATTGCAGCACCGTTTATCGCAATAAAACTGATTGATATGCTGCTGACCGCCGGCGGTATTGTGTGAGGTGAAATGATAATGGGAAAAACAAATATACTGAAACCCGCTTTTATCTGTTTCTGTGTAATGACAGTATTGTGCGGAATACTTTATACAGCAGCCGTTACAGGGATTGCACAGATCATATTTCCGGAACAGGCAAACGGAAGCATGATTACAGTTACATTAAAGGACGGTTCGCAGAAGGAGTACGGCTCTGCACTTATAGCACAGGAATTTACAAAACCGGAATATTTAATAGGAAGGCCTATGGGAATATCTAACTTATCGTCTGTGGGAAGTGAACAAAAAAAGCTGGTGCAGGAACGGATTGACTGGTGGCATTCCATTGATCCGGAAAACACGGCGCAAATTCCCATGGATCTGGTTACCGCCTCGGGAAGCGGCGTTGATCCTGATATTTCGCCGGAAGCTGCACAGTATCAGGCGGCACGTATTGCCAAAGAAAGAAATATGAGGGAAGAAGACATAAAAAAAATCATAGAAAAATACACTACGGGACCGTTTCTTGGTATCTGGGGTGAGTCCGCAGTTAATGTCCTGAAAGTAAATTTAGCGCTGGATGGACTGCTGTAATTTATTCGTGATATAATAGGAGGGAGGTGAGAGATAATGGAAACACTGGAAGTGCGGCCTGATCCCGATGCTATTTTAGATGAGATCAGGGCGCAACAGGAAAAGGATTCGGGTAAATTAAAGATTTTCTTTGGCTATGCGGCGGGAGTCGGCAAGACCTATGCCATGCTTGACGATGCGCAGGAGCAGTACCGGTGCGGTAAAAACGTACTGGTGGGTTATGTTGAGCCACACACACGTCCGGACACCATGCAGTTTTTACAGGGACTGCCGGCATTGCCGCCCAGAAAGATCCTATACCGCAATATTGAGCTTCAGGAATTTGATCTGGATGAAGCTTTGAGACGCAGACCGGAGCTGATTCTGGTGGATGAGCTCGCCCATACAAATGCGGAAGGTGTCAGAAACAGGAAACGTTTTCAGGATATTGAGGAGCTTTTAAATGCAGGTATTGATGTCTATACCACTGTTAATGTTCAGCACATGGAAAGTCTCAATGATGTGATTGAGGACATAACAAAAATAAGAGTGAAAGAGACGGTTCCTGACTATATCTTTGAACGTGCCGATATGATAAAACTTGTTGATATAGAGCCGCAGGAGCTGCTCCGGCGCTTTGAGGAGGGAAAGATCTACAGGCCTGATCAGGCTCAGACTGCCATGCTCAATTTCTTTTCTCTTGACAACTTAAAGCTGCTGCGGGAAATTGCAATGCGAAAAGCAGCAGACAGAATCAGCAATGAAAATCAGAATGAACGGCGATTATCTCAAAAACTGGCTAATACCAAGATGTTAGTCTGTATCGGACCGTCTCCCTCCTCAGCTAGATGTATCAGGTGGACGGCGCGGGCTGCTGACGCCTTTCATGCACATTGGGTGGCGCTCTATGTTGAGAGTATTGAGAGCAATGATCTGACAGAGGAGCAGCAAAAAACAATCCGTACAAATATGGATCTGGCTGAAAAACTTGGTGCCGAAATTGTTACTCTTTCCGGTCATGATATTGCGGATTCGGTCTCCGAGTATGCAAAGCTGTCGGGCATTACAAACATAGTGGTAGGGAAAAGCCGGAATAAAAAAACGCTTAAGAATCTGTTTGAATTGGACTTTGAGGATAAACTGATTTCATACCTGCCAAATATCGAGGTATACATCATACCCGGCAGTACAATCCGCCGGAATTATAAAAAACCCCGCAAAAAAATCCCGATTAAAAAGTTTAACTTTTCCTGGCTGGATTTCGCTAAGACCCTGGGTCTGTTAACGGCTGCCACTGTGCTGAGTCTTGGACTGCGCAGCCTGGGTATCGGTGATCAGAATGTAATTATGGCCTATATACTCTCAGTTCTGGTCATTTCAAGGGTTACTGCAGGGCGTGTATACGGAGTGATTGCGTCGGTTGTCAGCGTATTGACCTTTAATTTCTTTTTCACGGAACCCTATTTTACTTTTAACACGATACAGGCAGGATATCCCATTACATTTCTTATCATGCTGCTGGTCGCTCTGATCACAAGCACAATGACAGTACGAATCAAGACTCAGGCAAGTCTCGCGGTACAAAGGGAACGACGAACCGAGGTTCTTTACGAAATCAACAAAAAGCTGCTTATAACCAGAGGACTTGAAAATATCGTTGCCCTGACAAATGAATACATTGTCAATTTGTTTGGCAGGTCAGTTATCTTTTTTGCCGATGATCCTGAACAGGGAGACGATGGAAGTGTCAGGCAGGCACCGGATGATGTAAATGGATCTTTGTTTAACTCAGCAGATGAGAAGGCTGTGGCTCATTGGGTTTTTCTCAATCAGAAACGGGCAGGAGCGGGAACGGATACGCTCATGGGAGCGGCTGCATTTTACATGCCCGTTATATCCCAGGGAAAGGTGCTTGCGGTTTTAGGTATTTCCTGTTTAAAAGGTACATTGGATCACAATACCCGGTTATTTTTACGCATGATAGCCTCCCAGGTTGCCATGTCCCTGGAACGCCAGCGTTTGTCTGATGAGCAGCGGAGCATTATTGTCGAGGCAGAGAAAGAAAAAATGCGGAGCAACCTCTTACGGGCAATTGCTCATGATCTTCGTACACCCCTTGCAGGAATTCTTGGTGCCAGCTCTGTCATACGTGAAAATAAGAATACTCTTGATGATAAAACCAGTGAAAAGCTTAATGCGGATATTCAAGAGGAGGCACAGTGGCTCTTGCGTATGGTAGAAAATCTTCTGTCCGTAACCCGTATTAACGAGAGTGCTTCCAAAGTAACAAAAAGTCCGGAAGCCGCTGAGGAAGTTATCGCTGAAGCAGTTGGACGAATTAAAAAGAGATTCCCCCAGCGTAATATCACTGTCAGTGTGCCGGATGAGCTTCTGGAGGTTCCTATGGATGGAACCCTGATTGCTCAGGTACTCATTAATTTACTGGAAAATGCCATTAAACATTCGATGGATGATTCTTCTGTTGAACTTGTTTTAATAAAGAAAGGTGAGAGTGCTTTATTTCAGGTGCTTGACCATGGAAAAGGAATAGCAGAAGAGGACTATCCTTATCTTTTCACAAGTTATGTGCCAAATGGAAACAAAAGTTCCGATTCATCCAGGGGAATGGGGATCGGTCTGTCTATCTGCATGACAATTATAAAGGCGCATAACGGTACTATGGAAGCGAATAACCGGTTAGAGGGAGGGGCAGTCTTCCAATTCTCATTACCGATGGAAGGAAGTGAATAATTAATGGATATAAAACCAATGGTCCTGGTTATAGAGGACGAAGATGCCATCTGCAACTTTATTACCGCGATTTTAAACTCCAACGGGTATCGGGTTACAAAATCAAGCACTGGTAAGGGCGGACTTTCCGTTGCTGCGTCTTATAATCCTGATGTGATTCTGCTTGATCTGGGCCTGCCCGATATCGATGGTGTGGAAGTATTAAAGAGCATACGGGAGTGGTCAAAAATTCCGGTCGTCGTAGTTTCTGCGCGGGGACATGAGAGGGAGAAAGTAGAAGTCCTTGATTTAGGTGCGGACGATTATATCGTGAAACCATTTGGGACACCTGAACTGCTTGCCCGTATACGTACAGCGCTGCGGCACAGCCCGCAAAGCATGGGAGGGGAATTAAATGGAGCGGAGAAGGTCACCATTGGTGATCTTGAAATTGATTTCGGAAAACGAATGGTACTTCTTGACGGAAATATGGTTCATCTGACTCCGGTAGAGTATAAAATCCTGGCTTTACTGTCAAAAAACGCAGGGAAAGTACTTACCCACGATTATATCATAAAGGAGATATGGGGGATATATGCCGATGACAGTCATACACTGCGTGTTAATATGGCGAATATCCGAAGAAAAATTGAATCGAATCCAGGTATTCCTAAATATATTTTAACGGAAATGGGAGTAGGATACCGAATGGCAGAGGAAATAAATTAAGACATGACAGGAGAGTGGTAAATATGAAACGACTGATTTTGGTAACATCTCCACCCGCAAGCGGAAAAACATATATTTCCAGACAGCTTGCAAAGAATCTCAAACACGTTGTTTATCTTGATAAGGATACTCTGATTGTTTTATCTAAGCAGATATTTGTGGTTGCAGGTCAGGAATACAACAGAAGTTCTGATTTTTTTGAAGCAAATATCCGAGATTATGAGTATTCGGCAATCATTGATCTTGCCATGGAGGCATTAGAGTATGATGATATTGTGCTGATTAATGCTCCTTTTACAAGAGAAATCCGAAATACCGGGTACATGAATGATCTGCGGGAGAAGCTTGCCAGAAAAAATGCAAAGCTTACCGTAATATGGGTTCAGACGGATGTGGAGGTATGCAGGCAGAGAATGATTGAACGAAACAGTGACCGCGACCAGTGGAAGCTGGATAATTGGGAAGAATATATCGCTGGTGTTAATTTTGACATACCGGAAGAATTAGATGATCCCAGCTGTAACGATGATCTGCTGATTTTTAAAAATTCATCAGATGCTGAATTTCAGACATCAATGAGAGAAATATTAGATATTATTGAAAGCTAGCTGTTACAGGATAGCGTTATTATGCAAAAACAGGCTGACTCCGGGAAAAAGAAGTCAGCCTGTTTCACAGTTGATCGATAGTTATTAAAATTAACAGATTACTTTTTGACTGCAACAATCATTCCGTCTCCAATTGGCAGCAGAGTGCTGCTTAATTCTGTAGAATTGGCCACAAGGTGGTTGAACTTTTCTACAGGTTTCACCTGATTGTCCCACTTTGAATCCAGATCCATCACAGGAAATAAGGCATCATCGGCAACGAAAATACCGCCGGGTTTTAAAATACGGATACAATCCTTAAGCAGACAGGGGTAAAGCTGTTTATCCACATCCTGAAAAATAAAATCAAAAGAGGAGTCTGAAAAGCCGGGGACAATCTGGCATGCATCACCCTCCAGGATTTGTATGGTACTGTCAACACCGGAACGGATAAAATTATTTTTTGCCTGTTTGGCAGCAGCCGGATCAAACTCGATTGTGGTAATTGATCCGCCATACTCTCTGGCAGACAGTGCCATGGAAGTTGCCGAAAATCCAATGCTGGTACCAATTTCAAGGATATTCTTTGGCTTCTTGATTTGTAAAATTAATTGCAGAAAGCGTGCCGCGTCGTCGTCCACAACCGGTACAAAATCCTTCCACCCGGTTTTGTTTACAAACTCTTTTTTTTGCAGAGAAGCTGTTACATTGTACAGGTCTTCAATGTAAGTCTGATATCTTTCCAATGTGTCAGTCTCCAAATCCAATTCTTTTCTCATAGCTTTTATCTCCTTTTAATTATATTTCTGCCTGAAGGAGAACGCAAAAAACACACCCTCCAACCAGATAGGTCAGACAGTGCGTTGGCTTACGTGAACGCTTACGAGATTTATGTACTGACAGTATACATCAGTTTAGAATTTAAATCAATCATCAAATAATAAGAAACAGACTCTGAAAA